>CALLBO010000001.1 GCA_937998875.1 uncultured Granulosicoccaceae bacterium
ATCGTCTTCACCCTCAATGGGCAATTGCAACTGACCGCTCGTGTCTGCTTTAACAACTCGACGTTTTATCCCCATCTGAATTGCTCTTTATTGCCTCCAGCAATAATCGCAAAAATTCAGACCTTTGGCGACACCCTCTTTGGGAGAGTGACTTAGCATTGGGTAGGTGTATTTAAAATATAGTCGAATAGAATTTCAATAATGGCTTTAACGACACCCTCCCAATGAGAGTTTGTCATTTGCCTGGTCTAATCATATGAAAGTTCATCCGTGCAACAAGTTTGCAAATTTTGTATTGCTGGCGTCTCTCAGTGTTTCAACAATGGCTGTTGCGGACCGCTCTCGCTTTTATGGTGACGTCTCTTATGGTGCCGTCTTTTATGGTGCGTGGGGAACGCAGGCACAATGTGCCCGTAGCCTGATCGTTCCTTTTGGAACAAAGCACTATGCACCTTTTAAAATAAGTGCTGACTGGCTGCAACATGGTGATGTCTGGTGCCGCCTTAGCTGGGCGAACGTTTTTATTAACGATGCTGATGCAGCTGGAGTGGCAAATGCAATATGTGGTGAGGACGATAGCCGTAATTACCGGATTAACTTAAATCTCAATGGAGATGAGCTCGCACTGGTCTGGAATGGTGATATTGTGAATAGCCGGCTTTTGCGCTGTTCAAACTGACTGCTGTGTGTTGCTGCTAAGCAGGGTTAGTTGGTGTTAGTTGCGCTGTGAACGGATCAGGCCTTCCTGTGCAACTGATGCGACAAGTTCCCCGTTTCTGGTGAACAAGTCTCCCCGGGAATAACCTCTGCCACTGCTGGTGCTGGGGCTTTCAATGCTATAAAGCAGCCAGTCGTCCATTCTAAAAGGTCGGTGAAACCACATAGCGTGGTCAAGGCTTGCCATGAATACTTTTTCACGTGATGCCAGTGCCCAATGTGGCAGCAACGCAGTTGCCAGCAGGTTGTAGTCAGATACGTAGGTCAGGGCAACCTGATGTGTGCGGTCGTTGTCGTTTAATGTGCCACGAGCTCTAATCCAGATATGTTGGCATGCTTGTCCGTGTGGTGTTGAGTATTGTTCAATGCCTCTGGTCGGACGGCATTCGATAGGCCGTTCTGCACGGGTGAGGTTGTAGAGTTGCGGTGATGCCTCTTTGAGCTTTTCAGCGATCTGTTGATCATTGAGCAACCCCTCTGGTGGCGGGACATCCGGCATAGGCAACGAGTGGCTCAAGCCGTCTTCCGGTCGTTGAAATGACGCCTCCATTGTGAAAATTGGTCGGCCTTTCTGGATCGCTTTTATTCTTCTGGTTGTGTAGCTGCCCCCGTCTCTGACGTGCTCCACATCGTAGACGATGGGCAACTCGATATCGCCTGCTAGCAGGAAGTAGGCATGCATCGAGTGCAACACGCGATCATCCGGCACAGTGAGTTGTGCAGCGTGTATCGACTGTGCCAGTACCTGGCCTCCAAACACCCGACCCCATGGTGTGCGGTAACTTTGGCCCCGGTATAGGTTGTCTTCTATTCGCTCAAGTTCAAGTACAGAGCGAAGTTCATCAAAGTCTTTCAATCAGGGGCACTCGATTCACAATATGATCGGCATAGTATAGCTGCAATTGTTTGCCGTCATATCAGGAGCTTGGCCGAGTGACTGGCTTTGGAGTTACGGAAAGTAAGCCAGTCAGTCCTCAGATAGTTGTTGCATGATCTGTTTCCACGCCTTTTCAGATTTTTTCCCCTGATCCTGGAATACATTTTCCAGCTGCAATATCTGAGTGCCGGTGAGTCTGGCTTCGAGTCTTTTGCCTGATGGTGTCAAACGTAACTCGCGAACCCTGCGATCCGCTTTGGATTGCTCGTTCCTGACAAGCTCCATGCTTAGCAGTTGTCGCAGGGGTGGATTAAGCGCTTGTTTTGATATCTGTAAAACACGAAGCAGGTCGTTAACCGAGAGGCCCGGTTGCCGGCCGACAAAGTACAGAATTCGATGATGCACCCGGCCTAACCCGCGCTTTGCGAGAATCTCATCCGGGCCATGTGTGAAAGCGCGATAAGAGAAAAAGAATAGCTCTATTGCTTCCCGTAGTTGCTGTTCGCGACTTTCCTTTATCATGCCTGTACGTTAAGCGTTGCGAGATGAACTGTCAATTAGTATGGGTCAATATGGTTGACTATAAATTAGGATTCCTATAAAAAGGTCAGATATATTGACCTAAATAGGGAATATGGCAATGTTCGCACATAGAATTAAAAATCTGGCTGAGTCGCCTGTTCGGGAAATACTTAAAGTCATTGATCGGCCGGGTATGATTTCGTTTGCCGGTGGGCTGCCCGCTGCTAAGTGTTTTCCAACTTTTGACTACGCGTCTCTTTCTTCGCGTCATATGCAGTACGGGCCGTCCGAGGGAGATGACAAACTGCGTGAGCAGGTAGCGCAGTCATTGTGCAAACGAGGACTGCAGGTGGAGTCAAATCAGGTTCTGATACTTTCCGGCTCCCAGCAGGGGATCGACCTGGTGGCAAAGTTATTTGTCGAGCCGGGTGTGAAGGTTGCAGTTGAAGTGCCCACCTATCTTGCAGCACTTCAGGCGTTTGATCTTTTTGGTGCTGAGTATCGCGGCTATAGTATTGGTGAGCCTGGTATTATTGACTCAGGCCCTGGAGACTCGAAAATTTCCGGTACGCGTCTGACTTACACCATTCCAACATTTCAGAACCCGACTGGCCACTGCTACTCATCCGAACAGCGAAAGACTCTTGCTGCAGCCTGCGATGCAACCGGAAGCATTCTATTCGAAGATGATCCTTACCGCGACCTGGTGTACAGCGACTGTGACAGAACCCCTGTGTGTGCGTACATGCAAGAGGTTAACTGGATCTATCAGGGATCGTTTTCAAAGTCTTATGCACCCGGCTTGCGGTTAGGATACCTTGCGTGTTCCAAAACACTATTTCCGCAGTTGGTACGGTTAAAACAGGCGGCCGATCTACATAGTTGTCGTCTCAGTCAGCAGCTAATCTCAGCACTATTAGAAACGCATGATGATCGTAACCTGATCGGGTTTTATCAAAAGCGTCGGGATAATTTTCAAGAGGTTTTGCAGGATACATTTACTCATCTTGCGGATTGGAAGCGACCTGATGGTGGATTGTTCTTCTGGCTGAAACTGAAGCCAGCCTTTGCGATGGACACGCGCTTGTTACTGGATCAATCTATCGCTCAAGGCGTTGCATTTATGCCTGGTGAGGCGTTTTACCCTGCAGGTACCACACCTCAGTCAACGCTCCGTCTGAACTTCAGTCACTCAACTCCGGAATTGGTGCGCAGCGGTTTGGAAGTGCTTGCCGGAATAATCGAGACCGCAGCTGCGGGTCGGGTTCAGCAAAGTAATTCAGTCTGATTGGCGTAGGGTGGGGGCGTTAAAAATTTACGAGTCTCACAAGCATGAAAATCGGCTTCATTGGTTTAGGGAATGTTGGCGGTAAGCTGGCAGGCAGTCTGATTCGCAACGGTCATGATGTGACTGTGCGTGATCTGGATAAGTCTATTGCACAACCTTTCCTCGATAAGGGTGCTGCGTGGGCGGACAGCCCCAAAGAAATGGCGCAAGCTTGTGAAGCGGTGATTACCTGTTTGCCTTCACCTGCAGCCTCAGCCGCGGTGATGGAGGCTGAGGATGGTCTATTGCAAGGCTTGTCCGACGGCAAGATCTGGATGGAGATGTCGACCACAGATGAAGCCGAAGTGATACGCCTTGGTGCAATGGTGGAACAGCTTGGTGCATCGGCGGTGGACTGCCCGGTATCTGGTGGATGTCATCGTGCAGATACTGGCAACATATCAATTTTTGCCGGTTGTGAGCGTGAAACTTTTGATCGAATAGTGCCTGTTTTAAAATCACTCGGTCGCAGACTGTTGCACACCGGGCCGTTGGGCTCAGCTTCTGTTTTGAAAGTAATAACCAACTACCTTGCTACAGCGAACTTATTGTCTTGTTGTGAAGCGCTGGTCACTGCCAAAGCTGCCGGTATGGACCTGAACACAACCTATGAAGCGATAAAGATATCTTCCGGCACTTCGTTTGTACATGAAACCGAAAGCCAGGTGATTCTCAATGGCTCACGTGATATCTCTTTTACGATGGATCTTGTCAGCAAAGATATCGGGTTGTTTCAAGCGGTTGCGGATCGTGCCAATGTACCCTTGGAGATCAGTCCTTTATTAATAGATATCTTTAAAGATGGTGAAAAGCGTTACGGATCACGTGAGTGGTCACCGAATATTATTCGCAGGCTTGAAGATGCTACCGGATTGAGTATTCTCGCCCCCGGTTTTCCTGCGGAAATGACGGATGATGAACCGGAAGAGCCAGGTTATGAAGTCGTGCCTAACAGAGAATAGTTTATAAATCGAATATCGGCTTATGCCATCGGTTAGTCTGATTGCTTTTATTGTGGTGCTCAGTCTGCTTTGAGTAGTCTGGTTCTATAGTTGAACTCCTGCCGGAATGGCTTGCTTTGGAGTGACTTGCGTGCGAGTTAAGGGGTGCAGAAAATCCTTCATCCAGCTCGGCGATTATACGCACCACAACAATGTGTCTGCCGACGGTTCGTCGACCGAGGATGGCAGTGGCCGTTGCGGAGTTCTCTGCACACTGGTCTACCACCTGCCTGAGTTGTTGCATTGCCCGCAGGATAAAATCTGATTGTTGTTGATTCACTTTGCCACCTGAGAAAAGTGGCTACACTGACTGCTAAACATAGTAAGCAGATACTGTATAAAAATACAGTTACATTTTCCGTTATTTCCCTGTGACTTCTATTGTTTCGGCAGAATCTCTAAAGCTTTTGCCAATCTTACCGTTACAAACGGCGTGTAAAGTCAGCGTCTGCTGATCTTGTGCGATAAAAATTAACAGCATTTCCTTGCCACAACGGCCTGATTCAGGCAATGTGGCACAGTCTCGAACGCACTGGAGTTATTGGCAGTGCTGAAGTGCAATGTGGGAGAGATCGCCGGCAAGAACTCTGGCGACGCCGAAGGAGCAACACCCAGGAAACTCTCAGGCAACCGGACCACATTTCACAGAGACATCTGGAGAGTAGCGCGTTTCAACATCGCGCTCACCGAAGGGGTAGTGTGGCTATTGTCACCGAAGCTCTCAGGTTCCGTGACAGATGGGATTAGGAAGGGATTGCGTTTAAGCGTGCAATCTCACTGTAATCTGAACAATCTGTCGGGACTTAAGAGATGACCACAAAACCCACCAAAAAACCCAATAGCAAAATTGCTGTTATTGGCGCTGGTATCACCGGTGTCACCACCTGTTATGCACTTCTCAACCGTGGCTATGAAGTCACTGTTTTTGATCGTCATCGTTACCCTGCGATGGCAACTTCCTTTGCTAATGGTGGCCAGTTGTCTGCATCCAATGCAGAGGTGTGGACGCAGATGTCAACGGTGCTTAAGGGACTCAAGTGGATGATGCGCAAAGACGCTCCATTGCTTGTAAACCCTCGACCGGACTGGCACAAACTGTCATGGATGGCAGAGTTCGTTGGCAACATTCCCAACTATGAAAGTAACACCATAGAGACCGCACGGCTTGCAGTGGCGGCACGCGAACATCTACAAACCTGGGCGGCGCAAGAGCAGATTGACTTTGACTATGAGCAGCGCGGCATACTGCATATTTACTCTTCCAGAAAAGAGTACGATCACGCGACCCGGGTCAACGAGTTGTTAAACAAGGGTGGCCTTGATCGTCGCGCAGTGACCGAAAGTGAAATGAAAGCCATTGAGCCGTCGCTCTCGGGTGAATTTCATGGCGGGTATTTCACGCCAAGTGATTCGACTGGAGATATTCATAAGTACACCCGTGGTCTTGCTGATGCCTGTGTTCGACAAGGGGCGACTTTTCGGTGTGATACCGATGTTAAAAGCGTTGATCACACGGGTAAATCGGTGCAGGTGCAATACGCCAATATAGCGCCCGGTTTATCCAAAGAATCCAAGGCAGACGTTGAGCTTGCGGAATTTGATGGTGTGGTTGTTTGTGCCGGAGTCGGCAGTCGCGCTATAGCGTCGCAACTGGGTGACAGGGTAAACATCTATCCGGTTAAAGGTTACTCAATCACTGTTCCGCTTAATGATGAAGTCAGTCAGCAGGCGGCACCGTGGGTAAGTATTCTTGATGACGAAGCAAAGATCGTAACCAGTCGTCTTGGGGTTGATCGTTTTCGGATAGCGGGAACGGCCGAGTTCAACGGCGACAACCGCGACATTCGCGATGACCGCATCAGGCCATTGGTCGAGTGGTGCCGTCGGTATTTCCCGCAAGTAGATACCGAGCATGTCATTGCGTGGGCTGGTTTGCGTCCTATGATGCCCAATATGATGCCACGCATTGGTAGTGGTAAGTTATCAGGGGTGTTTTACAACACCGGCCACGGTCATCTCGGCTGGACGCTTTCGCCCATAACGGCAGAGATGGTTGGTGAAGTAGTAAGTCAGTCATTGCCCGTCGATAACCTGCAGGTGGCAGGGGAGTATCTGAAGGCGGGATAGTTGCCGGAACCGGTTCACATTTTCAACCGGCTCTGGCTCATTGAAGTACTGGCATAGCGTTGAGTCACGGCGTGTTCACGGGCTCAACACCGTTGATTCACTGCTCCAACAGCATAGTGTGGCCCTTCCTCAATCAAGAGGAGAGCCCGCTAATCTATTGGAGTCCCGCTCATGTTCAATTGCTCGATCGGCAAGAAGCCCGTCATACTCACGCAGAAGGCTATTATCGCCGCCGCATTTTTAGGCCTTGCGGCTTGCGACGGTAGTGCGAAACTCGGCGATTCTGCCAGTACAGTTTCTAACACAACCGTAGTCACAAACTCATCAGGTGGTATGAGTGCCGACGTTTCGGCGAGTAATATTGTAGAAACTGCAGTTGCTGCAGGAAACTTCAATACCCTGGTTACCGCACTTCAGGCTACGGGTCTTGATGCTGTGCTTGCAGACGAGTCATCAAGCTACACAGTTTTTGCACCGACTGATGATGCGTTTGCTGCACTTGGCAGTGATACCATCGCCGCTTTACTGGCAGACCCTGAGACACTCGAAAGCATTTTGCTGTACCACGTGGTGCCGGGTGCGGTCAGCTCTGAAGTCGCGATCAGTTTAGCTGGTAGTCCGGTTGAGGCTGCTAACGGTGACACGCTGGCACTGTCGCTGAGTAATGGTGCGTTGTTTATAAACGACTCGGAAGTCACCGTTGCGGATGTTGCGGCATCCAACGGCGTGATCCACGTTATCGATGCGGTTCTCACACCTGCTGAGCCTGAGGATCAGTCCGGTGCAGATCCGGTAACTGCCCCGCAAGGTCTGGCAAACATCGTTGACACAGCGGTTGCCGCAGGTTCATTCAATACGCTGGCTGCCGCCTTACAGGCAACCGGACTCGATACAGTGCTAAGTGATGAAAACACTCACTATACCGTTTTTGCACCAACAGACGCAGCATTCGCCGCAT
Organism: uncultured Granulosicoccaceae bacterium; assembly: GCA_937998875.1. Classification (GTDB taxonomy): domain Bacteria; phylum Pseudomonadota; class Gammaproteobacteria; order Granulosicoccales; family Granulosicoccaceae. The sequence continues at coordinate 7,530 of CALLBO010000001.1, forward strand.
TGGGTGAAGATACCATTAATGCACTGCTAGCTGACCCTGACACACTGAAAGATATCCTGCTCTACCATGTTGTTGCAGGCACTTCAGTCGATGCGGCAACGGCGGTCGGTCTTGCGGGTACCAAGATAACCGCGGCGAATGGTGGTGAGTTTGCGTTGTCGTTGAACGAGGGTGATTTATACGTGAATCTCTCGCAGGTAACTGCAACTGATGTTTTCGCATCTAACGGTGTGATCCATGTCATCGACACAGTGCTGACGCCACTGGCGCCGGTTACTGCCAAAGGGTCAGTGGTTGATGTTGCGATATCTGATGGGCGATTTAATACACTGATCGCGGCGTTGCAAGCCACGAGTCTCGATACAGTATTGGCTGATCACAGCGGTATTTTTACGGTATTCGCACCTACAGATGCAGCGTTCGCACAGCTCGGTGATGCCACAATTACCGCGTTACTCGGTGATCTGCCAACGCTTAGTAATATACTACTCACGCATGTGATCAGCGGTGCAACTGTGGATTCAGTGTCGGCCTTTGCAGCCACCGGTACTTCCGTTGAAACTGCCAGCGGCGCTGAAGTAGCACTCTCTATCCGCGATGGTGCGTTGTTTGTTAATGATGCAAAGGTAATCATTACTGACATTAAGGCTGAGAACGGAATCATTCATGTTATTGATTCAGTCATTCAGTAGCTCATGGTGGTAATTGTTACCGCTGTACAGTGCCTCTGAAGATTAAGCCGTGGCAGGAAAGTCCTGTCACGGCTTTTTATCAACACTTCCTTTACACCAACACCTAGCGCAATAATTCGAGCCAGCCAAGGCCTGCAGATGTGGAGGTGGCAGGTTTGTACTCAGCGCCGATTGGCGCGGAATAACCCATCGCGTGTATTGCATCCATGACGTAGCGATAGTCTAGCTCCCCTGCATCCGGCTCGGTACGGTCGGGAACTGACGCGATTTGTATATGGCCGATGATTGGCTGCAGGGATTTCATTCGACGGCAGACATCCCCCTCAATTATTTGCACGTGATAACAGTCAAACATCAGTTTCAGGTTATCGGCTGCAACAGTTTCAATAACCTCTTCAGCAAGGCTTGTGTGATTCATGTAGTAGCCGGGTGCATCGTACGAATTGAGTGGTTCGATAAGAATGGTAATACCGTGCTTTGCCGCAGCAGATGTGGCATAGCTGAGATTGTCGAGATAGCAGTTGTGCGCATCGGCACCAGACGCGATGCCTGCCATAACATGAACGTTAGGTGTGTCTATTGCCGCGGCATAATTGATTGCCTGATCGATCGCTGCGCGGGCCTCATCGACACGGTCTGGGAGTGCCGCGAGGCCGTTGTCGCCCTGCGATTCATCACCTTTGACTGTATTGAGTCCGAGCATCTTCAAGCCCGTTGCGTGCAGAACTGCTTTGGTCTCGGCTGCAGGCGTTGAGTACGGAAAGTGACATTCGACCGCATCAAAGCCATGCTTTCTAGAAGCTTCAATACCTTCGGAAAGAGATAATTCGGTAAATAAAAAGCCGAGGTTGGCTGAGAATTTAGGCACTGATTTGGTCCCTGATGATTGACTTGGTTCAGGGTAACAAAAAAGACCGGGCAATGGCCCGGTCTGTTTTTCATTCAGGTTGCAGCCTGGCAGGTTACCAGTGTGGATACTACGCGGCGCTGCGAGAGGCTCGCTTCCTGTCAGTTTCCTTGAGCATCTTTTTGCGAATACGAATACTCTCCGGTGTGACCTCCACCAGTTCGTCGTCTTCGATGAATTCCAGCGCCTGCTCGAGTGAGTGGACGATGGGTGGCGTCAAGGTAAGCGCCTCGTCGGTGCCGGAGGCTCGAACGTTGGTGAGTTGCTTGCCCTTGGTCGCGTTAACAACCAGATCATTTGATCGTGAGTGAATGCCCAGAATCTGGCCTTCGTATATATCGATTGCATGGCCGAGAAATAAGCGCCCACGATCCTGCAGGTTAAATAGCGAGAAGGCAGATGTTTTGCCGGTTACCATGGAAACCAGAACGCCATTTTGCCGTGAGACCACACCAGCAGATTTAACCTCGCCGTAATGATCAAACACGCTCGTTAAGATACCGGAGCCGGAAGTCATGGTTAAGAACATGCCACGAAAACCAATCAGCCCGCGTGATGGGATAATAAACTCCATCTTCAAGCGACCTTTGCCGTCCGGTTCCATATTGGTCATTTCGGCTTTACGTAGTCCGAGTTCTTCCATTACCGGACCCTGATGAGTGTCTTCTATGTCTACGACAACCTGCTCAAACGGCTCTTGTACAACTCCGTCGATCTCTTTTTGTATAACTTCGGGTCTGGAAACACCAAGCTCATAACCTTCTCGACGCATGGTCTCGATCAGAACAGATAAGTGCAGTTCACCGCGACCGGACACTTTGAACTTGTCTGCTGAATCACCTGGTTCTACCCGCAGCGCCACATTATGAATGAGTTCCTGTTCAAGGCGTTCGCGGATATTGCGGGATGTGACAAATTTGCCTTCCTTACCTGCAAAAGGTGAATCATTCACACGGAAGGTCATGCTTACTGTGGGTTCGTCCACAGACAATGGTGGCAACGCCTCTATAGTTTCAGGGTCGCACAAAGTGTCTGAGATAGACAATCCGTCGATACCGTTAATGCATACGATATCACCAGCGGTGGCTTTTTCAGTATCAACGCGCTCAAGGCCCATGTAGCCTTTAACATTGAGTACGCGGCCTTTGCGTTCTTGACCGCTTGCAGATTTAACAACGACCTGTTGGTTAGGGCGGAGTGCTCCGCGTGAGATTCGGCCGACACCAATAACACCGACGTAACTGTCGTAGTCCAGAGCTGATACCTGCATCTGAAAAGGGCCGTCTACGTTAACCTCAGGTGCCGGGACTTTTTCTGTGATCATCTTAAACAACGGCGTCATATCTTCTGCCATCTCTTCGACTTCCATACCGGCGATGCCGTTGATTGCAGAAGCGTAGATCACCGGGAAATCGAGCTGTTCATCGGTAGCGCCGAGCCGGTCGAACAGATCAAATACCTGATCCATAACCCAATCAGGTCGAGCACCTGGACGATCAACCTTGTTGATAACCACAATCGGCTTCAGGCCGCGTTCGAAAGCTTTGGACGTAACAAAGCGGGTTTGTGGCATCGGACCGTCAACTGCATCAACCAGTAACAGCACGCTATCGACCATCGACAGTACCCGCTCGACTTCGCCGCCAAAATCGGCGTGCCCCGGGGTGTCGACGATGTTGATGCGGTAGTCCTGCCACTCGATTGCGGTGTTCTTCGCAAGAATCGTTATGCCGCGTTCTTTTTCCTGATCATTGGAGTCCATGATGCGCTCGGCATCGGCATTCTTTCGATCCAGCGTGCCGGATTGATTCAGGAGCTTATCGACCAGCGTGGTTTTGCCATGGTCAACGTGAGCAATAATCGCGATATTGCGCAATTTTTCAGTATTCATAATTAACTTGTGGTTACTAACAGGGCGCCGGCGTCTAGTGAGGTACAGGCTGAGAGACAGTGTAATGCCCTCTGCGGCACGGAATTTCGCTTCGCCGGTGTGGGGAGTATTCGCTACACGAGCCGGATTATACAGGTCCGACTGCCAAAACATACACTTATATAGCTTGGTTTTCTCTGTTCTGCAGGGTGTTTGAATCGTGGCGAGATGCAGAGCTGAGTTTGAGAGACTGATCGCAGCGCAGCCAGTGGCGGGCGACGCGGACTTTCCGACCTTTCGCAGCTAACTTTTGCTGGCAGAGCGCTGGCTGCTCAGCATGTTCCTGGCTTCGGATATGACTGTGGGCTTATCGGCATGTTCTACTCTTGAATGTTCGCCAACGATTGTTCTGCCTCGGTGCGTATAGCGGTGATAATCTTTTTAAAATTATCGATACTGATCTGGAGCTCTTCAGCCGGATCCTTGTCGCTTTCCTGAGACGCCTTCCAGAAACGGTATATCTCGTTGTCAATGTCGTGCATATACTGACCGCGTCGATAAGACGCATACGGTGGGATTACCGAATCATCATTGGCCAGCGCATTGTGGACCTGTCTGCTACACACATCGAGCTCATCATCTGCGGGGCGAACAAACGGTGACACAGAGCCTTTGAGTTTATTAAATTCCTGATTAACCTTCGGATCGGATATCACATCAAGCATGAGCGCTTGTCCTGATCTGTCCATTGGGTCCGTCATTTTACCAAGAATAAATGCATCAATTACCAGCAACAGGCTCGGGTCATCCCCTGCTGTCAGCGTGCAGCCGTAGTCTTCACCAGCGGTTTTGCCAAGGGACTGGAATTCACCTTTGGCCCAGTCTCCCATAAAAGTGGCAGCTGCCTTGTTATCTGCAACCGCTTTCACTTGCGTATTCCAGTTTCCGTCTCCGAATGACTCACTTAGATTCGCGATCTGATTGAACACCTGCAAGACGCGTTTGAATTCTTTGTTTTCTACAACAGCTGCTGTTGGTTCAGCGCTTAAGTAGAATTCTTTGTATCGCTCGCGGGCGATACTGAGAAAGACACTCGTGAAAAGAATTCTAACCTGCCATGACTGATCACCAACGGCAAGTAGAGGAATATCCTTTTCAGCCAGTGCCACCCCCTGATCGATGAACTTCTGCCAATCTTTTGAGATGAGCTTGCTGGAGTCTAGCGGCAAATGATTGCCGTACCACATCCAGTTCTCGCTATGAATATTGAGTGGCATAGCGATAATTTCACCTTGATAGGTGACTGCGTCCAGAATAGGTTTTGGGAGGCTGCTTTTTAACTTTGCGATAAGCTTTGGATCAGTGATGGAATCGGTAATTCCGTATTCGTAGAATTCCTGAATATCTCTGCCAGCGTTCCATTGGGTAAGTGTTGAAGGGTAGCCTTTGCTCAACCGTTCTATCGCCTCTTCTCTACTGGCGATCTGGTCATCCTTGGTGGAGTCATAATAGTGACCTCCACGAGACTTGAATGCGTCGACTAGCACCTGCAGTGCTGCAGACTCACCGGGGCTTGACCACCAGTGAAGAATTTCTGCCTGTGGTTTCCCGTTGGCTGCGAGTGAAACGCTAGCCGTTAAAATAATAGAGGCGAGGATAAGTCGCGCGCATCTTGTACTCACAGCTAGTCTCCAGTCCATTTAGGGATGGATTGCAGTGTCCGTGCCTGGACCGCGGAACCGCGTCGAATAGTTAGCCCGTCATTTTCCAATCGATGGAATGGTGCAGGAATTCTGTTGTGTCAGAATAGTTTGAGGGCTTGTGAAAAAAGAACCCTTGTAGCTCATCAGCTCCGAGTTCTGCTAACTGAGTCCATTGCCACTCGGTTTCTATTCCTTCCACTACACACTTCTTCTTGAGCTTATTACTGAGGGATATCATCGCTGATACCACTTCGTTGCCTTCACCGCTTTCCGTCATCGGCAGTACAAAAGATCTATCAATTTTCAATACGTCCAGTGGCGTGTCGATCAGTGTTTGAAGAGACGCGTAGCCGGTACCAAAATCATCAATTGCGACGTGAATACCCATGGCTCTGATGTGTTGGAGTATTTTGCTGGTTTGTTTAACCTGATCACCAAGCGCGATGTTCTCTGTGATTTCCATTTCGAGCCCCTCACACAGCGCTGGCAAAGACTTGTTCATCTCATCAAGTCGATTTAAAAATTCAGTGTGATGCAGTACATCGGCGGCGACGTTGATTGCGACGCGACCTATTGGAAGACCAGACGCGCACCATTGATTGATGTCAGTCAGTACCTGATTAAACAACGAGTAAGTAAGCTTAATAATTAAGCCTGAGCTTTCAGCTGCAGGTATAAATTCACCCGGTGATACCAGTGTGCCGTCTGGTGTTATCCACCGTGCCAGTACTTCCACCGAGCAGGCCTGTCCGGTTTTTGCACAAAACTTGAGCTGGTAGTACGGTAGAAATTCACCAGCTTTAATTCCTTCACTGATGCGATTTATCAGATCATTCCTTGCTGCAAGCTTATTTTTCATGCCCGGTTGATATTCAGGCAACCAACAGATAGGCGGGTTAAAATTGACCGATGCGAGTCTGGCGTTAGACTGATGTTCCCACAGCACATCAGTGCAGAAAGTCTCTGAATTTTTAATTCTTGATACCGCCATGCTGACTTCGGGTCTTACTATGATGCCTTCTACTGTCAGTTTCCCGGTCACGGAATTGTGTAGTGCTTGAATCCATTCATCTGCGGCGCCGAACTGTTGTTCTGAAATGATCGCGCTGAACTCCGCTTCACCACTGCGGCACCACTGTAGTTGTCTGTTGTCCCAGGTTTCGAGCCTCCTGCTGACTGACTGCAATAGTTCATCGACCTTGTGGCTTCCTATTAAATTGTACAGCTCATCAAGATTTTTGAATCTGACAAGCAGTAGGTAAAAGCCTGTGGATGAATCGGGTGATGAGTTCTGATGGTTTAATTGGCTCTCCAGTCCGTCAAGGTTGGGTAGGCCAGTCGCTTTGTCTGTGTATGCGATTTTATAGAGATTATTGTGAGCCTCCTCAAGTTGCTGATGCTCTCTAATCACACGCCGCCAAAGCGGAACCACCACGAATATGCTGATCAGTAGAACAACAGTGACAATCAGCGCGGTGATGGCTCGATGCACGTTTTCAATTCGAGCAGAGTTTTCATTTATCTTTTCTTCCAGTAAGTCTGATGCCTTTTGGTACCCGACAAGCATAGCGCCATATCTGGTGCCCGCAGCTTCAACTGGTATTTGAGTCAATGTGGTAGTGCTGGTGTCTTCTACCTGGGTTGTTGTTAACTCCATTTGGCGAATGTAGTCACCCAGTTTTTCATGTAGCGAGTCGTTCTTGTCTTCAATGATCCATTTGATTTCATCCCAAACAGGAGTAGCCTCGAGTTTGGTGGTCATGTTTTCAATCGCTGTCTTTATGGTTTTTAACTCACTTACAGAATTGCTGGCCCGTCGTGTAATCAGTTGTACAAGGCGACTGCCGGGTTCGCTTGTCTTTATTTCCTGTCGATAGTCGTTTAGAACTGCAGTTGAGTCTGTGACAGCAAATTGAGTATCCCGCACTAATGTATTTACTTTTGTTAGCGTTCTTTGTGTTGTGATGACATTCTGCAGAACCGAGTAGCTGAAGAATATAGCTGTCAGTAACGTGAGAATTGAAAGGACGTAGGTCGCCACAATACGAGCGCTTTTCGGTACGCGCTTCTGGTCGTTCACATCGATAGACAAGATTTGTTGACTTGTTTTTAGCACTGAATTGTCTGAGGCGAAAATGAAGAGATCATTGACAGTAACTGTGCCAAAGAGGCGGGCGCTTATCGGATAAAAATGTTGGAACAGTTCTCATTCAAGCGTTGATTTGTCGAATAGAAATGTGAAGTGTCTAAGGTTGTTGTTCTTGTAGAACTACATTGTCGTATTGCGCTCTACTGACTTAACAAAGGTCAGCGGAATATCCGCCAAAAAAATTGTATCAGCGACAATATTCTGTTTTGGAACGTCAATATTCGGGAGTGGGTGAGAATGGGATTTGCCTGATGTTGGCTAACCTTTTCACGCGCCAGACACCGGTCTATTGAATTCAGTCAGAGTTTTCCAACAGGCCCGGTTGGCTCGTGGTTTACTGAGGTCACTTCTTGAACTGACTATGGCGTTAGGAAGTACAGCAAGTTGAATAAACTCGTGGGCCTGACGGGTATTGGCAGATACAATCATGCAGAACCATTCAAGGTCTGTAATTTATGAGTCTGACTCCCAATAAAAATGTATTTATCACCTGCGCGGTAACTGGCTCAGGCAGCTCGCAGGACCGTTCCTCCCACGTTCCCCGCAGTCCGGAGCAGATTGCCAACAGCGCTATTGATGCTGCCCGTGCAGGGGCTGCAGTCGTGCATTGCCATGTGCGAGATCCGGACACAGGCACACCGTCGCGAAAGCTTGAATACTATAGAGAGGTCACTGATCGAATCAGATCCAGCGATGTTGATGTTGTGCTTAACCTGACTGCAGGTATGGGTGGCGATCTGGTGTTTGGTGGTGGTGAAAACCCGCTACCGCCGGGCGATGGTACTGATCTGGTTGGTCCTTCTGAGAGAGTTGCTCACATCGCTGAATGTCTGCCGGAAATCTGCACACTTGATTGCGGTACGATGAACTTTGCCGAAGCGGACTACGTCGCTACGAATACTCCTGGCATGTTGCGCGCCATGGGCCAGATGATGACTGCTCTCGGCGTTCGTCCAGAGATTGAAGCGTTTGATACCGGGCATCTCTGGTTTGCAAAGCAACTGGTTGAAGAGGGCGTTCTGAAAGACCCGGCACTGGTGCAACTGTGTATGGGAATACCCTGGGGTGCACCGGACGATCTGAATACCTTTATGGCGATGGTTAACAATGTGCCTGACCACTGGGTGTTTTCAGCGTTTTCTATTAGTCGCAATCAAATGCCCTATGTAGCAGCGGCAGTGCTTGCCGGTGGTAACGTTCGGGTGGGGCTTGAAGATAATATCTGGCTTGAAAGAGGTGTGCTTGCCACCAATGCGCAATTGGTGGAGCGTTCTGTCACCATCATTGAAAGCATGGGTTCAAAGATAATGGGCCCGGAGGAAGTCCGCGAAATGCTGAATCTTAAAAAGCAATCACCTGTCGGTAAGGCGTAATGACCAAAACAGATATGAAAACAGCAGCCATTATCGGTGGTGGTGTAATAGGTGGCGGGTGGGCAGCGCGCTTTCTGTTAAACGGCTGGAACGTCCGTGTTTATGACCCATCCGCTGATGCGGATCGAAAAATCAATGAAATGCTCGACAACGCACGCACCTCACTGCCAAGGCTTGCTGATGTACCGATGCCTGCCGAAGGTGCGTTAAGTTTTGTAGCAGATATAAAAGCCGCGGTAGAGAACGCAGACTGGATTCAGGAAAGCGTTCCGGAGCGGATTGAAATAAAACACACTGTTTTTATGGAAATTCAGAAGCACGCATCGGCAACGGCAGTACTTGGTTCATCCACGTCAGGCTATAAGCCAAGTGTGTTGCAGGAAGGTGCCACGAATCCTAAGCAGATATTAGTAGCGCATCCGTTTAATCCGGTGTACCTGTTGCCATTGGTAGAAGTCGTTGCAGGTGGTGAGACAGATCCCGCAATCGTTGATCGCGCTTGTGAGTTGCTGACTTCAGTCGGTATGAAGCCATTGAAAGTACGTAAAGAAATAGATGCACACATTGCGGATCGCTTTCTGGAAGCAGTCTGGCGCGAAGGCTTGTGGCTGGTAAAAGATGGTGTTGCAACCACAGAAGAAATAGACGATGCCATTCGCTATGGCTTCGGTTTGCGATGGGCGCAAATGGGTTTGTTTGAAACATACCGTGTCGCGGGAGGTGAGGCCGGCATGGCGCACTTTATTGCGCAGTTTGGCCCCTGTTTGCAATGGCCGTGGACAAAATTGATGGATGTACCTGAGTTGACTGATGAACTGGTCGACAAGATAGCAACGCAGTCGGATGAACAGTCAGGTATGCACTCAATAAGAGAGCTTGAGCGCATTCGCGACAACAACCTGGTGGCGATGATGCGCGGCCTCAAGCAGACAGACTGGGGTGCAGGTCGGTTGCTTAATGAACATGATCAGCGTCTTAAAGACGTCAACTAAACCGCGTTACCGACATGATCAACCACGCTATGAATAAGGCCCCGCGATGAACTTTGCATTATCGGAAGAGCAGGAACTGATTGTCTCAACAGTGCGGGATTTCTGTGAAAAAGAACTGTATCCCCACGAAGAGCTTGTGGAGCGCACGGGCGAAGTACCGGAAGAGCTCGCACAGGAAATCAAAAAAAAGTGTATGGATATCGGTTTTTATTCTTCCAATATGCCGGAGGAGGTGGGTGGCGGCGGTTTAAGTCATGTTGATTTTTGTCTGGTAGAGCGTGAGCTGGGTCGAGCATCAATGGCCCTGAATCATTTCTTTGGTCGTCCCTCGAATATTCTCATGGCTTGCGAAGGCGAGCAGCGTGAAAAATATCTATTGCCTGCCGTGACCGGTGAGAGAATGGATGCCCTGGCAATGACAGAACCGGATGCGGGTTCCGATGTGCGTGGTATGAAATGCACTGCTAAAAAGCTGGGCGGTGACTGGGTGGTTAACGGCAGTAAGCATTTTATTTCGCATGCCAACGTTGCAGACTTTGTAATTGTATTTATAGCGACAGGTGAAGAAGAAACTCCTCGCGGTATGAAAAAGAAAATTACCTGTTTTCTTGTTGATCGCGGAACACCTGGTTTTGAAATACTACCGGGCTATGATTCTGTTTCTCACCGAGGGTATCAGAACTGTCGGTTACAGTTTGATGAGTGCCGTTTGCCCGAGTCGCAGATTCTTGGCGAGTTACACGGTGGTTTTAAGATTATGAATGAGTGGTTGTATGCCACACGTATCACGGTTGCGGCGATGTGTGTCGGGCGTGCACGGCGTGTGTTTGATCTGGCCTTAACGCAGGCTGCAGAACGCAAACAGTTCGGCCAGCCGATTGGTAAATTTCAAGGTGTCGGTTTCAAGATTGCCGACATGATTACCGAGATTGACGCAGCAGATTTGTTAACGCTATCTGGTGCGTGGCGGCTAGATCAACAGTTGCCTGCCAACCGTGAAATCGCCAGTGCTAAAGTTTATGCCTCCGAGATGCTTGCCAGAGTCACTGATGAGGCGATACAAATTTACGGTGGCATGGGCTTAATGAGTGATCTTCCGCTTGCGCGCTTCTGGCGTGATGCCAGGGTGGAGCGGATCTGGGATGGCACATCAGAGATTCAGCGGCATATTATCAGCCGTGAGTTGCTGCGACCGTTGGGCGCATAACAACCCCGTGAATGGCAGCAGGGCTATGACCGACAATGCGCTGGACTTAAGCAGGCTTCTGCGTCCCGGGAGTATTGCCGTTGTTGGTGGTTCGTGGGCACGTAATGTTGTTAAGCAGTGCGTACGCATGCGATTCGAAGGCAAGATCTGGCCGATACACCCGACACTTGATGAGGTGCATGGGTATCCGTGTTTTCGATCAATTGATGATCTTCCTGCACCGCCCGATGCCACCTTTATTGGTGTTAACCGTTACCTGACAATTGATGTGGTCAAAGCGCTCGCAGATCAAGGTGCAGGCGGTGCCGTATGTTTTGCATCAGGCTTCAGTGAGGCGGCTGCGGAGGATGAGGAAGGGGTGGAACTGCAAAAGCAATTGTTGAAGGCTGCCAATGGATTGCCCATTGTCGGGCCGAATTGTTATGGATTGATTAACTACCTTGATGGTGCGTTGCTTTGGCCTGATCAGCATGGTGGTCGTCGAGTTGAGTCCGGTGTTGCGATCATTACTCAGTCATCCAACATCGCAATCAACATGACAATGCAGCGTCGTGGTTTGCCAATCGCCTATGTGATGACCGCTGGTAATCAGGCCAAAGTCGGCCTTGCGGAAATGGCAGTCGCGTTACTTGATGATAAGCGCGTGACTGCAATTGGACTACATATCGAGGGCTTTGGAGATATTGAAGGCATGCAGCGGTTGTCAGAGAAAGCAGCTGCACGCGGTGTTGGCGTTATAGTTTTAAAGGCAGGTAAAACGGAACACTCACAGTCTGCCATGGTCTCGCATACGAATTCCTTATCGGGTACGGACGTAGCTGCTTCTGCTTTGATAGAGCGACTGGGATTTGCCAGAGTTGATTCCATACCCTCGTTTCTTGAAGCGCTTAAGCTATTACATTGTTACGGACCTTTGCAGCAAAACACGATAGCTTCGATGAGTTGTTCCGGTGGTGAGGCAAGTTTAATGGCTGATTCAATCGGTGACCGGCCTCTACAATATCCGGTACTTAGTATGCCGCAGCAATCAGCACTGCGTAGCGCGCTTGGTCCGATGGTCGCACTTGCCAATCCACTCGATTATCACACTTATATCTGGAACGATAATGATGCAATGACGGCGACATTTAGCGCAATGTTGCAGACACCTGCTGCCGTAACGTTTCTGGTAATCGACTTTCCCCGTAGTGATATTTGTGAAGATGAGAGTTGGTGGGTCGCTGTTGACGCGTTGTTAACAGCCAGGGAAACTACAGGTGCTGCCGTTGCCGTGTTGGCAACGCTGCCTGAGAACCTGCCGGAATCACTCGCAGATTATCTGATGCAAAAGAATGTGCCTGCATTCGGTGGAGTTGAAGAGGCGCTGGATGCTGTTGTGGCAGCGTCTGTCATTGGTAGCCGTGCTGGCCGATGTGAATCTACTCAACCCTTGCTGCAGTCACCTGCGTTACCTGAACCTACAGTGGTTTTTGCTGAGTATGATGCGAAATTGTTATTGAAAGATGCGGACTTACCAGTCGCAACAGCGGTGAAGGTTGCCAGTTTTGATCAGGCAGTGAGTGCGAGTTGTAGTACCGGTTATCCCCTGGTGATAAAAGTATCCGGTGTTGCCCATAAAACCGAGCAGAATGGCGTTGTACTTAATGTTCAGACCCAAAGCGCGCTGCGTGAGCATTGCAAACGCCTGTTTGACAGTTCAGATGAACTATTGATTGAACCGTATTTTCACAGCGCAGTCGCTGAACTGCTGATTGGAATTGTGCGCGAACCAGACGGTTTGTTTAAGCTCACTGTCGGCGCGGGTGGTGTACTAACCGAATTGCTGCGTGATACCGTTTCGATGTTGTTGCCGGTATCAGATGAAATGCTAGAACAGAAGTTAGCAGAGCTTAGGGTGTTTGATGTGTTGGGTGGATATCGCGGCCAGGCGGGTGCGGATATGCAATCAGTTACAGGCACGATACTGCAATTGTGTCGGTGGGTTGAGTCCAATCATGACAGTATAGCGGAGGTAGAAATCAACCCATTGCTATGTATGACAGATAAAACTATGGTTGTCGATGCTCTGATCACTGCATCTGAATCACTCCTTAAATAGAAACCAAGTTGAAGTTATGACAGATACTCCTATTAAGACCCGACGCGACGGTCAGATACTCGAAGTAACTATCGATCGGCCGAAAGCGAACTCTATTGACCTTGCCACCAGTCGTATTATGGGTGAGATCTTTATGGAATTTCGTGATGACCCGGAACTCCGCATTGCGATACTACGTGCCGAGGGTGAAAAATTTTTCTGTCCCGGTTGGGATCTTAAAGCAGCTGCAGATGGTGACGCCGTAGATGGTGATTATGGTGTTGGTGGTTTCGGTGGTCTGCAGGAACTGGGTAACCTCAACAAACCGGTCATTTGTGCAGTAAATGGTATTTGCTGTGGTGGCGGTCTTGAACTCGCGTTGTCCTGTGATTTGATACTGGCATCCAAAACCGCAAGCTTCGCGCTCCCTGAAATACGATCCGGTACAGTCGCAGACGCTGCATCCATAAAATTGCCAAAGCGCATTCCGTATCACGTTGCCATGGATTTGCTGTTAACCGGCCGCTGGTTCGATGCTGACGAAGCCATGCGCTGGGGCTTGTTAAAAGAAATTTGCGAACCGGATGACTTGCTGGATAAAACCTGGGAGCTTGCGAGACTACTGGTTTCCGGGCCGCCACTGGTTTATGCCGCCATCAAAGAAGTTGTAAGAGAAGCTGAAGATATGAAATTTCAGGATGCTTTGAATAAGGTATCCAAACGACAGCTTGCAACTGTCGACAAGCTGTATAGCTCCGAAGATCAGCTCGAAGGTGCACGGGCATTTGCTGAAAAGCGCGACCCGGTTTGGAAAGGCAGGTAAACTGAGGCGCCGCAGCTGTCTGTCGCTTAGTCAGCTGTCACTACCGGACTTCCTATGCGCTTGCCAGTTGTCTTTATCTTCATCACTGTTGTACTCGACTCTATGGGAATCGGCATCATTATGCCGGTACTACCGGACCTGATTCGTGAGGTCGGCAACGTTGATCTGAGTCAGGCTGCTATCTGGGGTGGCTTGATGACAGTAGTATTTGCGATCAACCAGTTTCTTTTTTCTCCAACACTCGGTGGATTGTCTGATGCGTTCGGCAGGCGTCCGGTCTTGTTGATCGCGCTGTTTGTGATGGCAGCAGATTATTTGATTATGGCTTTTGCACCAACGCTCTGGTTGTTGTTTCTGGGTCGCTTTATCGGTGGAATTACCGCGGCCACGCAATCAACTGCAGCGGCTTATATGGCAGATATATCAAGCCCGGAAGAGAAAGCCAAGAACTTCGGATTGCTTGGCGCTGCATTTGGTGTTGGATTCATTCTAGGCCCTGTCATTGGCGGTTTGCTTGCAGACTTTGGCTCTCGAGCACCTTTTTTTGCAGCGGCAGCTATAGCCTTTGCAAATATGCTGTTCGGTTATTTTGTTTTACCGGAATCTTTGACCGAGCAAACCAAGAGACCTTTCGAATGGAAGCGGGCTAACCCGTTTGGTGCTTTCAAACAGATGAGAAAGTTACCTGCCATGATGCCGATGCTGATGGTATTTCTGTTGCTGAGTATTGCTTTTTTCGTCTATCCGGCAGTCTGGGCATTTTTTGGTCGTGCACAGTTTAACTGGGATGCCCGCATGGTGGGCTTATCACTTGCGGCGTATGGTTTGGGTATTGTGATTATTCAGGGGGTATTGATTCGACCGATTCTTAGCCGATTCGGAGAGAGGCGTACTGCACTACTTGGTATGTGCGTTCATCTAATGACCTTTCTTGCTTATCCGTTTATGACTGAGACCTGGCATGTCTTTGCCTATATGCCCATAAGTGTGTTTAGTGCGGTTGCAGTACCGGCATTGCAGGGGTTAATGAGCAACAATGTGGCAAAGAACGCGCAAGGTGAATTGCAGGGGGTGATGAGTTCACTGACTGCACTTGCAACGATCATCAGTCCTTTGGTGATGACGCAGATATTCAGCTACTTTACCCGTGACGAGACTCCGTACTATTTACCCTCTGCCCCTTTTATATTGTCGGCACTGTCGGTGCTCGTAGCGCTATTGGTATTTCGTCAGTGGAAGCCAGCGGCTGTTTGATATGGCTTGAAAGCCGGTATCTTCGGTTAGCTGGAACAGGTCAGCATAGTGCAGCCGGGCTTTGTTGTGGCCCAGTCCGGTCGGCGCTGAGCGTACGCTTCTGTACCTGGCTGCTCGTCATATGGAGTTCGCAGCACTTGCATTATGTTCTCCATTAGTGAGAAATCGCCATCTTCTGCAGCATCAATCGCGTTCAGTGCCAGATAGTTTCGCAGCACGTACTTAGGGTTGGTTTGCCGCATTGTGTCAAGGCACTTTTCTTTGTCTTCCCGGGCGGTGCGTTGCTGCCATTGCGTGATCCACTGAACAAAGCCTGCGGCAATATCGTCTGTGAACTCCTCTGGTTTATATAGCGCAGGACGAAGTTGTTTTTCAATTTCCGGCGCTTGCATATCGGGTGTTATCGTACTCAGCTGGTTGAAGAAAATAGTGAAGTCCGTGTCGGTGGTTTTCAGGGTTGACCAAAGAGATTCGTAGAGTTCTTTATCTGATGAATTATATTCCCGAAAACCTATTTTTTTAGCCTGGATGGTATTCCATAATTGATCGTAAGTGCTGCGATATTCCTTTAAGACTTCTTCAAGGGGTTCTGTGGTTTTAAATAGTGGTACCAGCGCGTTAGCCAGTCGATACAAATTCCACAGCGCGATTTCCGGTTGGTTGCCATAGCAGTAGCGCCGCATACTGTTATCAACATAGTTTGGTGTCCATTTTGGATCATACTCTTCAAGCCAGCCGTACGGGCCATAGTCAATTGTCTGACCAAGGATAGACATATTGTCCGTATTCATTACGGCATGTACAAAGCCTACTCTCTGCCAGTGCGCAACTGTGTTAGCGGTTTTTGTGAGTATCTCTCTGAACCATTGCTGATATACATCCGGGCCTGGCTTGCCAAGATGTGGAAAGTCGCGCCCGATAACATAGTCCGCCAGTTGTTTGAGTAACTCTGTTTCTTCAAAAGCTGCATGTATTTCAAAGTTGCCAAATCGAATGAACGAGTGAGCCGCCCGGCAGACGATGGCTCCTTGTTCCATGGTGATGTTGCCGTCGTAGAAAACATCACGCGCAATCGTTTCTCCGGTAGTGCATAAAGTCAGGGAGCGCGTGGTTGGAATACCGAGATGGTGAATAGCCTCAGCGCACATATATTCGCGAATTGAAGATCTGAGAACAGCGAATCCATCTCCTTGTCTGGAGTACGGAGTAGGACCGGCCCCTTTGAGTTGTAATGTCCAGTGTTGTCTGTTGCGGTCTGTCAGCTCGCCTAATGATATGGCGCGACCATCACCGAGTTGACCGGCCCAGTTGCCGAACTGATGACCACCGTAGCGCATCGAATAGGGTGTGCTTGAATCTGCCACAGTCGTACCGGTAAAAATTTTGGCAGCCGAAGGATCTGCAACGTCAATATTCAGGGCTGCAGCAAGGTCTGGTATGTGACTTACCATTTTCGGTTTGCTGGCTGCGGTCGGATCGGTTCTCGACCAGACAGACTGATATACCTGACGTGGGTAATTCTGCACCTCGCTGTCCCCGGGGAGAGCAGATGTAAAGTCAGTGTCAAATTGCAGAGAGGTCAATTGAGTGGTGCCGGTTCCTGAGAGCTGTTTAAAGTATATCTCTATGTTGTTGTGTGAGAGCGACAACAACTGCTTAGTCGTAAGATTTCCGGATCGATGTTTCAAATAACGATCAAAATTATTTGATAAATCAAACTGTCCTAAGCTACTGATATAATTAGCGTATAATTTTATTCGCAATTTGTGAGCACTTGTCACTGTACAAAAAGAGCAACATTTAGTCTACTAGACTGCCTCCCTAGATAGACGTCGAGTCGAGTTGGCCGTTTTGGCCCAGGCTGGACTTGAGAGAGACATTGTTGAAGACGTGGATTTTGAACCTAATACCTGTGATGCTGCTTGTGGCAGTACTGGTGGGGTCTTTCAAAATGGTGCACACAACCGATTCCTCCCGTGCGATTGCCCGTTCGGCAGCTTCCAGTCTCAAGGGGGATGCGTCGATACCGACACCGGTTGTGCCGCAAGCTGCGGTAGTCATAGAGGCAAAATCGCCACCGGTAGTTCCGCGGCCAGCGATAGCAGAACAATCAGTGATCGATGAGATCAGCAAAGTTGCGGCTAACAGATCGGAGCAAGCGCCGGAGACAGATGAACAGGTCTGGGCGGAAATCAATGAAGCGATTTCCGGATTGAACGAATTAGTCGGGGCGGAAATGTTTCTCGACGTTGGCCGTAAGCAGAAAGGCCAGATGGAAATCAGGCTTGATAGCAACTTGTGGAACAGAGTGCGGTACCAGACCCGTGTAGACTTGAAAACCGATATCAGCAATTTGTGGCATCTGTACGTTAAGGAGTACGGCTATTCGGGCAGTTCTGTTGTCTATTTTATGGATGGCAGCAACGACCGGGTAATCGATATTTTCAGCCGCGCAAATTAGATTTTCCGGGAAGGCAGTAAGTCTGAACCGTACACTTCTATCACAGTTGCAGAGATAATAATAAAACCGGCCAGCCATTCTATTGCTGATATCGATTCGCCTGCCAGCAACGGCGCACTGATTCCTGCCACCAGTACCTCTGACATCATGAGCAGACAAGCCCTGCCCGGAGAAAGTATTTGTACAATGCGAGTGCATATGATGATAGTCGGCAGGACAAGCAGTACATAGAAGCCGATAATAAGTGGAAGTGAATCGATGCCTTGTTGTAACGCAGGGATGCGAAAATCAGCGCCTCCGATTGTTGTCAGAAGTACCAGTACTGCAATGACAGTCGCACCGATGTACTGGCTGGGAACCAGATCAATTGCCGGTATATCGTTTGTCTTCTTTACAACGACGGTTCCGTAACCCCAAAGTAGTCCTGAAAGTAGCGCGAAGAGATCGCCACGGTTTAAACCAGTGCTGATATCCGCAGCTGACTTGCCCCAGAGAATCAATAACAGCCCGACAAACCCGGTGGCAATGGCTATCCAGCGACCAGGAGTTACTTTTTCTTTAAGCAGCAACATGGCGAGCAATGTTGCCCAGATTGGACTCATGTAGAACAACAGTGTTGTCCGTAATACACTGGTGTATAAAAAGGCAATGGCGTAAAAAGCCATACCGCCACCCATCGCGATACCCACAATGGCTTTGGTTTTAATATCAGTGAAAAAAGTCTTTCGACGATAGAAGATCACTGGTAGCAGAAAGGTCAACGGTACAATATTGATCGCTATAACCGCCCAGACTCCGGAGATACCGGCCGCTTCTATCTGGCGCAGCGGTAACCAGAAAATACCCCATAGAGCAACGGTTACAAAAAGAATGATGCTGGGTGTTAGTTGCGAATTATTGTTCAATGCTTCTGCATAATATTAGAGTCTTCGAAGTAATTCGTTGCAGCATTATCTATCTTGAGCTCTGGTGGGTCATTCAGCATTATGACAGACAACCTGCAGGCAATAGTAGTTGAATTCAGACAGATCGATGCTGGTAGTGTGTATGATAAAAGGTAGCTTTTGAAAGATAAGTAGCTAAATGATCGTGGGGGGTTGAATATGCCGTTGTTAAATGACCGTACTGATGAAATTCTGCAACAGGATCGTCACCTGGTGCATTCGTTTTCAGATCTGCATTCACTGACAGAGGAAGGTGCTCGCACCGTTATCTCTTCGGCTGAGGGCGCTTATGTATTTAACGAGCAGGGTGATCGATTTCTCGATGGTATGGCGGGTCTTTGGTGTGTAAATGTCGGGCATGGACGCCATGAGATAGCTGATGCGGTGGCCGATCAGTTAAAAACCCTCGACTACTTTTCTACTTTCTACAATTTGACGCATCCGTCTGCAGCATCACTTGCGGCACGACTCACGCAGATGACGCCATCGAACCTTAATCATGTTTACTTCGGTAACTCCGGATCGGTTGCCAACGACACAGCGATTCGGGTGTTGCACTATTACCAGAATCGTAAAGGCTGTCATCGCAAGAAAAAAATATTGTCTCGTATAGGTGCGTATCACGGCTCAACACATCTTGCTATCGCGATGACTACACCGGCTTATCGTACCGGCTGGGAGTCGGCGGAAGAGTATGTGCACTTTCTCTCATCACCCTGTGCTTACCATCATCAAGACAATATGGCAGAGGCCGAATTCTGTGATTTTTTACTTGATGAAATGGTACGTGATATTGAAAAAGTCGGTGCTGAGAACATCGCGGGTTTTATTGCCGAGCCGATCATGGGGGCGGGTGGGGTGCTGGTACCACCGGGCGGGTATCACCAACGCACAGCGCAGGTGTGTAAAGACTACGATATAAAACTAATCTCCGATGAAGTGGTTACCGCTTTCGGTCGGCTCGGGCAGATGTTTGCTTCTGAATCTGTGTTTAATATTCAGCCCGATATCATCTGTACCGCCAAGGGCCTTTCTTCAGGTTATCAACCGATATCTGCCACTTTTTTCAGCGATGAAATGATGCAGGTGGTTGCTACCAGCGGTAACCGCTTTCTACATGGAATGACTTATTCAGGGCATCCGGCATGTTGTGCAGCCGCCCATGCGAATCTGGATATTCTGGAAAACGAAAAAATCTGTGAGCATGTTCAAAGCGTGGGCCCGCACTTTGAGAAGGTGCTGCTTGGGCTCAAAGATCTGGACATAGTCGGTGATGTGCGCGGCAGTCACTTTATGATGGGTCTGGAGTTTGTTAAAAACAAAGCAACTCGTGAGTACTTCGATGAAGAGGTTGCTATTGGTATGCAGGTGTCAAAACATGCTCAACAGCGCGGGCTCATTGTTCGTCCGCTGGGGGCAATGATTGTATTGTCGCCTCCACTAATACTGAGCCGTGAGCAGATCGACGAGATTGCGATGACATTACGCGAGAGTATCATTGCCACGATGGCAGATCTGCAAAGCGGTGGTTTGTAATAGATCGAAGCCCCGAACGGCAATTCTCCCCGCGGAGAATCGAAAGCGTAGTTTGCTTTCGAAGAGAGGATACCGGAGGTTCAACCAGATGCGCTACTTGAGCGACATAACCCTCCCCGGCGTTTGGACGCCGACCCTCCCGTGCCGGGAGGGTTTCATATGCTGCCCGATCGGGCTTACAGAATCACTGCCTTCGCAATTCTGCGCCGCTGTAACCAGACCACTCCTGCTAACAGCAGAAGCGCCGGGATATAAAATATTTCTTTTGGCATTCTGTCAGCTGGTGTCAGCACCTCAGAGACTTTTACCGGATCGTCTGAATAGAAGTCGAACAGGTTACCTATGTTTGGAAAAAACGGGGTTCCAATCATCGGCTCATCGATAATCGCAATGCCGCCTTCCAGGCGTACATCAAGACCTGCGCCACTTAACCTTTCGGCGGCCTCTTTTGGATCACCCAACGGTACAAGCAGAGTTGTCGAATCTGTTTCACCGGTGTTGAAATTGGGTCCGCTGACTACAAACATAGCGGTGCCACCAGCAGTAGCGGCATCAACTACCTCAAAGGTTTTATCCGACGGTTGTGAATTGAAGGGTGGTTGAATTTTATCCAGCCAATAACCCGGGCGGAACAGTGTAAAAGCCACTAACAATAAAGCTGCTGTCTCCCAGATTTTGTTTTTGGTTAGAAACCATCCTTGCGTCGCCGCTGCAAAAAGCAACATCGCGATCACTGCAACAATGAAAACGAAAATAGCCTTATACCAGGTGACATCAATTAACAGCAGCTCGGTATTGAAGATAAACAAAAATGGTAGCAGGGCGGTGCGGATGTCATAGGTGAATCCCTGGATACCGGTTTTTATAGGATCGCCTTTTGATATGGCAGCCGCGGCAGTCGCTGCCAGCCCCACGGGCGGAGTATCGTCAGCGAGAATGCCAAAGTAAAAAACGAATAAGTGAACCGCGATGAGTGGCACGATAAGGCCGCTCTTAGCACCTAACGCAATTATTACCGGGGCCATCAGGCTGGATACCACAATGTAGTTGGCAGTTGTTGGCAGGCCCATGCCAAGGATTAAACTCATCACTGCCACCAAAATCAGCATCACCATCAAATTCCCACCGGCAATAATCTCTACAAACTCACCAATAACCTGATGCGCGCCGGTAAGTGACATTGAGCCAATGATCACGCCTGCAGCAGCCGTTGCAACGGCAATGCCGATCATGTTGCGTGAGCCGGCAATCATACCTTCCATCCATTCGTGAAAGCCACGTGCTATGCCCGGGAATATCTGGCCACCCTGGCCTCGAAATATGGCTTTTATCGGGTGTTGTGTCACCGTGACAAAGATCATCGCCATGGTTGCCCAGAAGGCGGAGAACGCAGGTGACAGGCGTTCAATAATAATGCACCAGATTAAAATGACTATCGGCAATACATAGTACAAACCGGTAATTGCTGTCGCACCGGCTTTGGGTAATTCGGTGATGGGTGCGTTCGGATCATCAATAGTGAGATCAGGGTGTCTTGATGCAAGGAATAGCAAGATCAAATAGGCAACAGAGCAGAGTGCGATGACTGCCATAAACGCTTTTTCCGGCATGGCGGTTTTTATCCAGCCGAGGCCGTAGTAGACGGCAATGCCCAATAGCGCGAGGCCAATGAAGCCGCTCAGGAAGCCGATAAGTTTACCGACAAGCGTCTTACTGCTTGGGTGACGTGGCAGGCCCTGTAAATTCAACTTGCACGCTTCGAGATGGACGATGTATACCAGCGCAATATATGACACCAGTGCCGGTACCAGCGCATGCTTAATGATCTCTGTGTAACTGATGCCGGTGAATTCAGCAATCAGGAAGGCTGCAGCCCCCATAACAGGTGGAGTGAGTTGTCCGTTAGTCGATGATGCAACTTCGACAGCCCCGGCTTTTTCAGCAGAGAATCCGGTGCGCTTCATCAAAGGGATCGTAAAAGTACCTGTGGTTACTGTGTTGGCGATAGAAGAGCCGGAATATAAACCGCTCATTGCAGAGGCAACTACAGCCGCCTTGGCTGGACCACCTCTAAAGTGACCCAGGAGAGCGAAAGCAATCTTGATGAAAAAGTTACCGGCGCCGGCTTTCTCTAAGATAGAGCCAAATAGTACAAACAGAAATATTAATGATGCCGAAACACTTAACGCAACACCGAATACACCCTGACCCTGCATCCAGTAGTGCCACATAGCCTTACCGTAGGATGCACCTTTCCATTGAACCGTGTCCGGTAAAAAGGATGCATCACCAAAAAATACATAGAACACAAATACACCGGCTACTATTAACAGTGGTAAACCCAGCGTACGAAAGACTGCAATGGCGAGTACGACCATACCAATTGTTGCGATAACCAGGTCCATGGAGGTTGGTAAGCCTGCACGAGCAGAGAGTGCCTCGCGGAAGAAAAACATGTACATACAACTGACAATACCGAGGATAGCCAATAGCCAGTCATACCACGGAATGTGTTCCCGGCTGCTGGACTTAAACAACGGGTAGGCCAGAGCCGCGAGTACCAGGCCGAACGATAAATGGATTAAACGGGCAGTTGAGTTGTTGACCGCAAAGTTCATCCCGGTGACATCAGACAGCCAGAATGGAACATTGGAGGCGAAGTAGAGTTGGAAAAAAGCCCAGAGTAGTGCGATGCCGGTAACCAGTTTCCCTACCCAGCCCACAGGCTGTCGACCGCCGGAATCAATCTCGGCGACGAAGTTGTCCAGTTCTTCCTGGGTTAGATTTTTTCCAGCCATGTTTTCCTCACATTTTTATTCTATTGCCTATCTGATTGACGGGCGGTACGAAAAAAAATAGCCCGGAGTGCCGGGCTATTTTCTACGAGCAAATTACCTCGATTACATCCAACCGCGTTCTTTGTAGTACTTCGCTGCGCCGTCATGCAATGGTGCTGATAGCGAATCAGAGATCATTTCTTCTTCTTTCAGGTTACCAAATGCAGGGTGAAGCTTTTTAAACGCATCAAAGTTTTCAAAGATAGCTTTCACAACCACGTAAACCACCTCTTCAGGTACGTCTGCGCTACTGACGAAAGTAGCCCCTACACCAAACGTCTGTACATCTTCTGCATTGTTGTACATGCCTGCGGGGATGTTGGCAGTACGGTAGTAAGGGTTATCTGCAACCAGTTTGTCGATTGCCTCGTTGGCAACAGGTACCAGTTGTGCATCACAGGTCGCCACTGCTTCCTGAACTGCTGCGGCCGGATGACCGACAACACCGAAGTAGGCGTCGATTTTACCATCGCACAATGCCGAGCTTGTTTCTGCGAATTTCATTTCTGCAGCAAGCTTAAGGTCCGCACGACCCCAACCCAGAGCACCTTCCATCACTGACCAGGTACCTTCAATGCCTGAACCCGGTTCACCAATGTTAAAGCGCTTGCCCTTAACTGCGTCGATACTATCGATGCCGGAATCAGGGTGAGCAATTACAGTAACAGGCTCAGGGTGTACCGAGAAAACCGCGCGCAGGTTTTCGAATTTACCCTGATCTTCAAACTTTGAAGTACCGTTGTAAGCGTGGTACTGCCAATCAGACTGGGCAACACCGAATTCCAGTTCGCCGGCGCGAATAGTATTGATATTGTAGATTGATCCGCCGGTAGATTCTGCAGAGCAGCGTATACCGTGTTCTTTGCGATCTTTGTTTACCAGACGGCATATCGCACCACCAGTCGGGTAGTAGACGCCGGTAACCCCGCCGGTGCCAATAGAAATAAACTGCTGTTGCGCCTGCGCAACGCCGACACTCAGTGTGCCAGCCAGCGCTGTAGCGATATAGAGAG
The DNA here is from genome assembly GCA_937998875.1 of uncultured Granulosicoccaceae bacterium. Classification (GTDB taxonomy): domain Bacteria; phylum Pseudomonadota; class Gammaproteobacteria; order Granulosicoccales; family Granulosicoccaceae. The sequence continues at coordinate 31,368 of CALLBO010000001.1, forward strand.
CGGATTTTTTCATCCTGATGTTCCTCGTGTGTATATCAATGTATCGTTGATGTCAGTGGTGCCGTAAACCGAAATACGCCAGTAAGCGATTCTGCGTCCGGCACAGACCTCAATACCCTACCAGAAGCTAAAGCGTGAGTCTTGTAAACTGCTACACGACTACAAGGCTGGCGCCTCTGATGAGGGCACAGGGCTGTGCGGAGGGTTGCAGAACACCGGTGCTTACTCCGATATTAATAAGAGTGAGTCATAGTAGATATCCGAGAGGCTACGTATCTCGGGCAAAGTTAGCAGGAAATTGAAACAGGTTTGTGAGCTGCATCGAGATATTGGGGCAGATGGACTAGTGCCGTAGTATCAGCCGTGTATCCGTTAAAACAGGATTATCAGGAAGTTTTATGCATTCGACTATTTCATCCATTGGTTTGCTGATATTGGTCACGGTACTTTATGCAGGGTACAACCTGCTGGTAAAGGTGTCTGGCAACCATGTGCTTTCAACGGCAACAACCACTGTCATGGCGGCAATTTGTTTGCAGCTTGCAGCACTGCTGGTATCACTGATTTTTCTGGGCCTGTTGATTGTTAAGGGTGGCCACTCTTTTCAACTTGGCGGGGCGACCTATGTATGGGCAGGTCTGGCCGGGTTATGTATCGGATTGGCAGAAATTGGTTATTTTTATTTATTCGGCAACCTGGCGGGTAGTAAGTCCATGGATGCAAGTACAGCGATCCCGGTAATCGTCAGCGGCACCATAATGATTGCGATGTTGTTTTCAGTGCTGATATTGAATGAAAAGATAGGTTGGCACCAAATACTAGGGTGTTTACTGATAGTGTGTGGAATTATAGTGTCTTTCGCCAGGTAACCCGGAGACCGCTGGCGCTAATAAATGTATGACTGATATGTCGTTCAGGTAGACTTTTACTGCATACCATTAGCGGAACCATGTGACATGTCCAATGCTCCATCAGAGGATTTGCCAGTCAATTTATCAGGCAAGCGTATTCTGATAACACAAGCCACGGACTTCATGGGCCCTGCGTTGTGCGACATGATGCGCCGTTGTCAGGCTGAGGTAGTCACCAGTGAAAATGTGCTGTCATCTGTGGACGAAGTTCGCGAGGTGGTAGAGTCAGCCGGTCAGTTAGATTGCCTGATCGCGAATCTTGCTATGCCGGCACCGCAGACACTTGCAACTGAAGTAACTGATGAAGAATGGCGAGCCGTATTTCAGCTAATGGTCGATCCACTACAGTGGCTTACCCGCGCAGTACTGCCACAAATGATTGAACGCCGTTCAGGTAAGATAGTTGTCATGGGCAGTGCCTCAGCGATGCGAGGTATTAATCGTACTTCATCCTATTGTGCGGCACGAGGGGCACAGATTTCCTACACCCAAGCGGTTGGTGTAGAGGTCGCACGTCACAATGTACAGGTTAACGCGATTGCACAGAACTTCGTGGACAACGAAACCTATTTTCCACAGGAAGTTCAGGATAACCCGGCATTTCAAAAACGCTTGATGCGTGAAGTCCCCCTTGGTCGATTAGTCAGTAAAGATGAAGACGCAAGTTTTGCAGCCTACCTATGTAGTGATGCTGCAGATTGCTTTGTCGGGCAGGTGTTTCCGCTGTGTGGTGGCTGGATTGCCCGCTAGCTTATGTCACCTTTTAAAATTGGGGTTATCAGTGCAGTAGTAGCGCAAGTGTTGTGGGGATTGTTTCCTGTTTACTGGAAGTGGCTCGCACATGTTAGTGCACTTGAAGTTTTTTCGCATAGAAATATCTGGTGCGCAGTTTTTCTTTTGTTTGTGGTTTTGCTATCTCAGCAACGTAGAAGAACTGTTGCCAGTGTAATGAGCAGTCGCTTTGAGCTAGTTCGCCATTTTGTATCCGGTAGTTTGGTGGCGTCGAACTGGTTGGTATATATCTGGGCGGTTGCTAATGATCGGGTGGTTGATGCCAGTCTTGGGTACTTTCTGTCACCGTTAGTAAGTGTTGCGCTTGGATATCTTGTATTTAGAGAGAAACTCGATAAGCAGCAGTGGTTTGCCATCGCACTTGCTGTAGCGGGTGTGTTAATCATGGTGGTAGCGAGTGGTGCGGTGCCGTGGATCGGACTGTCGCTGGCAACTACATTTGGTCTGTACGGTATGATTAGAAAAAAAGCGCCTACAGGACCCATTAATGGACTTTTCATCGAGTCTTTGCTGCTGGTTCCATTGACTTTGCTAATGTTGCTCTGGATCAGCAAGACAAGTGGTTTGAGCTATAGCGATCCGTTTGGTCAAACCGAGGTTTTATTGGTGCTGGGCGGATTAGTTACTGCAGTACCGCTTATTCTATATGCGCAAGGTGCTCGCAACATGCCATTGAGTCTGAGTGGATTGCTGGTGTATCTGACGCCCAGTATCCAGTTTTTAATTGGCTGGCTGTACTATCGGGAACCGATCGCACCAGCAGCCTGGGCAGGTTTTTTCTGTATTTGGATGGCACTGGTAGGCTACAGTATGAGTGTGAGAAAACAGCATAAAGCAACTGTCTCATTGAGGCCATCCTGAAACAACTGCCAGTGAATTGATATTTGATTCCACTTGATAACTTAGGGAGCAATCATGCTTGACGAAACTGACCGAAAATTTCTTCAGCTAGCCTATGATGAAGCTAAAGCGGGCTTTGATGAAGGCGGTTGTCCCATAGGGTCGGTACTGGCGCGGGGAGATACGCTTGTATCATCAGGTCGCAACCAGCGTGTACAAAAAGGTGATCCGATTGCTCATGGGGAAATGGATGCGCTTCGTAAGGCAGGAAGGCAAAAAACCTATCGTGATACTACGCTGTACACCAGCTTGAGTCCGTGCATGATGTGTACAGGTACCATTGTGCAGTTCGGTATACCGCGTGTCGTGATTGGCGAAAACCAAACCTTTGGTGGCAATGAAGCGTTTCTAAAGAGCCGTGGTGTGGAAGTAGTTGTTGCTGATAACGAGGAATGCATCGCACTGATGCAGCGCTTTATAAAAGAGAAGCCAGAGCTCTGGGCTGAAGATATAGCTGAGGAGTAGCCATCCATGTTTCCTAGGTATTCACGGCGTGATACTGTTCGGGAAAATTCGCCTCTAAATAAGCTGCCTGATACGTGAGCAAAGCATAAGAGACTGCATGCGACTTATTAAACAGCCGTTGACTGGATTTCATGACGACTTCAAGCGCATTTTTGGCTTCATGTAACGACAATCCTGAATTAGTCGCTCCACTGATAAACTCAGATTTATACTGCTCGATCGCTTTGGAATCAGTCTTCGCTAACACCCGGCGGAATGAGTCACCTTTTGCATAGGAAAAGGCTGCAATCTCGTGAGCAATATCCATAAGCTGTTCCTGATACAGAACAATGCCGTAGGTTTCTTTTGTGATGCGCTGTAGAAAAGGGTGGGTGTGTCTGCCTGGTGCATCAGGGTTTTGTTTTTGCTTTAGATATTGTGGAACAATTTCCTTTAAATGTGGCTGATATAGTGCAATAGCCGCACACAGTTGGTTAAAATTTTCAGGCTGGATTTCTATAAGATTTTGCTTAAATAGCGGAGGATCGTAGTTAGATATCTCACAAATATTTCCCAGGCTCAATTGCCTGTAAGTGTATTTGTCGTTTAAGTTGATGTGATTAATATCAAGCTCAATTCCGGACTTCCTGATTTCACTAACGGCGCGCTGAATCACGCTGAGCGCTTTCTGTTGGATTGCATTGAACTGGATCAAGCCGTGAGCTGCAACCTGCTTTAGGTTAAGCGTTGTAGCGGGAATACCAGAGGTTGGATTTTTATACAGTGGGACCACATCTGCCAATGGTTGGCTGCTTATGATTAAGCGTTCAGGCAATGGAATAATGCAGTCTGAGCTGATTTGTGCGACTCGATCAGTGCCATATCGTGATTGAATATACCTTGTAACCTCACTGCAACGTTCACTACAGAAGTCAAGATCAAAGTCTGGCGCAATATTCCTCTCTGGATTTACAAAACGCTCGAATGGCAATCTATACTTTATCGGGTCTATATTGGTAATACCCAGCGAGTAAGCAATCACAGAACATGGGCCTGATCCGCGTCCCGGACCTACTGCAATATTGTTTTCAACAGCCCACTGTATATAGTCGGCAACAATTAAAAAATAGCTGCAATAACCTTTGCTTTCGATTAATTGCAGCTCTGACTCAAGTCTTGTCTTATATTTTGATGTAATTTCATTCTGGCTACCGCAGCGGCGAGACAGGCCGTTAACACTTCGCTCCCTGAGCAGGACAGTTTCAATCTGGATGCGTAGTTCAGGAGGTGGCTCTGGAGAAGATTGAACATAGTTTGGCATATAGTTCATATTAATACCCCAGTATTGGCCGTGGTGAGCGACAGCGCTATTGTACGTACATACAGTATACAGGGTGCGAGTTTGTTAAGCTGTTGAAAAAGAAGATTGTAATGATTAGCAATCCTTCACAAAAGTCGAACCTATCCCGCTCCCAGTACTGCATCAGAAACAAACGCATTGTTCTTTCTTTCAGTCAATATGGTTGATGCTGGTCCGTGGCCGGGTATAAAACCAATATCCTGTCCGGCTTTTTCTTGCAGTGGCCAGAGTTTCGTTGTGATGGAATCGATAAGATCCTGATGATTGCTACGCGGAAGGTCAGTGCGACCAATAGAGCCGTTGAACAATACATCACCCATGAACGCGAATGAGATGTCGGGTTGATATATCACCACCGATCCAGGTGAGTGTCCCGGGCAGTGTAGTATTTCAAATTGCAAACCTTCCAGTTCCAAAATATCACCTTCATTAAGGTAACGATCTGGCGTGAAGCTCTCTGCTTCCTCAATGCCATACATTCCGGACGTGAGTTCATCCAGCAGAAACTGATCATCTTTATGCGGGCCGATGATATCGCAGTCTAAGCGGCGTTTTGATTCTGCAGCACCACCGGTATGATCCATATGTCCATGGGTCAACCATATCGCCTTTATTGTTACACCGAGTTCTGTTATCGCGCCCATCAACTGATCAACACTTCCACCCGGATCAATCAGTACGCCCTGCATTGTTTTTGTCGACCAGAATATAGTTGCATTCTGCTGGAAGTCGGTGACGGGGATGATCCGCAGACTGAAGCCGTGTTCTTCGAAAGGATTGTTTGTCATCGGACTGCTGTTGTTTGAAGTGTGACTGTATCTTACCTTTGACGTCGCCTAATTGAAATTGCTGTGCTGATTGGTGCTACCCTTCGCTGCAATTGAGAATGACAATATGAGGTTGGTTATGGCTGACAAAAAAGTGATCCTGCTTGACGGGGGGATGGGGCAGGAACTAGTGAAACGAGGAGCCGCCAAAGAGAGTCCGATGTGGGGCGCTCAGGTGCTTATGGATACGCCGGAACTGGTGCGGCAGCTACATGTTGAATTCATACAGGCCGGAGCCAAAGTCATCACGCTTAATTCTTACAGTCTGACCCCCGAGCGGCTGGTCAATGTGGGGGCCGTGGATCAATTCGATGATTTACAGTCCAGGGCATTTGAGCTTGCAGCGCAGGCACGTGACGAAGCAGGTGTTGCCGATGTAAGAATCGCTGCGAGCCTGCCACCGTTGGCCGGAAGTTATCATCCGGAATCAACGCCTGAATTTGAAGCTGCGGTGAAAAGCTATCGGATGATTGTCGAAGCGCAATCTGACAACGTAGATCTCTTTATCTGTGAAACCATGAGTTGTATCAAAGAGGCAGAGGCCGCGGCGCTTGCAGCTTCTGAAAGCGGCACCCCTTACTGGATAGCGTTTAGTGTTAGTGATGAATGCGATGGTGTTTTACGTAGCGGAGAGAGCATTGATGATGCCTATCAGTCTGTAGCGAAAAACAATCCACAAGCTATTTTGTTGAATTGCAGTTTACCTGAGGCCATTGATGCGGCATGGCCGCAGGTAAAAAATCTGAAAGTGCCTGTCGGGGCCTATGCAAACGGGTTCACTTCAATCAGTGCTATGCCACTCGCGGGTGGGGTGGATATGCTTGAGGCGAGGGAAGATCTTGGACCTGATGCGTATGCACGTGCTGCGATGCAATGGGTTGATGATGGCGCTTCTGTCATTGGTGGTTGTTGTGAGATATCCCCGTCGCACATTGCGCGATTGGCTGCAGTTATGAAAGCGCAGGGTGTGTCCATTGTCAGTGAGTTGTAGTGGTGAAGTACGAATGTGCAAAGTGTTGCGGGTTAGATTGAACTCAGTGCTATTCAGAGGGTTCCCGTAGGGGGGGGTAAGCTTGCGCATCCACCAATGTTCAGTTCGTCAAATATGTAATAACCCAGTCGATCTAACGACATATTCGGTGCACTTTATGTGTATTCGTAGCGGCATTGGTGGATGCGCAAGCTTATCCCCCCCTACGAAATACATAATGGGTGGCTAGTCTTCGCGGCGCTCGTCCATAATCTTTCGAAGCGCTTCTAACTCCGGTAGTATGGCTTTAACCCTGTCAACGGAATACAACTGGTCCAGACCTTTTACTCCTTCTGCAGTTGACCTGATTATTGTTTCGAGCAGGTCTCGTCCGTTGTCAGTTAACCAGACGCGCTTGGATCGCGCGTCAGATTCGTTGGTACGCATTTCTATAAAGCCGGCTTTCTCCAAACCCGATAGCGTGTGAGTCATGGTGGTCTTGGGGATTTGGAATGTTTTAGCGATTTCAATGGGTGTTCGCCCGTCCTGAACTCGCACTAAATGGTTCAACACCGTAAAATGAGAGAACAGTACACCTTCAGGCAGTCGTTTTTGCAGTGCGGTACGACTTAACTGCTCGAGAATGCTTATTTCCGTAAAAAGCCGGAAGTAGTAAGGCAATCCACCTTCTTCAGGCATTGCGCATCCTTTTTTCAAGTGGCCAGCGTGGTGTACGAGGTGCCTTCTTACCGTAGCCTAACAGGCCAAGCATTTGAAGTGTTTCCCCTTCATTGGCGAACTTATCATGGATTTCATCGAACTGCTTTTTAACCTCAGCGTATTCCTGTAGTGCCTGGCTAACCGGTCGCAGCGCAAGGCCTGCACCGGTTGTGGCAAGATTTAAGCGAAGCCATCGTCGTCCTGCTTCAATCTGCTGAATGCGATCATTGCCTTCAGTGCGTATTAGCGCTATTGCGGGAGCAGAGTTTATCGCATCTGTCGTAGCGTCAATCGGTGCGCGTGCACTGGGGTTATTGATATCCAGCGCAGCTTCCTTGTTTAACACACCGATCAGAGACAGGGCTTCCATCAATGGCCCACCGACGTCAATGCCATCAGGGTTGGCATTGATCTCGGCTTTACCGATGCGTAGAAGGTCAATGCTCTCTTTCCATGCGTCCGGTGTGTTTACCTCCGCCAGCCATGCATCCTGTGCAAGTTGACGTAAGTTGTCTCTGTCATTGCCTTCAAGGAATAGATCAGCATGTTCGTTTAGTGATGTTGCAGCATTTGCAGTTACAGGTGTGCCATCGAACGTTTCTTTGTGAGAACGTCGTTGTAACACGTGAGCAAACAACGGATTGGGTTTGGCTGTGCTGCTTACAAAGTTACACAACGCTACTGGTCCTTGTTCGCCTTGCGGATACAACTCGGTTTGTACTTCAAATCCTTTTTGCGCTGCGGCCATATCCATGAGTTCAAGGAAGCAACCCATGCCAATGGTTAATTGACGATCCAGCGGATCGGTGACTGGCAGGTTGCGGGTTTTATCGCGGTAGATAGCAACACCGCCCTCACCGATAAGCTCGGCTTCCCATGGCTGGCGGTTGTGAGGGTTCGGTGCGAGCAGTGCGTAAGACAAGGCATAGAGTCGTGGGTCGTTGTACTGGCCAGCCAGATCCCACGGCTTGAGTGCTTCGGTTGGTGTGCGGGTGGACAGGAAACCAATAGACGGAACAGCAACGGCCAACACAGCACCACCGCCAATAAGAGAAAGTACTTTTCGTCGAGATACAGTCATAGCAAAATCTTCCATTAATATAGTACGATATCGAACAACATAGTTCGATATCGTACTTGTCAAGGTCTGAAAGTTGAAATCATCACCTGGTGGGTGTCTGAATCAACGAAATATCATTAAAGTTGACCCAAAACTTGCAGAAATGTACATATAAAGATATCTTTATATCTAATCTCTTTGGTTTGGAATTAGCTTGGATCAACTACTTACTGGATTGCGTGCCGTCGGGGAGCCGACACGATTGCGACTTGTAGCGCTTTGCGCGCATGGCGAGCTGAGCGTCAGCGAGCTAACGCAGATTCTGGGTCAAAGCCAGCCTCGCGTCTCACGGCATCTCAAATTGCTTGTCGAGGCCGGACTTCTGGATCGTTTTCGTGAAGGTGCTGCAGTTTATTATCGACTTGCAGACCGCACTGACGAGGCGCATCTCGTCCGCACCATTGTTGATCTGCTACCGACTGATGATTCAGAACTCAATCGCGATCTGCAGCGACTGGACCAGGTAAAGCAGAAGCGCGCTAACCTCGCGCGGGCCTACTTTAGCGAGAACGCTGCGCGTTGGGATGAAATAAGAGCTTTGCATGTACCAGAGGCCAAGCTTGAAAAAGAGTTTGTCAAGATACTGGGTAAAGAGCGCGTTGCCGATTTTCTGGATATTGGAACCGGCACTGGCCGGATTCTTGAGTTAATGGCAGACCGGGTTGAGCGTGGCATGGGTATCGATGTTTCGTCTGAGATGTTAACCGTTGCCCGAACCAATCTTGAAGCTGCCAGCTTACGCAACGTGCATGTCAGACAGGGTGATATGTACAACATGCCGGTTGATGATCAATCAGTTGATCTCGCCACACTGCATCTGGTCCTGCATTACAGTGATGATCCCGAACAGGTGATTGCGGAAGCCGCACGGGTACTGCGTCCGGAGGGACGGCTCGTCATTGTAGATTTTCTTACCCATAACGAAGAACAATTAAGAACTGAACACAGACATCATCGACTTGGATTTGATGATGCTGAAATAGAAGGGTGGTTGAGTCACTGTGGCATGCAGGTGGAAACACCTGTCGGGCTGCAGGGAGATCCGCTAACGGTAAAGATCTGGCCTGCAGTGCGGCAACTTGCACACTAGCGGACTCAGTAATTCTGAATGAATCAATCGCCTGGACAAAGAAAATAAAAGGTAAAACAAGGAAGCCTCATGACTAACCCCGTATTTTCATATGAGCTTTTTCCACCACGAACACAACTCGGTGAAAGAAGGTTCTGGAGAACAGTAGGACGACTCGAAGCCCAGGAGGCAGCTTTTTTCTCTATCACCTATGGTGCACTTGGCAGCGCTCAATCACAAAGCGTCGAAACTGTCGAGTTCGCCGCAAAGGAGTGCGAAACACCAATCGCCGCGCATCTTACTTTTGAAGGGTCAACGAAAGATGAAATTAATGCGGTGGCAACACGCTATCGTGACGCAGGTGTTGACCGTATCGTGGCCCTTAGAGGTGATGCAAGAGAGGAGTCTGAGCTCGCCTCAAAACGTGGAGAGTGCTACAAGAGCGTGCCTGAATTTATCAGCGGCCTGTTAGAGATTCATCCGTTCGATATCAGTGTTGCCTGTTATCCTGATGGTCACCCGAAAGCAAGTAACCCGAAGGCAGATTTGCTGGCGTTAAAAGAAAAGCTGGATGCGGGTGCTAACAGAGCAATAAGCCAGTTCTTTTTTGATGCAGATGACTATCAGCGGTTCCGAGATCAGGCAGGTGCGATTGGTATTACTGCGCCCATTGTAGCCGGCGTGCTGCCAATCAGAGATTTCAATAAAGTTGCGTCGTTTGCTGAGAAATGTGGCACTCGCGTACCGCAAAGCCTGATCGATATGTTCGCGCCGATAGCTGATGACAGGGACGCGATGGCAAAGATGTCGCAACACCAGTTAGATGCTTTCATTGATCGATTGATAGATAAAGACTGCCGTCATTTTCACATCTACACCTTGAATCAGATGGTAAACGTGAAGCGCTGTAGTCAGAAGCAGATGTCAAATTCTGTTATGCCGCTGGAGCTCTCTGCGTAGTGGTTTGAACCGGGTGTAGCGTTGCTTATCTTGTTCTGAGGCCTTGGTTACTAAGCGCCGGTTTATCAATCACACATTCTGATGATTTGATTGCTTGACGTTTGCAGTCGGATGGGTGCTAATGCGCTAATCTTTCTGGCAAACGGCTATGTACAAGATGAGCAAATCAGACCACGAACTTTGCGATTTAAGCGCCACGGAAGCGTTAGCGCTTCTCGGTTCCCGTGATATTTCTGCCGTTGATCTTTTGCAAAGTTGCCTCGATCGGATCGAATCGGTTAACGATTCCGTCAATGCGATTGTTGCCATTGATGCTGATGTAGGTCTCGCACAGGCAAAACGCGCAGATAAGCAGATAGCCGCGGGTGGGCAGGGATTGCTTTGCGGGCTACCGGTCGCGATTAAGGATCTGGAAGCCACAAAGAACCTGACTACCGCTTACGGCTCATTGGAGTTCAAAGATCATATTCCAGAGGTGAGTGATCCCATTGTTGATCAATTGGCATCAGCCGGGGGTAATGTCTTTTGTAAAACCAATGTGCCGGAGTTTGGTGCCGGTGCCAATACCGTTAACAAGGTTTACGGAGCAACGGGTAACCCGTTTAATCCACAGAAAACCTGTGGCGGCTCGTCTGGTGGATCTGCGGTAGCGTTGGCAACCGGTATGGTGCCTTTAGCTACGGGTTCTGACTATGGTGGTAGTTTGAGAACACCAGCGTCATTTTGTGGTGTAGTCGGATTCAGGCCGTCCCCGGGTGTTGTGCCTTATGCGCATAGCGGTGTCGGTATTAACCCGTTTGTGGTGCTCGGTCCAATGGGTCGCAGCGTTGCTGACACTCACTTATTGTTACGGGCACAGATGTATTCGGATAAGCGCGACCCGTATAGCAGGGGTGCATCCGTGGTACCAGAGAAATTGCCGGAAGTTGATCTCGCTTCAATAAACGTTATGTGGTCGACCGATTTAGGCTGTAGCGAAGTAGATATAAAAATTGCAGACTGTTTTGAAAAGCGCGTTGCAGGTTTTACAAATGCGTTTAAATGTTGTGAAAACGCTCATCCGGACTTTGGTGATATACACAACGCGTTTGAGGTTTTGCGTGGTGTGTTTTTTGTAGCGGGCCACGAAGAGAGGCTCAATACACATCGGGATATCCTCGGGCAAAACGTTATAGATAACACCGAGCTCGGGCTCAACCTGACGCCGAGCCAGATTGGCACGGCTTTTACTCAACAGAGCGTTATTTACCGACAGGTATTGGCATTCTTCGAGCAGACAGAAGCAGATGTTTTAATTTGCCCGGCCGTTTCGGTATCTGCGTTCGATCACGCGCAGCGAACAGTAACCGAGATAAATAACACACAGATGAATACCTACATGACGTGGCTGGCATTGGTGTACGCGCCTACGATGGCGCTGTGCTGTTCCTGTGTTATACCTTGCGGTGTAGATCACAATGGAATGCCTTTCGGTATTCAGATAGTTGGACCCAATGGCTCGGATGCGAAAGTGCTGAGTATTGCCTCCGCTCTGGAGTTTCTGTTTAGTGATGACCCGATTACCGCCCGGCCATTGCCGGATATCGAAGCGCTGATTGGATAAATGAACTGCTGCAGCCGCAAGACGTACCGAAATACGGGATCGAAAGGCGTTGAAAAGCAAGATGAATTTTAGGCAGGCTTCTACGGTTATATGGATACTTGTTGTGACGGGTTGTTCGCAACAGTTGCCACTGGTTCCAGCTCGTGTACCGTCGCTGCCGGATAACACAGTTTGTAATCATCAGTTTAATGCA
>CALLBO010000002.1 GCA_937998875.1 uncultured Granulosicoccaceae bacterium
ATCCGCTTTACAATCACCAGTGCATCATCGAGCGCAAACTGTTCACCATCTGGAAATCCATTCGCCATTGCGACTGGCGCACTACCCGTCGCGATGGCTTTTGCTCCGGATTCCGCAACCGCTTTAGCGCTTCCAGCATCCCAAATGTTGTAAAGGATGACGGGATCCCCGGCCTTATGTAACGACTTGAATAATGCCGCTTGCTCTGCTTGTGTGGTCATTTAGACGCCTTGTCAGTGGTGAAGCCCTTGTCAGTCGTGAAGCCCTGGACTGAGGCTCCAGTCAACACCGTTACCTTTTCCGAAACTCTACCACTAAATCGATGAAAGTCAGTAAGGGAATAACTGCTTGGACAAACAGAACTTTAAACAAAATCAGGCGTAGATAGCCGGGGCACGCGTGCGTGTTAGCAGCGCCGGGGGAGCTTAAATGGTGGGGCGTGAAGGATTCGAACCTTCGACCAATTGATTAAAAGTCAACTGCTCTACCAACTGAGCTAACGGCCCTTCGGTACTACTAACTTCGATTCACCAACTTCAATTTCACTCCGGCGTTGTAAAGCAATTTTTCAACAGTATTGCGAGCATTGCGTTCAGCAAACCGGAGAAAAGGTAGTTGTGACGACCAGCGCCCAACCAAGCCGCCTATTATAGACCGACTTAACCTGCCTTGCCTAGTGGGTCTTCCCGAAAATTCTTGACCACATTTTTTCGCTACAGCCGCCACAACTTTTTACCGCGGGGAGGATCATAAACCGGCGTTATTCATCTGCTCGATTCTTCGGCGCGCCAGCGCGGCAATAGACCTGCCACGGTACTCGCGCTCGACCAGGGTCAACTCTTCGCGGGCTTCGCCATAGCGCTGTAGCTCATAGAGCGCAAAGCCTTTGCGTAGTCTGGCATCCGGCACTTTGCGACTGGCCGGGAATTGAAAAATCACCACATCAAACCTTTCGATTGCTTCATTGAAGCGGCGCTCGACATAATTAGCTTCACCCAGCCAATAGTGCGCATTGTCTGCGTAGGTACCGTTCGGGTACTGCTGCAGAAAATCATCAAACTCTGCAATTGCCTCGCGGTTGCGGCCGAGAATCAACAGATCGTAGGCGTTTTGATATTCCAGTTTCTCCTGACGCTCATCAACCTGTGGTACCGGAACCGGCCGGGGCTCAGGTTGCGACAAGCTGCCTAACGACACCTCACTACCGGTGTCGGAATCCAGGCTGGCAAGATCGCCAAGGTCATCGAGATCATCCAGACTTTCCAGATCATCAAGCCCGCCTCCACCACTTTCCAGGGCAGCAATACGGCTGTCTGTATCCAGATAAAGCTTGCGTTGTCTTTCGCGCATGGCCGCAATGGCGTTGTCTCTCTCTTCCAGCGCACCACGAAGCTGGCGGACTTCGTTCTGCAGGCTATCGATACGTTGCAACATGTCTATCAGAGCAGAGTTGTTGAGAAAACCCTCAAGTCTCTGCAGTCTTTGCTCAACAGCCTGCGCCTGCACAGCACCAGACAAGAGCATAGAGCCCATCACGATCGCCTGTAGTATGCCTTTTATTTTCACCACGCTCTCCGTCACAGGATGAATCTTATATCGTTGCAAATGCTACGCGGTCCGACCAAATAGGAGCTTAACCTGCAAACTAGTTGAAAGATTCATACACCACTTCGACGCGTCGATTGCGTCGCCAGGCCTGCGCAGTAGAACCTTCATCCACAGGGACTTCTTCACCATAACTCAGTGTTGAAAACTGCCCGGGATCAGCGCCGCCAAGCTGCAGAATCTTCGCTACCGATCTCGCGCGATTGTCTCCGAGTGCAATATTGTACTCACGCGACCCACGCTCATCAGTATGACCTTCAACACGAACGCGAACATCGTTAAATCGAGACAAATATTCTGCATGCCCACGAATCAAGTCAAGGCCTTCCGGCGTCAACTGTGAGCTGTTATAGGCAAAAAACACAATTCGCTGTGACAACGGATGCTGCGGATCATTAATAGAGTTGCGTTCGATTGGAACACCACCAAGGATCGGTCCGCTGACAAATTCTCCCTGCCCCTCTACGGCAGTCACAGTACCGATTGCAGCACTTTCGGCCCCTTCCTGCAGGCCGGGTATAACATCCGGCACCGGTGGCGGTGGCAGGTTATCCGGAACATTATTGGCTGGCACCCCCAAAGGTACCGGACCCTCATCGACGTCTCCACCGAAGAAAGAGCAGCCGCTCAATATCCCCAGCACAGCGAATAAGCCGGCAACGTATCGGCAAGCAGCCAGACTCGGTCTCGATAATCTACTGATACTCACAACCACCTCTTCATTTTGATTCTTAAGCACATTGTATCTTGTTTGAGACGCCGTGTTTACCAACGCAGCTCATCACCTGCGCGGACCCCAGGCTGGATCCCGTACATTTTCGTTCGCCAGACTGATCCTCTGTTCCACCAGTCCGTCAACACTGACCACACCCAGCACATCAACCCCGTTCTCTTTGGTTGAGTACAGTATCTGATCGCCATTGGGTGAGAAACTAGGCGATTCGTCCAGTCTGCCATTGGTTAACACCTCTAAAACACGGGTACCCAGATCCTGAACGGCAATACGAAAGTTGCCGCCGTCGTTATGAATAAACGCGATCTTCGACCCGTCCGGTGAAGCACTGGCTCCTGCATTGTAATTACCTTCAAAGGTAAGTCGCTGCGCACGTGACCCGGTGGAAAGTCCCTTTTTGTATATCTGCGGTGTACCACTGCGGTTGGAAGTAAAAGCAACCGTATTGTCATCAAGCCAGGCAGCTTCGGTCTCAATGGATGGTGCCGTGGTCAGCTGCGACATCTGGCCGGATGCGACGTTGACAATGTAGATGTCAGGACTGCCGCGATGCGATAGCGAAAGCGCCAGACGTCGCCCGTCCGGTGACCAGGCGGGGGCACCATTTATTCCTTCAATGGAGATCAGCTTACGCCGTTCACCCCGCGACAGATGTTGCACAATAATCGCGGTACGTCCCGGAAATTCAAAAGACACATAAGCCAGTTGCTGCCCGTCCGGTGACCAGGTCGGTGACAGAATGGGGCGCGGAATTTCCAGCACGCGAACAATATTCTGACCGTCAATATCGGCCATTTCGAGTGCGTATCGCTGTTGATCTCTGCTACCGGTAGAAGTGATGTACACAAACTGGGTATCAAATACGCCAGGAACATCATAGACCTGTTCGTACACCAAATTCGCTATCGAGTGGGCGGTGCGCCGCAATTGCCGCGGGCCGATCTGAAAGTTACAACAGTAAGTAACCCGCCCTTGTGCATCCGGTGGATCACCAAGAAGACGCTGCTGTTTTACAACATCTATCAGTGCAAATTCAATATTCAGTCTGGTACCGGCATTACCGACAACCCGACCCACAATCAGATACTCGACATTGGTTGCACGCCAGTCTGAAAAAGTTACCTCGTTGACCGAAACCGGATTGCTCGGCAGCCGATTGCGCGGCACGACAGCAAAGCGGCCACTTCGAATCAGATCATCTTCTATGACTTTTGCAATGTCGACTGGGAGACTGGGATCCTGTGCAAACGGCACAATGGCAACCGGCACTTTGTCCTGTACACCGGCGGACTCTGTAATTTCAATTCGCAACTCGGCAGACGCCGGCGATACCGCCATTAACAATAGCGCAACCATCAGAGCGGTACTGGCCAAAATTCGTTGCATTAACGCGTTGCCTCTAAACATATTCGGTGCCTTACATGATACAAAGTTTCAGCTGTCAGCAAGTCACTGGAGTAGCACAATTGATGCAGCGTTGCTGACAAAACGATCATGTATCACCCATCACTTAAATTACTTGCTGTTTGGACAGGTTCGCATCACCGTCGATACTCAGCCCGCAATCCACGGAAGTATTAACGCGAAAACCTCAATATCAGCAACCATTGACCGGCAACATCAGAGCAACAGCTCTTATCCGCCCGGTTTAAATTCAAACACCAGTCGTCGCTCAAACACCGCTTTGTGCGGTGGCGACGGAAACGGTTGCGCCGCCCAAACCGCTTTCTCTACGGCCCGCTCCATTTGCGGCCCGCCACCACTACACTCCTGCACCTGTACATCAACGATTTCATTCGGGTAGACCAGTCGAGCAACGACGATGCAGTTGGTGCCCGGCCGAAGATCTGAGGGCGGTCTGAATTTACGCGTTACTGCCTTTCTAATGGACTGTTTGTACTCTTGTGTAAGTTGCGCTTTGCGGCGCAACAAGCGCTCGCGTTTGGCTTTTTGCTCACCGGCAGCTGCTGCTTCCTGTTGCCGCTTTTGTTCTTCCAGAGCGGCCTGACGCTGCTGCTCTGCTCTGCGCTCCTCTTCAAGCCGTGCCTCTTCAGCCAGTCTTTCCTGCTCCAGTTTCTGCTCCTCTTGCAGACGCTGTTGTTCCGCTTCCTCAGCCAAGCGCTTTTCTTCTTCAAGACGTTCACGCTCTGCCTCTTCAGCCAGTCGTTGTTCTTCCAGCCGCTGTTCAACTAGCCGCTGCTCTTCGGCGAGACGCCTGCGTTCCTCTTCCTCTGCTAAGCGTTTCTCTTCTTCAAGACGTATACGTTCTTCTTCCGCCAGACGCCTTTCCTCTTCCAGACGTCTGCGCTCCTGCTCTTCGGCAAGACGTTTTTCCTCTTCAAGACGTTTTTGCTCTTCCTCTTGCGCCACGCGCTTCTCTTCTTCGAGGCGTAAACGTTCCTCTTCTTCAGCTAAGCGCTTTTCTTCTTCAAGTCGTTGCTGCTCTGCCTCCTCCGCTAGCCTTTTTTGCTCAGCCTCTTCCTGCAGTTTTAACCGTTCGGCTTCTTCAGCTAAACGCTTCTTCTCAGCCTCCTCAGCAAGCTTTTGTTTTTCAACTTCTTCGGCTATGCGCTTCTGTTCCTCTTGCTCGCGTTTTTGTTCTTCCAGCTTCTTCTGCTCTTCCTGCACCTTGAGCTCCTGGAGCCGTTCCTGCTCTTCAAGCTGTCGCTGCTGTTCCGCTAACTCCTGCTCACGCTGTTGCTCTTCAGCAATGCGTTTCTGCTCTTCCTCAAGCCGTTGCTGCTCTGCCTCTTGCAGCAGTCGTTGATTCTCGAGTTCTTGTTCCTGCTTTTTAAACTCCTCTATACGTTGCTGCTCGAGCAGTTGCTGTTGTCTTTCAACTTCAGGATCTGGTTCTGGTTCCGTGACCTCTATCTCTTCAAGCAGCTCCTGCATTTCAGCTTGTAATTCAGTATCGGTTACCAATTCTGCAAGAATAATTTCGTTGTCATCACCAACCTGTTCTTCAGCAGATTTTCTGTCGAGCACAACAAAAGACATCGCAGCAATAGCGACGTGGGTAACGATCGACAGCAGGATCGCAATCGGATAGCGACGAAAAAGCTCAGCCATGGAGACCTTTCAGCATGAGTATCACGACACTACTGCGTCGTATCACTCATCAATTGTACTTTGTCGGCACCGGCTACCTGCAGCGCTGCCATGGCCCGCATTACCCGCCCGTAGTCAATAGACTGATCTGCGGCAACACGCACTGATCGTTGCGGGTCTGCACTCAACGCATCCCGCACCATCCTGATTACTGCTTCCTCGGTGATAGGTGTTTCAGGATCCTCTGCAACGTTTAAATATAGATCACCGACAGAGTTAACCGATAGCACCACAGGCTCAACACTCTCCGACTTAACCGTTTTGGCATCACTCTGAGGCAGGTCAACTTCAACACCGGTTGTCAGCAAGGGGGCAGTAATCATAAAAATTACCAGCAGCACCAGCATCACATCAATGTATGGCACCACGTTTATCTCTGCCATTAGGGCGCGCTTTTGCCTTCTTGTGTTATGCCTTGCCATTATCTGTGAGCCGCGTTGTTACGACGCAGCACCTGCCGCTGCAGTACTGAAGTAAACTCGTCCATAAAATTATCGTAACGATTAAGCAAGCGATCACTTTTGTTGCTGAGTCTGTTATATGCAACCACCGCCGGAATCGCTGCAAAAAGACCAATGGCTGTTGCAATCAATGCTTCTGCGATACCGGGTGCTACCATTGCAAGAGTTGCCTGCTCTACATTAGCAAGTGCGGTGAACGAATTCATGATTCCCCAAACCGTACCAAACAAACCAACATACGGCGCTGTTGACCCGACAGTGGCCAGAAACGGCAGGTGCTGCTCAACTGAGTCGGTCTCACGCGATAGTGCGATCTTCATTGCCCGGTAAGAACCTTCAACAACGGTTTCACTGTCGTCCGTTTGCTTCACAAGGCGCGCGTATTCAGCAAACCCGCGCTCAAAGACACTCTCCATACCACTTAAGTCCTTGCCTCCCCTATCGCGGATATGCTGATACATCTGATTCGCATCTGCACCACTCCAAAACTCATTCTCAAATGCAGTAGCAAGCCGGGTGGCACGTGACAACTGTTGGCTTTTCGCAAAAATAATCGCCCACGAAACCACCGATGCAATGACCAGCAATATCATCACCATCTTGACGACCGGACCAGCCGCCATAACTAAATGCCAGAAAGAGAAATCAGTATTCAATGACTCAGTACCATTTTTAAAGACCCGGGCACAGCACAGGGTTTAAGAGAATCGGCATCCAGGCAAGCTATCACCACTTCAGCGCTTGCCAGCAGATCACCGCCGGAATTATTGCTTTTAGTCGCGCTGGCAAGCCTGCATTGCTGCGTAAAATGCAAACTCGCACGACGTAATTTTGTTACTTCAGCCGTCACAGACAATACATCGTCAAAACGCGCCGGTGAAACAAAATCGATAAACGCAGATTTAACCACAAACTGACGTCTGTCCTGCGCCATCAGCGCCCCCTGATCATATCCCAGTGTGCGTAGAAACTCGGTGCGCGCACGTTCCATGTATTTCAGGTAATTCGCGTAGTAGACAACACCCCCAACGTCTGTGTCCTCATAGTAAACGCGCACCTCCATGGAGAATACTTCACCGGATACAGATCCGGATTGCGACTCAGGTTGCGACATACTCATTGTATATACTCATGAGTCATATTCATGGGTGGGCGTTTAATCAACGGGTTGGCTGTAATCTGTCGCCGGTGTTCTGCCAATCGCGAATATTACTGCAGGTTAACTTTGCACCCGGGTTACGGTGCAGAATAGTTGCCTTTGCGTACCCGCACCTGAACACCACGCTTGGCTGCGACGAGGGGCATTGGTGATACGCAGGCTCACCGTGCGACAAAACCCTCCCCCGAGCTTAGACTCGGACCCTCCCAAAAGGGAGGGTCGCTTTACAGGTTCTCACTATGCGGCAAAAACGAATGGGGTTAGTGACAGAAGAGCAGGTTAAGGCTGAGACCGGTCGTTGCATAAGTTGCTACAGAACAGGATTAGCTCCGATTGAAACCCTCCCGCTTGCGGGAGGGTCGGCGTCTAAGCGCCGGGGAGGGATCTTCGCACAGCTTGCAGACGATAAACTGCAATCTAAAAAGCGCGTTACGTAACTTGGCGACACACTCCTAGGTTGAGTTCACGGGTTGAGCATCGATTGAACAGAGCAACGAACGTGTTCTACAAATCGTCAGCCTCCTCGGCTTGAGTCACGAGATCGTTGGACACTCCCGCTGAAACCGCCGGTGTGACAATCGGCAAACCCAGATGCTCACAGGCCGAACGGGTCACTACCCGACCACGCGGTGTGCGCATCATCATTCCCTGTTGTATCAGATAGGGCTCGATGATTTCTTCTATGGTGCCGGTCTCTTCACCGATAGCGGCACCGAGGTTATCGAGACCCACAGGCCCCCCATCAAACTTCTCAATAATAGAGAACAACACCCGCCGGTCCATGTTCTCCAGACCGAGTTTATCCACATTGAGCATGTTGAGCGCTGAATCAGCGACTTCCCGTGTGATACGGCCATCGGCTTTTATCTCTGCATAATCGCGCACACGCCGCAAAAGTCGATTCGCAATTCTCGGGGTACCACGGGAGCGCTGCGCAATTTCATTGGCACCGTCTGCATCAATTCCCACTCCCATCAGCGCTGCTGAGCGGGCAACAATTCGTGCCAGATCTTCAGGTTTATAAAATTCAAGCCGTTGGACAATGCCAAAACGATCTCGCAATGGTGATGTCAGCAAGCCCGCACGCGTAGTAGCACCAACGAGAGTGAACGGCGGCAGATCAATTTTTATCGAACGTGCAGCCGGCCCCTCGCCGATCATGATATCGAGCTGAAAGTCTTCAAGGGCGGGGTATAACACCTCTTCAACCACCGGGCTTAAACGATGTATCTCATCAATAAACAGCACATCATTCTTTTCAAGGTTAGTGAGCAACGCCGCAAGATCACCAGCACGTTCTATGACCGGACCAGACGTGTGGCGGATACTCACTTCAAGTTCATTGGCAACAATATTAGCCAGTGTAGTTTTACCAAGACCCGGTGGGCCGAAGATTAACAAGTGATCAAGTGCCTCTGACCGCGCACGAGCGGCACCGATAAAAATCTCCATCTGCTCGGAAACCTGCGGCTGCCCTCTGTAGTCCGCCAGCGTTTGCGGCCGCATCGCACGTTCCTGGGCATCTTCACTTTGCGGATCACCGGTTATTAGTCTTTCATCACTCATGCAGATACCGCCTTTAATGCATCGCGAATAACTTCCTCAACCGTATCACCACTGGCAGACTTCACCATCTTGCGAGCTTCGGCATTCTTAAAGCCAAGCGCTTCAAGTGCCGCAACTGCCTGGCCCTGTTTGCTTCCACCTGCAGAATCAGCACCGACTGATGCAGGTACTCCTGACTCTGTCGGTAACTTTGCAACCCGGTCCTGCATTTCTACAATCAGCCTTTCAGCCGTCTTCTTGCCAATACCGGGAAGCCTTGTGAGTGTCGCGACATCGTGATCAGCAATACACACACTAAATTCCTCAGCGCTTAAACCGGACAGAATCGCAATCGCCATCTTCGCACCCACACCGGTAACCTTGATCAGCTCACGAAACATAGCGCGTTGTGCAATAGATGAAAAACCAAACAACAGATGGGCATCGTCACGCACTGTCAGGTGAGTGAACAATACAACCGGTTTACCCACGGGTGGCAGGTCATAAAATACTGACAACGGTGCTTCTATCTCATAGCCAACCCCATTGCAGTCGATCATCAACTGAGGTGGCTGGCTTAAAATAATGGTCCCTGCGATACGACCGATCATGGCACACTCGTCCAGCGTTTTGACTTGCGTCTGCCACCGGATGCCGAGCGCAAATAGTTTGCCGCACCTCCCGTATGCGCATGACAAATAGCAACCGCTAACCCGTCTGCAGCATCGGGCTTTGGCAGTTTTTCAAGACTGAGTAACAAACGAATCATCTCCTGCATCTGATCTTTATCTGCACCACCATACCCGACTGCCGCCTGTTTTATTGCTTTAGGTGCGTATTCGTATACCGGCAATCCACACTGCACGGCAGCACAAATAGCGGCACCCCTAGCCTGCCCAAGCTTTAACGCAGACATAGGATTCTTACTGACGAATACCGATTCTATGGCCACTTCAGCGGGTTGCCATTGTTCGATCAGTTCGGTGACTTCAGACAATATGAATCCAAGCTTCTGCGGCATATCGTCACCGCGAACTCTCAGACTACCGTTGGCGATATGGAAATCACGGGTACCGTCTGAGTCTACTAATCCATAGCCTGTGATCACCGAACCCGGATCAATGCCTAGGATGCGTTTCACTGGTCGACACACCTGATTGTTGAAAAGCTGATGAGACGAGCGCTGATATTATTCCGCTTCGTAGGCTTCTGGCGGGATATCACCATTGTTATAAACATTCTGTACATCATCGAGCTCTTCAATCACGTCGAGCATCTTCAAAAGTTTTGCACCCTGCTCTGCATCAAGCGTGGTTTCGTTGTCAGCACGCATGGTAACTTCCGCCATTTCCGGCTCAAGCCCGGCTGCTACCATTGCCTCTTTTACATCGACAAAGGCTTCTTCCGTGGTTATCACCTCGGTTGAACCATCTTCGTCGGTGACCACATCTTCAGCACCGGCCTCAAGTGCTGCTTCCATTAACTTGTCTTCATCTACATCAGCAGCGTAAGACAGAATGCCGAGCTTTTTAAACATATAGGCGACAGAACCATCAGCGCCCATATTACCGCCATGTTTGGTAAATGCATGCCTGACTTCAGCCACGGTGCGGTTGCGATTGTCGGTCATGGTTTCGATCATGATCGCCACACCGCCGGTGCCATAACCCTCGTAGGTTATTTCTTCGTATTGCACATCATCGAGTTCCCCGGCACCTTTCTTCACCGCCCGCTCGATGGTGTCTTTTGGCATATTGCCGCCGAGCGCCTTATCAATGGCCAGCCGCAATCGCGGATTCGAGGCCGGGTCAGATCCCCCCATTCTGGACGCAACAGTGATCTCGCGAATCAAACGGGTGAAAAGCTTACCGCGCTTGTTATCCTGAGCCTTCTTGCGGTGCTGAATATTGGCCCACTTACTATGACCTGCCATCTGTCGGTTCTCGTTTGGCTGACAATGCAGCGTTCTTGTTTGGTAACTGGCATTTTAACGGGCGAGCACGTGTTTATAAAGGCGTGACGATAATTCCGTGGAAAAGCTGGCCCTCACCGTTTTCGCACCCGCATATTCCGCGCGCCGGCTAATCCAGTTATCACCTTGCTCGCCTCTACATCGACCAGGCCGGCGCCGGATCTCAAATTTGAACTCAGTGCTTGCAACAGAGTTTCAGTTCGAGTTCATCACTCAACCCACAGCAGACACCACCGCATTGTCATTCACCTGATCAATCAGATAAATAACCGTGCTGGCTTCTGCATCATCGAACACTCCGAGCAATCCCTGGTCGTGCACATGGGTAAACGGCGGCTCGAACAGCATTTTTTTCTCAATAACGCCGTTCTTGTTCAGGTAGTCGATAATACTATTGATGAAAGTCATCTGGTCGGCTCGCAGATTCCCTGCCTGAATAAATTCAGCAAAGGCTTCTTGCGCGGCGGCAATATCCAAACCGACAATACTGCGAACAAACTCACCCAGCGGCCTTTCGCCATAATGTTTGATGTAATCCTGTTTGCTGCCAGCCGCCTCTTCATCAAACAGTATTGACTCCAGCGCGATAAGATCGGTCTGTGTAATCGGTTTATTGGTTTTTAACTTTTGAATCACAAGATGATTTGCGTTTTTCCGAACATAGGACGCCACTCTGTCCTGATAGCTTTGTAACCGCCCATAGGCAGGGATCAGATCGTGGTCCTTAACCCCGACGTGATCCAATGTATCGAGGAATTCAGTGGTGATGTGCGTCTGCTTCTCCGATTCCAGATATTTCATCAGATCACGTAAGGCCTGCCGCACTTCATCTAAACGATTGACATTAACAGCTTTCCAGAACGCTTCCGTTTGCAAACTCTTTAGAGTAGGTACTTGTGCAGCAACCTCGGCAATATTCTGTTTCTTCAGTAGCTCCGCTGCAATTGTGCTGATTTTGTTCACATAGCGTTCCATGCTGTATGCACCGCTGAGCAAGGCGATCTGAAAGGTTAAAATCAGCACGTCCAGCCGCCGGGCCTTTTCGTCGTCTTCCGGGTTGGGTAGTACCAGGCTGGATAAATCGGTATTGATTTCGAGCATGTCACTCCTGGATATCTGTTGCCAGCGCGCCTTGTCACTATATTCAACCACGGTTCTTAACTTTGCTTTTACGATGAACCGGTTGTGATCAAGCACTGCTACCGCGGCGTGCAACTCACCGATATAGCCCTCGGCAAGTTCACGCTGTTCGTCACTTGCTTCTGCGTTATCACGGATCAGCAACGCTACCTCCAGTTTTGCTTCAAAGGTTTTTTGCGTGAGGCTTTTGACCAGTTTGCCTTCAATACCGTCTTTGTTGACTTCGAAGAACTCAAAATTCTCACAGAAATCGAATATCACAAAATGTGTTTTATCCTCGCCCGGCCCGAACAGGTCTTCGCACAAGCGGGTACCGCGGCCGATCATCTGCCAGAACTTGGTTGATGAGCGCACCAGTTTAAAAAATACCAGGTTCACAACACGCGGTGCGTCGACGCCGGTATCCATCATATCCACAGAGACAGCAATTTGTGGATCGTGCTCGGCGTATTGGTCAGTGAAGGTTTCCAGCAAATCTTTGGCTTTGCTTTCGTAGTTATCGATAACGCGTAAAAACTTGCCTGAATATTCCGGGTAATTCTTATTGAAGCGATCTTCAATAAACACAGCATGGTCATGGTTTTTGGCGAATATTATCGATTTGCCCAGCTTTTCCCCGCCCTGCACTTTGATGCCTCGCGTCATCAGATAGTCCAGCACCTTATCGACGGTGTCCGTATTAAACAGCCACTTGTTTAACGCGGCGCTGTCTATTTCATCGGGTGCTTCTTCCTGTGTCGGGTCACCAAACTTTTCCTCGTACTGGCGTTTTTCTGCATCGGACAACTGATTGTATTTAATGCCTTCGCGCTGAAACTTCAATGGTACAGACTTTGACTTTGGCGGCACCAGATACTTGTCTCTTACTGCGCTGTCCAGTTCATAAGCAAAAGTCGGGTTATCGTCTTCAATGCCAAACAAGCTGTAAGTGTTGTGGTCAACTTCAGTTTTTGGGGTAGCCGTTAATCCAATTAATAAAGCATCAAAATAACTGAAAATAGCGCGGTACTTCTGGTACACCGAGCGGTGCGCCTCATCAATAATGATTAAATCAAAGTGCCCGACACCATAAAACCGGCTTTCATCATCCCCGATGCCATCAATGCGATTCATGATGGTGGGGTAAGTAGAGAATACCAGCCGCGTGCCGTCGTCCTCTTTCTCTTTGGTCAGATCAATGGCCGACAGATTCGGCAAATGCTCATTGAATGATTTTTTCGCCTGAGTCACCAGCGCATTACGGTCTGCCAGAAACAACACCCGCTTAGCCCAGTTGCATTTGCTGAACATATCCACAATGGCGGCAGCTGTGCGGGTTTTACCGCTGCCAGTCGCCATCACCAGCAGGCTTTGGCGGGCGCGAGCACGCAGCTCGCCATCAGCATTTTGCGTAACGGTATTTTCTGCAACGCGTTTAATCGCTTCCAGCTGATACGGCCGACCGGCTATTTCTGTGTTGACCGTAAACTCCCGCAAATCACTACGAGTGTGACGGCGGTTAATTACCCGCTGCAATTCATCTTTACTATAGAAGCCCTGCACTTCGCGCTCGGCACTGAACTGATCATCCCACAAATAGGTTTCAAACCCGTTGGTATAAAAAATTACCGGGCGCTGACCATGCATGGCTTGCATACAATCAGCATACAGTTCTGCCTGGCGCTTACCCTTGCGGGCATCGGCCATGGTCTTTTTGGCTTCTATCACTGCCAGCGGTAACCCGTCATCACCCCACAACACATAATCAACATAGCCCACCCCACTCGGGTTGGTGCTTGATGGCATGCCGCCTACTTCATACTCCAGCTCATAGCCTGCCCGCAGATTGGTCCAGCCACACTCCCGGAGTGACAGATCAATATAGCGCCGACGGGTTTCTGCTTCGGACACTTCCATCGGTACAGCAGTCGCCACATCAACCGCTTGTTCACGTGCCTGTTTTAATGCCGCGAGTTCTGCCTGTGCTTTTTCGAGCTGTGCTTTTATTTGTGCATTGGTTTTTGCCTGCTCAATGCGTTCTTTTTCTGCCGCCCGTGCTTCACGGTTTTTATGATCAATCTTGTCCTGCAGCTTTTTTAGCTGCTTTGCTTCCTGTGCCGCATTAGCGGCGGGTTCGGTCTTAGCAGATGGCCGCGGAATCAATGCTTCATCAAAGACCTGCGTTTCCGGTGTGGACTTACCGTAGTAAATGGTCAGATGCCGCAGAAAGCGAAACAGGTATTTCAGTGATGCCAAAGCATCACTCTCTGATAACCGCGAGCCATGAGCTGCCTGATTGCCGGTTTTACGCACCAGGTGCAGCTCTTTCATCATCGTGGCGTTGAACTGTTCGGCAAAGCAGTGTTCGTGCATCAGCGTGCTTAAGTCTGCCCGCCACGGGCGGGTTAGCTTGCGATCATTTTCGTAAAGCCAGTTGATCGCGTTTTCTAAAGTACTGCGGCAGAAGATGGCTGTGGATGTGGGGGAGTCAAAGGTGAGGCGTTCGGCTTCCAGTACGTCAGCGTGCAGTTGCGGGAAGTCTGCTTTGATGAAATCAAAATTACTCATGTGCTCGCGCGACTCCGGTTGCCTTTGGCTTTAGGCGGCTTTGCTGCTGGTTAGTTCGCCTTTGAAGGCTTTTTGCAGCAGGCTGTTGAATAGTGAATCCGATTTTTCTTGGGTCAGTCTGACTTGCTCTTTTTGATTTTGGATTGCATCAGTATGTTCTACGAACTTGTTTTGCAGAGCTATGGGCGGAACCAGTACTTTAAACCTCTTTACATCTGTGGCCGAAAATTGAGGTTGCGCCGATCCAGAAGTATGTTTCAAAAGTTGAGAAAACACCATTTCATTATTTAGCTGAGCCACTAAAAACCGAGCGGTACAAACTGAACTGTCAGGTCTCAAAATCACCATCTGAGCGTTGATGAATCCTTCGTCGTATTCACATTCGAATACACACGACCGACCTAAACCATTTCCTCTTAAAGTCATCAACACATCACCTCGCCTACACTTACCCCTACTCAGTGAATTAAACTTTTCTTTTGATATGAATTTTGAACTCTTAACTTCGAAGTAACCTTTCCCAATATCAGCAGAACTTAGAAATAGTTTTCCACTATTCAAAACTTCGGACTTACTTGGATAGTTCGATGATCGGTCTCCGTTCTCAAACTCACAGAGAGCGCCAAGTGACACCAATCCCCAACCTTTTAAATTACTCACAGGATCACCAAACATCTCCAAAAACAGGGATTGGCTGAGGGTGATGTAGTGGTCGATCAGTTGCTGGTCTTTTTGTCTTAGTTGATCCGCCGCATCCAAAATGGCGGCTATCTTTTTTTGCTCGGCCAGGGGTGGGAGGGGAAGTCTAAATTTTAGTATTTCACTTTTCGTTATCGCTTCTCTTGTGGCACCTGCGCAAGCAATGCGAAGAAGTTTCTTTTGAGCATCAGCGGATGTGAGATACCTCATCAAATACTCAGAATCTAGCTTCTCTTGATTAGGTCGCAATATACATACGTGCTGATTGACCCTCGCTGGCAACAAACTATTATCAAGCGCACAACACCTTGCCACAGAAGCACCAGTTATATTCAACAACACATCATCAGCCTCAAGCGCTACGTGGTCTAGTCTCTCCGCCTGATCGGCGTCTATGAAAGCTAGATTTTGGCGCTTAAAAAAACCCATATGAACGTTCATACTACGTATCAACGTAATTCCGGATTGCTTGTAACTCTTACTTCCACCCCTAGGCGTTGAACCAGACCCAATCTTTAAACATAGATCCGCCAGCTCCAATTCCTGCCAACTCACCCCAACAACCCCTTCAAAACCCGCAAAGCCTCAGCCCGCTCCGCATCCAACGCCTCTATCTCAGCAATGATCTGCGCAGGCGGCGCATACTCCACCTCCTCATAAACAATTTCTTTATACCGATTGATACTCAGGTCCCAGTCATTGTCTTTAATCTCATCAAACGGCACCAGAAAGCTTTGATCGGTGCGGCTGCGTTTGGCTTCTTTTTTTAACGCTTTAAAACGACTGACAATATCAGGTATATCATCCTCTTTGGCCGGCGCCCGTTTATCATCAAGGCTGTAGCCATCCGATTGCATATCATAAAACCAGACGTTATCTGTACCGCCGTTATTGGTTTTGGTAAACAACAGCACCGCTGTGCTCACGCCGGCATAGGGCTTAAACACCCCACTCGGCATTGAGATCACTGCTTCCAGCTTATGATCTTCAATCAGCGTTTGGCGGATTTTCTTGTGGGCGTTTGAACTGCCAAACAGCACGCCATCCGGAATTATCACCGCACAGCGCCCGCCTATTTTCAGCATGCGTAGCATCAGGCCTAAAAACAGCAGTTCGGTTTTTTTGGTTTTAACTGTTTTAAGCAGAGAGCCTTCAACACTGTCGTAATCGAGTGAGCCTTTGAATGGCGGGTTGGCGAGTATTAAACTGTATGCATCACGGCGTTCGGCATTGGCTTCACTTAAGGCATCTACCCCGACCAACTGCGGGCTGTCCACGCCGTGCAGTTGCAGGTTCATGGCACCGATGCGCAGCATGGTGCTGTCAAACTCGATACCGGTGAACATGTTGCTGTTGTAGTGATCGCGAAAAGTTTGATCGTTAAACCAGTCGGCATGATGGTCATGCACGTATTCACTGGCGGCAACCAGAAAACCTGCCGTACCACACGACGGATCACAGATGGTGTCGTCACTGGTGGGCTGCGTCATCTCGACCATCATTTTAATGATGTGGCGCGGAGTGCGGAACTGGCCGTTGGTGCCTGCGGTGGCAATTTTTGATAGTAGGTACTCGTACAGATCACCTTTGGTGTCACGGTCATCCATTGAAATGGCGTTGATCATTTCCACCACCTGATCGAGCAAACGTGGTGTGGGGATCATGAAGGTCGCACCCTTCATGTATTGCGCAAATACACCGGCCTTGGTGCCGAGCTGTTTCATCAGCTCGAACGCGGTGAGATCATCCATGTCTTTCTGCGGCTGTGTGAACAGCGCAAACATGGCCTCCGGGTCTTCTTCCTTAAAACTGTTCCAGCGCAGCTTTTGTATACGGGTTTGTAGATCGGGTTTTCGACTTCTGTGCCGATGAGATTGGCCTTTTTCTCTTCAAGCTGCTGCCGTTCATCCAGACGACGCAGGAACAACAGGTAGGTAAATTGTTCGATCACCGTCAGCGGGTTGGAAATACCACCAGTCCAGAACGCCTCCCAGATTTTATCGACCTGATTTTTGATTTCACCGGTGATCATTGCTTGTGTACTGCCTGTTTAATAACGATTGATTCGGGGCGTGCCGGATAACAGTGGCGCATCAGTGGTTTGGAGTCCAAAGGTGCTAAACCGCAACTACGCACGTCAAAATACCCGCAGCTTGGAGCCATGCGATTCAGCACCTCAATATTACAGGGGCGGAGGTGGACTTTCAGCCCGCTTTCCAATTCAGAATACTGGGCTGACCACTAGCGCATCGACGGGTTGTTTACCGATCTAATTACACCCGAGGCTTTCGCAAAAGCTAGTTCAGCAATGTGTGTAGAGAAACCCACCCCGTCCTTGAGGCAGCAGTATTAACGGAGTTTGAGGGCGATTTTCTTGAATCCTTCAAACTTATCGATATAATAAACAGTATTCATTGACCCTTAAGGTCAATGCCCGTTGTGACGATGTACTATGCTAATAGGCTACGCCAGCAAGAAGTTGCAGAAAATCTGCACCGAAGAAAAAGCGGCCAGAAAGACACTTGCCGAAAATTCAGCGAAACGTATTTTCCGCGCGCTGGAGGATCTGGCGGCATTTAATAATCTGGCGGAAATTCCGCATCGAGCGCCGCCGCTGGATTTTCACCCGTTACGGGAAGACCGCTCGGGCGAATTCGCCATCAAAATACACAAACTGGACCGAATCTGCTTTTGCCCCGCCGGGGAGTTTTCAACCGATGAAAACTGCGTGGTTGACTTAACCACGGTTACGGAGATTGAAATCACGTTTGTAGGGAACTATCACGATTATGGCTAGCGTTGCACCAACAATATATACACCGGAGCGTATCAGCCCGCCAGGTGACACGATTCGAGATATTCTTGAAGACTTGGGCATGTCTCAAGCTGATCTTGCGCGCCGCATGGGTCGCCCCGCCAACAAAATTAATCAGATTATTCAGGGCAAAAAAGAAATCACTGCTGACACAGCACTGGAGCTTGAAAGCGTGCTCGGACTCCCTGCTTCTTTCTGGATGAATCGGGAGCAAAATTTCCGACTCGCGCTTAGTGCACGAAAACAACGCGAAGCGCAAACACAGGCCTGCGAAAAAGCAAAGGAATTTCCCTGCGCTGAAATGGCGCGTCTTGGGTGGATTGTAAAAAAAACTACCTGGCTGGGAAAATACCAGGAGTTACTTCGCTTCTTTGGTACCGCAAAACTAAATGCACTTAAAGGTGCCGTGGATCTTGCCCCTTCATTTCGCAAAAGTGACGGGAAAACTGCTAATCCTGAGGCACTTGCAGCTTGGCTACGCAAAGGATTTATTGAAGCACAAAAACTGGAACGAGCCGCGTACAGTAAACAAACGACATTGGCGAACCTTGAAGCTTTTCGAGCACTGACTTGCCGTGGTGCCAAAGGCTTAACGGAAGAACTGCCAGCCTATGCAGCGAGCATTGGGATTGCAGTAGTTTTTGTTCCACATCTGCAAAAAACCTATGTCGGCGGAGCTGCCTACTGGCAGGGAGACTTTCCCACCATACAGCTGAGCTTTCGGGGCAGCCGGCTCGATATCCTCTGGTTTAACTTTTTTCACGAGCTCGGCCATATCCTGTTTCATTCGCCAAAGGAAACATACCTTGACGACTTCTCGGCTGATCAGCACCCGCATGAGCTTGAAGCTAATCAGTTTGCGGCGGATGCGTTGATACCACCTGCCACATGGTCAGAATTTCTCAGCAATGGAAATTTTGGCAAATTATCGGTAATCCAGTTTGCAAACGCTGTAGGGATAGCTGAGTCAATTGTTGTCGGTCGATTGCACAAGGAACACATCATCCCTCAAACCAAGCTACAAGAGTGTTATCTCAAAGTACCACGGCACTAATGGTGTGCCCTTATCGACCGTCGCTTTGTAGCCTAGTACGCCATCTACACTGTCTTATCCACAATTTAGTAAAAAGCAATTTGCACAATTGTTTCGTGGAAATCAGACGGATTTTATCGTGAGCCACCCAATGCACTCATATACCTACTCAATTCTTAGATTCACGCCTGACATACGGACTGGCGAGTTTATCAATGTTGGTATAGCGGCGTACTCCGCTTCGAACAAGCAAGCGCTGATCAGATGCCGAAATACCGTTGGTAGAGTGACGAAACTAAACCATGACGTAAACGGTCATGGGCTGATTAGAATGCTCAAAGCAATTTCTAAAGAGTTCAACGCGCGCGGTGCAAAACTTTTTAGCGAACTTGAGTTTTCAAAAATAGAAAACGTCGGCGACATTTGCCACTCTGTATTGCCCAAAGATGATAGCGCGCTGCAATGGTCAGAAGTTCATTTCGGCAAATGCAAAGTACTTGATGCCGAGATCGACAGACTGTACGAGCGGTTTGTTTCTTACGCTGATGAAACTAACGTGAGCCGTAAAACGGAAGAAGATCTTTGGCGATTGTTCAGTAGGGAGCTTGAAACCAGAAATCTAAAGAACCTGCTCCAGGAGAAAACATTCAAGACATCAGATGACGAAGTCACCTTCGACAAGTCTGTGAAAAACGGCATTTGGCACTGTGTTCAACCGGTGTCTTTCGATTTAATGCATTCCACCAGCATAAAAGACAAAGCGCACAAATGGCTTGGCCAAATTTCGAGCGTGAAAGATCAGTCAGATAAATTTAAGCTGTACTTTTTAGTTGCCGAACCAAGCAATCCGGCGCTGATGGAGTCCTACAAAAGCGCTAGAAGCATTCTTGAAAAGATACCGTCGGAGAAAGCCTTCTATACCGAGGCAGAGTCTGGACAATTGGCAGAACAACTAGAAGCCGTTGCACAGCAGTAAATATACTTCAGTAGCGCTGAAGCACGCCCACATCCAGGCGGGCAAAGCACCTGATTAGCGGAAGCCGGCAGTCGTTGAAGCGGTAAAAGGTCTACAACCGGTGACAAGATGCCGGGAATAAACACGGAATACATGTGCTGGTCGCGAGCATCCCAGTTGTGAACCTCCGTAAGCTGTTGATTTTTCTCTATTATTTTCGCTAAGAAAGAGGCGTTGTTTAGCACCAGCCGCTAAGAAAGAAACAGCGCACATTCTTTTTTAGTGATTCCCAGAATAACGAACGAGCAGCAGCTAACGCAAAACAAACCGCTCAATCGCGGCACGGTTCGTTACTGAAGTTGCTTTTGCACACGCTGATTCATGATCAAGCCACAAAAAATCTGTGTGCTCTTCCGGACTAAGCGTTACCTGCGCACGCTCTGACAACGCACACAGAAAAACATGCTCTTTATTATGGGTTATGCCCGGTGCGTATTTGTGCCGCCAACGCTCAGAAATTTCGAATTCGACCGCGTGTTCACAATCAACCAGATCAACGCCACTGATTCCCGTCTCTTCAAAAAGCTCACGCACTGCAGCATCAGCTGGCATCTCACCCGCCTCCAGTGATCCGGTAACTGACTGCCAGAACTCAAAGTCTGCATTGCGCTTTAACAACAGAATTTCAGTGGGTGTGTAGATCACCACCAACACTGACTCGGGTCTGCGTGAGCTCATTGCGTGATACTGCTGTTGAACTATTAGCTGGGTTCAGGTGTTTTCCCGGCACTCTTGCGTGCCTTAAGATTCAACTCACGCATTTGTCGCTCTGATACTTTGCCAGGGGCACTGGTCAACGGGCAGCTCGCGCTTTGCGTTTTAGGAAATGCCATCACGTCACGTATTGAGTCGGCACCCGCCATCAGCATCACCACGCGATCAATACCAAACGCAATACCACCATGCGGTGGTGCACCATAACGCAATGCATTGAGCAGGAAGCCGAACTTGTCTTCTGCTTCTTCATCATCAATACCCAGCAACTCGAGTACGGTCTTTTGCATATTGGTATCGTGAATACGAATTGAACCGCCACCTATTTCACTGCCGTTGAGCACCATGTCGTAGCCGCGTGACAATGCAGAACCAGGGTCTGCGCGAAGCTCATCCGCATCCTGGGTTGATGGGGCGGTAAATGGATGATGCACAGATGTCCAGCGTTTCTCACGCCCATCCCATTCAAACATCGGAAAATCGACAACCCACAGCGGCGCCCATCCTTCGGCCACCAACCCGCAATCAACGCCCAGCTTTAATCGCAACGCACCAAGGGAATCGTTAACCACACCGGCGTCACCTGCACCAAAGAAAATAATGTCTCCGGTTTCAGCACCCACCTTGTCGACAATCTTCTTAGCAACTTCAAGCCGTGCAGACTCCTCTTCACCAAAGAACTTCAGGATAGGTGACTGATAACCATCTAAACCAGCAGACAAATCGTTGCACTTGATATAGGCAAGGCCCTTGGCCCCATAAACCCGCACATAAGCATCGTAATCATCTATCTGCTTGCGTGTGAGTTTATTGCACCCGTCTTTAAGACAGATAGCAGCAACGCGGCCATTCGGATCAGACGCAGGTCCGGCGAATACTTTGAACTCAACATCTTTCACCACATCAGACAATTCAATCAGCTCAAGATCTATACGCAGATCAGGTTTGTCTGAGCCGTAACGACTCATCGCTTCTGCGTGCGTCATTTTAGGAAACTCCGGCAAATCAACATTGAGCTGATCGGCAAACAGCTCACGCATCATGCCTTCCATGGTATCCATGACGTCCTTTTCTTCTATAAAACTCATTTCAATATCGAGCTGAGAGAATTCAGGTTGGCGGTCAGCGCGTAGATCTTCGTCGCGAAAGCAACGTGCAAACTGGTAGTAACGGTCTATGCCACTCATCATCAAAATCTGTTTAAACAGCTGCGGTGACTGCGGCAGCGCAAAGAACTCGCCCTGATGAGTTCGGCTTGGCACTAAGTAGTCACGCGCACCTTCGGGTGTCGCACGCGTCAGAATGGGAGTCTCTACATCAAGAAAGCCATTGGCATCCAAAAAGGTACGCAGCTTTTGCGTGACGGCAGAGCGCAATCGCATACGCGCCTGCATTTCCGGGCGACGCAGATCTACATAGCGATAGCGCATGCGGGTTTCTTCCTGCACATCTTCATCGTCCAGCTGAAACGGTGGTGTTTCCGCTGCGTTTAACACCACCAGATCCTTCGCCAATACTTCGATTTGCCCGGTGGGCAGATCATCATTGGTGGTGCCTTCCGGGCGAGCCCGTACCCGCCCGCTGACCTTCAGTACGAATTCATTGCGCACCTGCTCGGCAATTGCAAAAATCTCCGCGGTATCAGGATCAATCACCACCTGGATCAGACCTTCGCGATCACGCAGGTCAATAAATATCACACCACCGTGATCGCGGCGTCGGTGTACCCAGCCGCAAAGAGTCACTTCCTGATCGATAAACCCGGTGTCGACGACGCCGCAGTAGTGAGATCGCATTAACTTAATTCCAAGTAGATTTGTATGTTCGCAGTACCCGCACTCGGCGGGGCCGGAGATTATCACCTAATTTACGCGTATTACCTAACCCGGATTGGCGTTTTATCTGCTATTCGGCAATGCCTTCTCAAGCGGTAACCGGATTCTTAACCCGGGAATAACTCAAGAGGTCAATTCAACCGGTTGCTTCGTTTTCGCAACATCCGGAAGATAGACGTTGGGTTAAAGTGCGCAACAGCTGAAATAGACTACGCTTTATACATCAAATTATCCTCATCCGGAGAACCCATGAACTACGATTTGTACGGCATCGGCAACGCCCTCGTCGATATGGAATACCAGGTTTCAGACGACAAGCTGGCCGCACTCGGTGTCGACAAAGGCCTAATGACACTAATAGAGGAAGACCGACACCACGAGCTGGTAGATCAGCTGAGCGATCTGGATCATAAAAAAGCCTCTGGTGGGTCTGCTGCAAATACAGTCATCGCTACGGCACAGTTGGGTGGCAAGAGCTATTACAGCTGTAAGGTCTCGAATGATGAGTTCGGTGATTTTTACCTCAAAGACATGCAGGCCTGTGGAGTTGATACCAATCTCGACGGCTGTGCGCGTATCGACGGCACAACTGGCAAATGCATCGTCATGGTCACACCAGACGCTGATCGCACGATGAATACCTACCTTGGCGTGACAGTCGGACTCGACGAAGATGCGGTTTCGGAAGCTGCGATAAAAAACTCAAAGTACGTCTATATGGAAGGCTATCTCGTGGCCTCCCCAACCGGCAAAGCCGCGGCTCTCAAAGCTGCCGCTACCGCAAACAGCGCAAACGTACCCACCGTACTGACGCTTTCAGACCCGAATATGGTCGAGTTTTTCGGCGATGGATTACTAGAGATGGCGGGCGACAACCTCGACCTGCTTTTCTGCAATGAAGATGAAGCCAGGATGATGACCAAAACCGACAGCGCGGAAAAAGCCGTTGAAGCATTGAAAAAACTTGCCAGACGCTTTGCCGTTACCGTCGGCGCTGATGGTTCTTTGATCTATGACGGCGAGGAACTGCACAAGATTCCCGCACCCAAAGTGGATGTTATCGATACCAATGGTGCAGGTGATATGTATGCCGGCGCATTTCTCTACGGACTGACGCATGACATGAGCTTTGTGGAATCAGCGCAGCTTGCGAGTAACGCCGCTTCCAAAATCGTCACCCACTTTGGTCCGCGCCTGCCCGCCGAACAAACTCGTTCGCTGCTTGCCTGATCCTGTCTTAAACCCCTACCATTCGAACGAATGGTGGGGGTGTAAGACTCATTCAATATTTTCGACGGGGCTGTCTCTAAAGCTAAAGCGAATCTCACCGTGCGACAAAACCCTCCCCCGAGCTTAGACTCGGACCCTCCCAAAGGATTTGGGAGAGTCCAATGCGTTGTTTGCATTGGGAGAGGGATACTTTGGCAATACTTCAAAATTTAAGGTCGAAGTCTTTTTGAATAACTAACCCAGACACACCCCTCTTCCGACGCAAACTACACGCCGGATTCTCCCCAGGGAGAATGACAAAAGCGGCACTAGACGCCTTTGACGACACCTTCCCAAAGGGAGGGTGGCTTTTAAAGAAGAGCGGGTTAACGCTGAGGCCGGTCGTTGCATGAGTTGCTATAGAACAGGCATTATTAACGATTGCCACCCTCCCGCTTGCGCGAGGGTCGGCGTCTAAGCGCTGGGGAGGGATCCTCGCACGGCTTGCAGACGATAAACTGCAACCTAAAAAGCGTGTTACTGTACTTTCGCGCCCCCCCTACGGTACGCCCTGAGCCAAACAGATATACATCTGTATGCAACGGCAAGAGTAATCCACAACTCCCAAAACGTAACCGATTCACTCGATTTGAAGTAGTTCACCTATTCTTATAAACCTCCCGCCATATCAGCCGCTAGCGGTTGTTGATAGTGTGAACTATTTTTATATTCCGGCGGTGAATGAACCTTAAGGGATCACACAGGCTTTGCGAAGGCTCGCTACCACAATAGCGCCCCGTAACGTTACCGCCATATCCACGCAATTGCTGGAGGGTTACCATGGCAGCCAGAAGCTCCCGATCAGAGCACATTGATATGCCCGCACCCAATGATGTGCAGTCCATGCAGACTGCAAAACACCTCAGCAAACAGTCACGGCTGGTAAAGCACTACTATGCCCGCGTGCCGTTTGAAGACATCTCTCACCGCAGCGCGAAAGACTTAAGTTCTGCGGCAATGTCTCACTGGAATATGGCAACAAAGCGCAAACCGGAGAAGAGTCTGGTGCGGGTTTACAACCCGACAAGTAAGCACCACGGCTGGGAATCTCCAAATACCATTGTTGAAATAACCACAACAGACAAGCCGTTTCTGGTGCGTTCTGTTTCACTGGCGATCACCAATCTCGGGTTTAGCATCAGTGAATTCATTCATCCGATATTTTCGGTCAGCCGTAAAAAGAACGGCCAGATGGAAGGTTTGGTAAGTAACTCCAGTAAGAACGCCATATCAGAATCATTCATGCAACTGCATATTGATCGCCACTACGATGAAGATTCATTCAAGCAGCTGGAACAGGTAATTACTGAAGCCATTAACAACGTAAATCTGGTCTGCGACGACTGGGAGCCCATGAAGGCTGCCTCTCTTAACGCCATGGACCGGTTGCGTGCAAGCAACCCGAATAAATTCGATATCGCAGAAGCCGCAGACTTTATTAAGTGGCTACAACGCTACTACTTTACCTTTACCGGATACTGCGAGCTGAAAACATCTGGAAAAACTGCCAGAGTTACCGAAACCTACGGAATATTCAAAACAGAAAAACCGCTGGCAACGCTAAACCAGTACATCAATAAAGATGAACTGCTCAAAGCCCGCAAAAGTGATGTTTTAACAATCACCAAGTCTTTGCAAAAAGCACCGGTAATGCTGCCGGTTCATATGGATCTGATTACATTTAAAAGAATTGATAGTAATGGTCGTGAAAGCGGGCGCTGTGTCATTGCAGGATTCTTCACATCAAGAGTTGCCGGAGCCGAGCTAGATAGCATTCCACTACTGCGACACAAATCGTTCAATATCATCGCCAAAGCCAATATCAGCCCCGGCGCACATGATGGCAAGCTTTTGCTATCAACGCTTGAAAGTTTACCAAAAGACTTGTTGCTGCAGACGGATGACACAACCATCTATGACATCTGTCGGGGGATAATGAAGCTTGAACATCACCCACAGGTGAAGGTGTTCGGCATCCACGGCCACTATAATCGTTTTGCGAGTTGCATGGTGTATGTACCCAGAGACCTCTACTCGCGAGAGCTTCGGCAGCGCATTCAACAGATACTGCAAACCGAGTTAAAATCAGACACGATTGACTTCAACGCCACGTTCTCATCTGAAAGCGCGCTTGCTGTTATGCACTTTTTCCTGAGCATTCCGGAGCCTCAGAAAAAACCCGCAGACTTTTCAGACATTGAAAGCCTGATTATTGATGTCGCACAGAACTGGGATGAAAACCTTCGTGAAGTCTTGTTTGCTGAACTAGACCAGCAACAGGCAAGCAGCATCGCACTGAACCTGTTGCGCGGTATCACCGACAACTACAAAGACAAACACACTGTCACTGACGCCGCAAGAGACCTTGCACTTCTAAGCAAGCTTTCAAATGAACCGCTCGATGTGCTGTTGTACCGCGCTGAAGAACAGCCGGATAACGAAGTCAGTTTCAGTATGTACCACCAGCATATCGATGTACCGTTATCAAAAACGATTCACATACTGGAAAACATGGGTTTCCAGGTTGATAGCGAAGACCCTTTTTCTGTTACCACAGATGATAGCAAGCTTCACATTCGCGAATTTAAACTGAGAAGCAGCAACGGTAAGCCTGTGCAGGTGGAAGACATCGCCGATGACTTCCGTGCCGCCTTTCTGAACGTTTGGAATGGTGACATTGAAGATGACGGCATGAATCAACTCGTCATGGCTGCGGGTCTTGACTGGCGTCAAACAACCATCATGCGCAGCTACGCGCGGTACTTGCTGCAGATAAAAATCCCTTACTCATTCGAGTATCTGACTACCTGCCTGATCAACAATCCGGATCTGGTAGTCAATCTCGCCACTCAGTTTGAAAACCGCTTTGATCCGTCCCTGAGAGCGAATAACAAGTCAAAAAACAAATCAAACAAAACTGACAAATTGCAAAAAGAATTTGCCGGCCTACTCGACAACGTCGTCAGCCTCGATGAAGACCGCATACTGGCAACCTTGCAAAGCGCCATTAATGCCACCGTTCGCACCAACTATTTTAAAGCGCGCACTTACTTGTCAATCAAGCTGCTGCCTTCAAAAGTCGATGGTATGCCACTGCCCTGCCCGGCATTTGAAATCTTTGTCTGTTCACCGAAATTCGAAGCTACCCATCTGCGCGGCGGCAAAGTTGCGCGTGGCGGGTTGCGTTGGTCAGACCGTCGCGAAGATTTCAGAACCGAAGTGCTTGGCTTAATGAAAGCACAAATGGTCAAAAACTCTGTGATCGTACCAGTAGGTTCCAAAGGCGGCTTTGTTGTAAAACAACCCCCGCTGGGTGGCACCCGGGATGAACTGATGGCAGAAGTGATTTCGTGCTATCAGAATTTCCTGCGCGGCCTGCTGGACATCACCGACAACTACATAGCAGGCAAAGTCGTCAGCCCGAAAGACGTGGTCCGCCACGACGAACAAGACCCGTACCTGGTGGTTGCAGCAGACAAAGGCACTGCAACGTTTTCCGATATCGCCAATGGCATTTCCGATGAGTATGGTTTCTGGCTCGGCGATGCATTTGCCTCGGGTGGATCGGTCGGCTATGACCACAAGGGCATGGGCATTACCGCAAAAGGTGCCTGGGAGTCAGTGAAAAGACACTTCCGCGAAATGGAACACGACACCCAACAGCAGGAATTCACCGTCGTGGGTATTGGCGATATGGGCGGTGATGTATTCGGCAACGGTATGTTGTTGTCTAATAAGATAAAGCTGTTGGCGGCATTTAATCACCTGCATATCTTTCTCGACCCTGATCCTGATCCTGCCAAAAGCTTTAAAGAACGTCAGCGGCTGTTCAACCTGGAACGATCAACCTGGGAAGACTACAGCAGCAAACTTATTTCCAAAGGCGGCGGCATCTTCAGCCGCTCGTCAAAGTCAATAAAGCTATCTCCACAGGTGCAGGAGATGATTGGCGTCAAAGCAAAAGCGATGACACCGAACGAACTGATTCATATGTTGCTTAAAGCCGAGGTGGATTTACTGTGGAACGGCGGCATCGGCACCTACATAAAAGCCAGCACCGAGACTCACGCAGACGCACAGGACAAAGCCAATGACGCACTGCGGGTAGACGCAAAGGCATTAGGCTGCAGAGTCGTTGGTGAGGGCGGTAACCTCGGTGTGACACAGCTCGGCCGCATAGAGTTCGCCGCCGGCGGCGGAAAGATCTACACCGACGCGATAGACAACTCTGCCGGTGTGGATTGCTCCGACCACGAGGTGAATATAAAAATCCTCGTAGACAGTCTCGTCAACAGCAAAAAACTACCTGCCAGCAAACGTACCCGACTACTGGCCGACATGACCAACAACGTTTCCGAGCTGGTCTTAAGAGACAACTATCAGCAGACGCAGTGCATCAGCATAACGCTTTCACAGGCACCGATGTGGCTCGACGAACACAGCCGTTTTATCAGTGCACTGGAGTCAGAAGAAAAGCTCAACCGTGACATCGAATTTCTACCCGGTACGGAAGAAATTGCTGAACGAATGGTCAAAGGTCACGGTCTGACTGCACCTGAAATCGCAGTGCTGGTGGCGTATAGCAAGATGGATATCTACCAACGGCTGATGGACTCATCTTTGGCAGATGATCCGTTCTTTGACGATGAGTTGCTAAGCTACTTTCCGCCACAGCTGTCAAAGAACTATCCGGACGCCATACTATCGCATCAGTTGCGCAAGGAAATTATTGCGACGCAAGTCACCAACAGTTTTGTTAATCGCCTGGGCCCGACTTATCTCAGAAGGCTACGCGACGAACTAGGTGCTAACACCAGTGAAATCGCTACGGCATTCGTCGCCGTTCGCTATCTGTTCAATCTCCGCGACCTGTGGAGCGAGATCGAAAATCTCGACAACAAAGTTTCTAACGCCACACAGACAGAAATGATGTTACTGGTAACAGGCTGGGTAGAACGCGGCGTTCACTGGCTGGTTAAAAACCGACGCAGCCACCACGGTCCGCAGGACATCATTAATAAGTTTGGCGACAGCATCAATGAATTGCGGTCACTGATTCCGGATTCACTGGCTAAACCGAACAAAACCAGTTATCACTCACGTCGCAAATATTTCACCAGCGCCGGCGCTCCGGCAAAGCTTGCAGCAGACGTTGCATCTGTGGTCCCGTTGTCTTCAAGCTTTGACATACTGGATATTCACAATACCTCCACCAGTGACCTCAAACTCATCACGGCACTCTACTTTCATCTGGGAGACTTTCTGGAGCTCCAGTGGTTGCGTGAGCAAATCGGCCTGCTGGATGTAGACAGTCACTGGCATATCCTTGCAAAGTCTGCGCTGCGCCTCGACATTCATTACAGACAACGTCACCTGTGTGCTGAAATACTCGAAAGTGCCGGCAAGCGTAAATCTCCAGATGAGATTGTCAATGCCTGGGCAGAATCTTCAGATGAGCGCTTATCACTGTACAGACAAAGACTCAAAGAGATCATGGCAAGCAGCCATGTTGATTACGCCATGCTGTCACTGGCAGTGAATGAAGTGCAAAAGCTATTGAACGCTGACAGACCATTGGCAGGTAGCGACAGCTAAGCCCTCTCAGAAAGCGTCCCGCACAGAACGCCTTTGAAGAGTTTTCAAAGGCGTGCGCTCACCGTTGTATTTTCGCAAGCGCTGTGCGTAATTTGCCCGGCACCGGAACCGGCTTGTGAGACATGGCGTCCACATAAACATGCACAAAATGGCCGGCCGCTGAAGCATCGGCTTCATCGCCGTTAAATATGCCAACTTCATAACGAACACTGCTGTTGCCTACTTTAGCAACCGCCAGAGCAGCAGTTATCTCATCCGGAAATGCCACCGGTTTAAAATAGTTGCACTGCGTCTCAACCACCAGACCAACAATATTCCCGTCTTTGTAGTCGAGCACCTTCTGCGCAAACAAATAGCCATTCACTACTGTGTCAAACCAGGAGTAGTACACCACATTATTGACGTGTCCATAGACATCGTTGTCACGCCATCTGGTGGAGATGTGTTGTTTGTACAAAAACTGATGAATCGTCGGTATGGTTTTGAGGCTCATACTAATCCCGGATTGTCTGCAGCCGCTTTGAACTGGAGCATAATCATACAACTAAACCAGCGTGGCCCGGGTATTGCCGGATAGCATGGCAATACCGGCAGGAATCGTAACCGTTCTCACATTTTCACCTAACTGGAATAGAAGCGGTCATTCTCTATTACCACTGGCCCATATAGTGCACAAGCAGCCTGTAGCCCGACAATTATTCGCTCTGATTCCACCAAATGAGTTCGCTTTCGCTGATTGAAGTCAATATTTAGACAGTTCTTATATGGATCACCACACTTTGCCAAACCCTGAGTCTGATGACCGAACACAATCAGCAGTGATTAAAGTGTTCGGTGTGGGCGGTGGTGGGTGTAATGCCCTTGAGCAGATGATCGCGGCCGGCATTCGAGATGTTGAGTTTAAATGCATCAACACCGATGCCCAGGCATTGCGCAGGTTCGCCCCTGAAAATGTCATTACACTCGGCAACAACATCACCAAAGGGCTCGGGGCTGGTGCAAATCCGGAAGTAGGCACCGCTGCCGCCGCCGAAAGCACTGAAGAGATAGCCGCTGCCATCGGTGGTGCAGATATGCTCTTCCTCACCGCAGGTATGGGGGGTGGTACCGGCACTGGCGCAATTCCACTGATTGCTAAAACCGCACGCGAGATGGGTGTGCTTACCGTGGCTGTAGTCACTGAGCCATTTGCATTTGAGGGTGAAAAAAGAAAGGCCACTGCGGCCGTCGGCCTAGAGGCGCTTAGAGAAAACGCCGACTCCATGATTGTAGTGCCCAACGAAAACCTGCTGGCCTATCTTGGCCCGGACGTGACCCTGGTCGATGCGTTTGCCGCCGCCAATGATGTGGTTGCAAATGCAGTGCAGAGCATCGCGGAGCTTATCACTACAAGCGGTCTGATCAACGTTGACTTTGCGGACGTTAAAACCGTAATGAGTGCAATGGGCCACGCTATCATGAGTACCGGCAGAGGCATGGGTGAACACCGTGCTGAAGAAGCAGCGATTGGTGCTATCAAGAGCCCACTGCTGAACAACGTCGATCTCAAGGCTGCAAAAGGCATACTTGCAAACATCACTTCCAGTGCTGATCTCTCAATGGGTGAGTTCCAGGCTGTCGGAAACATTATTCGCCAGATTGCGGCAGACGATGCCACGGTTGTCATAGGTACCGTGTTTGATGAAAGCATGAGTCACGAAATGAAAGTGACCGTTGTCGCAACCGGTTTAAAGCCACCTAAAAGCAATGACACGCCAGGCAACAATGATGAACTCGCTGCCAAACTCACACAGCCAACACCGACGGC
Source organism: uncultured Granulosicoccaceae bacterium (assembly GCA_937998875.1). Lineage (GTDB taxonomy): Bacteria > Pseudomonadota > Gammaproteobacteria > Granulosicoccales > Granulosicoccaceae. The sequence goes on from CALLBO010000002.1 coordinate 31,056, forward strand.
GAGCGAGAAAGCAGCCACAGAGGCTGAAGCTGCAGCCAATGAGGCCAAAGCAGATGCAGCGGAAGCCAGAGCAGAAGCGGAAGCAGCAACTGCTGAGGCCAAGGCCGCTATTCAAGCAGTAGCACGGGTAAAGGAAGAACAGGCCAAGAGCCAGGCTCGCAATCAGGCCTTAAACCAGGCCAATAACCTCGCCGAGGGCAGAAGCACTGTTCCTGCAATCAACAATGCACCGGCAGACAACCAAGCCGCGACAACCGCCGCACCTGTCACTGGAACCACTGCAGATTTAATTGCGCCATCAGAAAAACTGCGTGCTGTGCCACCACCGGTTCCACCAGCTACAGCTCAGAACGGCGTATCGCAATTGGCCGATACACCATTGCCTGTACCCGTGGATGATGTCTGCATGATTTGTGGCTGTGTAAACGGTGCACATCTGGATAAATGTCCATGGGCAAACGGCGGCCCAAGTGCTGAGCAAAGAAAGAAACAAGCAAATCAGCAATCGTCACAAAAAGGAACACAAAAACCAAATTCACTGCTTCACATGGCCAGGTCGCACAAGAAAATCGGCCTCAGTGTTGCAGCGGCTGGTCTCGTTGCACTCGCAACAGTCTGGCTCGTGCTTGGTAAAAAGCAGGCAGACAACTCTATTGTAGAGACGCCCCCGGTCAAAGCGCCATCAAACTACATCGGTGATCTGCGTTCATCCACGCCTTACAATATCCCGACACTGACACTGGATGAAGCCGACATTGAAGCTGCGGAAAAGTCAGGTGATACGCTGATGCCGCAAAAAGACGATGCAAGAGATCGGACTCCCAGCCTGGCAAAGAAAAGGATCACAACCAGCAGCCGACCTGAGAGTCGACCAGAAACGCGGGCAGAAAAGCAGGCAGAAAAACGGCCAGAACAGCTCCTTGAAGAGCTCCTTGACAAGCAATCTGACGAAAAAGACAACACTGCGATAACCGGGTTCACCGAAGACTAACGCCACACCACTGGAATCGAATAGCACCGCTGACAAAGCACACTCGCCCCACCCGATTCGCCTGCTCATAACAACGCGCTGCACTGAACCCACACAGCAGCAAAACCACAGACAGTGGTATCCTTTAGCATATGTTAAATGCTATTACTGACGTCCTGTCCCGCTTCACAGCGATGCACTATCTGGTTATTGCGGTCAATCTACTCCTGATGTCGCTTGCCAGACCGCTGATTCTGAAAACCGGCGGCAAACTCACCGAACGTCAGATCGACTTCCGGGTAAATATGCTTCGGGTGTTGAATCTGGCGATACTGGCAACGGTTTGCTACAACGCGATCTACTCCGGCGGTGAACGCGGTCAGGGCTTTGCAATCAAGCTGATCTCAATCCTTGTAGTGCTATACCTCGCCTACCTGGCATCCAACATTGCCAGCTACATGATGAGACGTCGCTACGGTAAAACCAACAAAAGCAATGAAGGTATTCAAGTCTCCGATACCTATCACTCTCGAATGCTGACACTGGTCGTGAGCACATTCATTGCGATAGTTGCACTAATTGCGGTGATTCGAATAGCCGGTTACAGCAGCCTGCTGGAAGCCGGAGGCGTAATAGGTTTTGTTGGAGTCTTCCTCGCGCTAACGCAACAGGCATGGGCACCCGACATTATCAGTGGCCTTGTATTGCTAAACAGCGACATGCTGAGCGAGGGAGACATGATAGAACTGGGGGATTCAAACCCGATACTCGCACGGGTTTTTAAAACCAAGATTTTTCACACCGTGCTGATAGACATCGTTAATAACCATCGCATCATGGTGAGCAACTCTAAGCTGAGAGAGCAAACCATACACAGCCTGTCCAAATTTGCCTCTGCCAAAGGGCTGCGTGAGAGACTGTCATTTAAAATTGGTTACGACACAAGTACAGACGATGTAAAAGATCTGTTTAATGAAGCGTTTGAAAAAATCGCAAACGACGCAAACAACGACATTGATGAATCTCATCCACTGGAAATACGGGTGCTTGAAACAGGCGACCATGCAGTCGAATGGGGCATCTTCTACTACATAAAAAACGTCAGTGGGATCATTGCTGTCAGACAGCGACTGCTTGAAGAAATTCTGGAGACCTCGCACCAGAAAGGTATCTCTCTCTCCACTCCTCAGACCCATGTTGTCACAACCTTAAGCGATGCACAGATAACACATGCATAACTTACCGAGACTGTTTGTCTGAGTGCACCTGGTTCAGATGCCATATTTTCGTAGGAGGGTGTCGTTAAAGCCATTGTTGAAATTCTATTCGACTATATTTTAAATACACCTACCCAATGCTAAGTCACTCTCTTTGAGAGAGTCCAATGCGTTGTTTGCATTGGGAGAGGGATACTTTGGCAATACTTCAAAGTTTAAGGTCGAAGTCTTTTTGAATAACTAACCAGACACACCCCTCTTCCGGCGCAAACTACACGCCGGATTCTCCCCGGGGAGAATGACAAAAGCGGCACTAGACGCCTTTGACGACACCCTTTACGAATATATAATGCTCATAGGTTATTATTTAGCATCACCGAATACCACAACCCAATAGTTACCATAGTCCGTAGCCGAATCATTCACACAGGCAGCTCCGACTTCGGTGAAAGACTTGTTCATGATGTTAAAGCAATGGCCTTCACTATCGAGCCAACCCTGATGCACTTCAGCCTGATCGAGTTGGCCTGCAGCAATATTTTCACCGATTGCGCGCCACGAGTAGCCTACAGCGTCAGCACGTTTTGAAACG
>CALLBO010000003.1 GCA_937998875.1 uncultured Granulosicoccaceae bacterium
ATCTACATGTTATTTATAAAAACGTGTAAAGTAATGGCCAATTCTTACTGTACTGGATCGTCAGCTACATCGGAGAGAATGAACCGTGGAAGAACTCGGAGGACGGAAATCGGAAGACAAAGTTACCGTCGGCTTTGTGCCCTAAGCCGACGAATCGCATGGCGGATCTAAACTATAACTCGTTAACCACGACACACAAAACCGGACGTTCGATGAGGGTAAGAGCTTTCATCTTAGAGCGAGCTAACTCAGTTTGATATATGAAATTTAATGTTACTAAATTCGAGATTGCTTAGATCCGTTTTCGTTATGGTGAGCACTAAATGGTACATGTCTCCCCAAATCCAATAGAGCAATTTACTTGTAGGCAGTTCTAGCAATACCACTTCTTTCTGAATATCAAAATCATGGATGAAACCATAAGGAGTATCCAACATTCTAGCTGCCTCCTGTTCAGCAATCGATCTCCATTTTTTTTCGTAATACTGGCGGATTTCCGGTGGTAAGATAGCAGGATCTTTATTGTATGTTTCTATTGCCGCATCGTTCCGGTAGCCTTCGAAATCCCATATCCAACTGTTTAACCGAGCCGTTTCGTTCTCATACCGCCCAAACAGCGTGGCAGGATAGGCTTTAACTGAGGTTGCAAGCATGTCACTCTCTCGTTCATCGTCTCCAGCAGGGACAAGATGACTTATTGAGATGCTTGCTAGATCCTCTATTAGCGGCGATAGTATTTCTGGTGAAAACGGAGTAGTTTCACTAAGCTTTTGCGCCCGCAGGAGCAACTGGGATATCTCATCTACGCTCTTTGAATGTTCTTGCTTGAGAGTTTCAAAAGCGTGACCAATATTGGATAGGTTCGTTAATCTTCGTAAGAGTTGATCTTTATTCTCGACCTCCTCTTCACTATCTAGTGTTTCCTTTATACCCTCTATTTCTCGCTCTCTTGGTTCTTTATGTGACGACATTCGATCAGAAGCCCCATTAAGATGGTTGATCGCTGTCTGAAACAAACCTGTTGTAGTTTCCCAATCAAATGGTTGAAAACTCCTTTGTGTCAGGTCAATTCCAATGTCATACAACGAGACCTTTGGCTTTTTCGAATCAGCCTCCGATTTTTCCGAAGTAACGATGTCAATCACCCAGTGCGGTTGAAACTCAGTTCTGGTAGGTGTATCCGTTGGGTAATGAAAACCACCTGGCTTAAACCATTCTGGACTTGCAGCGTTAGGTTTTTCTCTTGTGGAACCTTGTGATGTGGCGTAAATCACCTTTGTTTCTGGCGGCCAATTTCGAGCAACAAAAAAAGACAAATAGCCCTCCCGAGGTCCTAGCCCGGACCAAAGATTCTCAGGGAGTTGGGCGCAGTCAATTTGTGCAATAAAGACGGCCGCTTCGTCGCCAATTAAAGGCCAATCACAATAATCGGGTAGCACCGGACTGCCACCAAACCAGCTATGAATGGGCTCGTTCGATACACTGCTTGTGCGTGGAACCAGTCTAACGCCCGGATGCGAATTATCTCGTGCGTCTGCTAATTTGTCCTCATTCTCTAGCTGTGCGTTTACTCCAGCCAAAATTGATTTCAACATCTGTTTATCTGAACTAGATAAATCACTGATGGACTCGCCCTCTAGCAAACGCTTTTTAAGTGATAGATGCGAGTCACGTAGTCGCAACTTAGTGTGCCTAAAATAAACGTGAATTCCAGCCACGACTGCAAGAACACAAAGCACTTTGATCGAAAGACTAACTCCAAGGTGCGATACCAGAGTCAACTTTAGAAACGCTTCCATGCCTCTAAGCCCAATAGGCTGCGTCCGCATTAGCCCGCGGAAATAATCTGCGTGAATAAAATAGGCAAGAAACAGAATAACTGAGAACGTAAAGAGAGCTAAGAGTAGTGGGTGTATTCTTCGTTTGAACAGTGATGACATTAGTACTCCACGCATATATTTCACTTTCTTAAACACACTTTGATCCTAACAGTGAGCTATAATGTTTCCTGATTAAATGCATCTATCTTGAAACATATCAGCCGTAATTTTGCAGACAAACGTATAAAACGAATAGGTTAGCCTTTCGTCCGCTTTAGAGTAAGAAATCACCGAATTTCCACCAAAACTGCCTAGAGCGAACGCCCGCAACCGGTCCAGACTGTGTGAAAATTCAAAATAACTGCAGTTTTATCGCTCTCAAAGCTTTGTACTGGCAGGTGAGGCTCTGAATATTTGATGGCACCCCATATGGCGATAATAGATATGAACATTTTTATGCTTTATATCGAAGCATACGTAACGTATGAGAGCAATACTTCTTAAGAGAATATCAGCCTCTATGCTGTAATCGCATTTATTAATGCAGACGATCCAAGTATATTAATCACGCGCTTCATATTGTACGCCAGAACGTGCAAACTCATCTCCGTTGATACATTTTCCAATCGCCTCGTTTGAAAATGCGTATTCCCCATCCATGATTTAATCGTTCCAAACGGATGCTCAGCTGTCTCTCGTCGAGTTTTCATTCTGTTTGGTTCTAACTCAAGCCGCTCCAGCATATCATCGACAAGCTCCTCTGACTGCGAACGACTAATGCGACGATATTCGCCTGTGGTACAAGCAGATTTTGCGGGACAATCTGCGCAAGCCGTAGTCCAGTACTTATCTATCTCAACTCCTCTTTCAGTGGTTCGCATGTGCCATTCCAAACGTTCTCCAGCCGGACATTCGTACTCATCATCTTCCTCGATGTACTTAAAGTCACGCTTTCCGTAACGGCCCTGAGCGAGGCTATTTGATGTTTGCGGGGCAGGCATCGTTGGGAATATACCATCTTCGTTGCAGGCCTCGATCTGCAAGATATTAAAGTAACCACGATCAGCAAGAACATCTAGAGAGTCCGCATCTAGTGCCAGCTTCGCCTGAGAGCTAATGCTGTGAAGCTGTGATCTATCGGATCCACTGTTTGTTACCTCGTGTGCCACAATAAGATGATTCTCTATGTCTACAGCAGTTTGTACGTTGTACCCGACGATTCCTGTGCCTCTTGTTTTCATTGAGCGCGCATCTGGATCGGTTAGAGAGATCTGATTATCCGGTTGCTCAAGCATTTGTATTTCAATCTTCTTTAGACGCTCAATTTCCTTTTTTAGCTTATCGATTTTGTCGTTCATGCTTTTTACTTTTGCCTCAGCCGCCTTGCTGTCCTGAAGATCAGCACTGGCGATACGAGCTAAGTAACGGGCTATGCTTTGATCGATTTCATCCAATCGACGCTGCATTTTGGCAGCGGTGAAATTATTATCGCGATTATTCACAGCTTTGAATTTACTACCATCGACTGAAACCACGTGACAGGTAAGCAGGTCTAACTTTCTGCAAAGCTGTACAAACTGTTTACAGACCAACTGGATGGCTTCACCATTATCTTTACGGAAGTCAGCAATTGTTTTGAAATCGGGCGCCAATCGAGCGGTTAGCCACATTAGTTCAACGTTTCTCAGTGCTTCGCGCTCCAGGCATCTGGAGGACTGTACTTTGTTTAAGTACCCGTAAATATACAGCTTGAGCATTGTTCTTGGATTGTAGCTGGGTCGACCAGCGCTGCTAGTATCGAGTTTGAATCCAAGGCCGCTGACGTCGAGTTTGTCCACGAATACATCGACAACTCTGACTGGATTGTCTTCGCCAACAAAGTCGTCAAGCTTTTCTGGAAATAATGTTGCTTGATGGCGGCTTTCGCCTTTAATAAAACCACTCACACGGTGGCTCCAAAGTGCAAAAATGAAGTATAACTGCTAAATAATATTCACACAGTCTGGGCCCAGACTGTGTGAATATTATTTAGCAGTTATACTTCAATATTGTCCTTCAGAGCCATTTATATGAGTGGTTTTATTCAAGGCGACTGCCGCCATCAGGCTACATTGTTCCCTGAGAAGCTTGACGATTTTGTAAGTGAAGACAATCCCGTCAGAGTTGTTGATTTTTTCGTAGATAAGCTAGACGTCAGTGGCCTTGGGTTTAATCTCGATTGTAATGGAGCCGGTCGACCAGGCTACCATCCCAGGACGATGCTTAAGCTGTACATTTACGGGTACTTAAACAATATCCAGTCCTCCAGAAGTCTGGAGCGTGAAGCATTGAGAAACGTTGAACTGATGTGGCTCACTGCTCGACTAGCCCCTGATTTCAAAACAATTGCTGACTTCCGAAAAGACAACGGCGAAGCTATCCAGTTAGTGTGCAAGCAGTTTGTAGAGCTCTGCCGACAGATAGGCCTACTCAACAGTCAGACAGTTGCGGTCGATGGGAGTAAATTTAAAGCGGTGAACAACCGCGATGAGAATTTCACCGCAGCCAAAATGCGTCGTAGACTGGACGAACTCGACCAGAGCATTGCCCGTTACTTAGCTCGAATCGCCAGTGCTGATCTTCAGGATAGCAAGGCAGCGAAGGCGAAAGCAAAGAACATGAACGATAAGATCGAGAAATTAAAAAAGGAGATTGATCGTCTAAAAAAGATAGAAGTACGAATGCTTGAGGAACCAGACAAGCAGATATCTCTAACCGATCCAGATGCACGCTCCATGAAAACAAGGGGAACTGGAATTGTCGGATACAACGTGCAAACTGCTGTAGACATAGAGAATCATCTTATCGTCTCGCATGAAGTAACCAATAACGGATCCGATCGATCACAACTTTACAACATTAGCTATCAAGCCAAACAGGCACTCAATGCTGATTCTCTTGATGTTCTTGCTGATCGTGGTTACTTCAATATATTGGAGATTGAGGCCTGTAATGCTGATGGTATCTTCCCGACGATGCCGGTACCGCAGACATCCAATAGTCTCGCCCAGGGGCGGTATGGCAAACGCGACTTTATGTACATTGAAGAAGATGACGAATACGAGTGTCCAGCAGGTGAACGATTGGAGTGGCACATGCGGACCACTGAAGGTGGGCTAGAGGTAGATAAGTACTGGACCACTGCTTGCGCGAGTTGCCCCGCGAAGTCTTGCTGTACAACCGGCGAATTCCGTCGGGTCAGTCGCTGGCAGTCTGAAGAGTTAGTGGATGATATGCTGGATCGGCTTGAGCTGGAGCCAGATATCATGAAGACACGACGAGAGACGGTCGAACATCCATTCGGTACGATCAAATCATGGATGGGATATACGCATTTTCAGATGAAACGATTAGAAAACGTAGCCACAGAGATGAGCTTGCACGTTCTAGCGTACAATATGAAACGCGTGATCAATATTATCGGTGTCTCAGCTTTAATGAGTGCGATAACAGCCTAGAGGCTGATTTCGTTTTGAAAAAATGGTGCTCTTTATTGCCCCGATACTTCGATATAGAGCGTTCAAATTCGCATAAATATTTTAGAGATAGGGAATGCAGCCAGAGATTCATGGCTTCAGCCGCCAATACATCGCTTCGACAGCTATAAAACTGCAGGTTTTTTGTATATTCACACAGTCTGGGCCAAAAGCTGACGATGGTGAATAACGATAATATGAATTATATTGTTACAGAGCAGATCGATGTATCCCAATTCAAGCACGGAAGAGAGGTTAGCCCATATGCTTAATTTTTACAGAATTTGTACGGTCGCCTTAGCGTGGCTTTTTGCATTTCCAAGTCTGACAGTGGCGTCAGATTCTTATGATTTAACGTTTAGTGCCGTAGTGGATAGACTGATTGTTCCTGGCAAACACACCCTTTCAGGAGGGTTGGAGGAAGGTGATGTTTTAACAGGCTCTTTGTCGATGGTAGAGACGGAGCGATTTAAAGGCACCTCAGTAACTGAAAATGGTGGTCTGCAATATTGGCAAAATACCGTTAAAAGCATGAAGTTTGGAGAGCCATTGAACGTTAGTTTCGAAGGAATCTATATGGGATTAAACCCTTCCTTAGAGCAACTCACAATTAGTTTTGATGCTGAAAAATGTAACACGCAGCCAGTATTGAAATGTTCAGTGCAAGGCGATGAACTCCTAGCCGAAGTAAGCGATTCATCAACTAAGTCTTATAGTCCAATTGATTATCTATTAATCCATCCGGGGCTAAAAGATTCAAGTATTGAATTCAGTGAGGCGATTGACCTACTTGTAGACGGTGTTCCCAATGGTGATTCAAAAGTTATATTGAAAATGGGCGCGTCTGGAAACGACAGTGATTTGATTAGGATCATCCTAAAATTAACTGATATGGATCTCGTAGGTCAGTAGTGTGAACCCGAGAATCATTACTTGTAACAGGATGTAGTCGCGCATAGCGGAATGTCGGCTATGGGCACAGTTTCCCCGTTCGCTGGTTTGACCTGGTAAGGTGCTACCGGTAGCCTCAAATCAGCTGGCAGCTACAGCTGCAGTCGGCCAACTCCGGCCAGTCGCCCAATCAGGTCATGGCGGAAATTCGCTGACTTTTTACTCTAAAGCGGACGAATGGTTCACCTATTCGCTTTGTACGAATGTCTGTAGCCATTCCCTGTTATATGCTTTGTCGATCCTGCAGTCCGCTGATCGTAAATGACTACACATGAATGCTATGAACATTGATGAATAACCAGAAAATAGCAATGCCACCCCTCATCGCTATGCCAGCATGCTCCTCAGCAGTACCAATGCTTTCCAGTTCAACGATCTGAACGAATGCCCGAAGGTATTCAACTTGCCCACGTTCTAATAATTGGAACAGTATGTTCTGTATTCCATGTCGGCTTAATAGCTATAACACTATAAAATTAACATTGTTGTGTAGTTGCCAGTCGCTTGGGCTATTAACTCCACAGTGATTCTTGTACGTGAGCAGCTCCGTTGAATCGATATGGGAAGCACTACATCAACTTTATCATTGAAGGCACATCTTGCTGAGCTTTCGATGTACGTACCGAATAAACTACTGAAACAAATCCTCTTATTTGACCTGGAAGCAATGTATGAGACCAATGATTGCAGATAATAAACCGGTTGCTGTCACCCTCACCAAGGGTGAGGAATACTTTTTCTGCGCTTGTGGGAAGTCAAAAACGCAACCTTTTTGTGATGGATCTCATGCCGGGTCTGAATTCACGCCAAAAGCATTCACCGCGGATACAAGCGGTGAAGCGTTCCTGTGTCAGTGCAAACACACTGCAAACGCGCCATTCTGCGATGGCACACACAAGCAATTTGATGATGATCAAGTCGGTAAAGCTGGCCCAGGGCCTCAGACTGATCCATCCGCCGCACCCATTGCCAAAGCGACAAAAGACGAGCCGACGGTAGCTGTCATTCATCAGTTAGCGCGCGATGGTTTATCGAAGGTGGGTCACCACGGCCCAATGACTTCCATGGGGGTGCCACGGCACAAACTGCCACATTGGGATGATTTGCAGGTGATGGTCGCGCAAATGGCTACAAAACCATTAATGGATGATGCGAGAGTTTCAACGGAGCTGATTATCGGACCAGAAGCGAAAAAACCATTGTCACTAAAAATACCACTGTTTGTATCAGACATGAGTTTTGGTGCTTTGTCAGAGGAAGCCAAAATAGCACTCGCTAAAGGTGCAGAGCTAGCAGGTACGGGTATATGTTCTGGTGAGGGCGGTATGTTACCTGAGGAACAAGCTGCTAACTCCCGTTACTTCTATGAGCTCGCAAGTGCACAGTTTGGTTATAAAGAGGAACTTCTAACTCGGGTGCAAGCGTTCCACTTCAAGGGCGGACAGGGTGCGAAAACCGGTACCGGCGGTCATCTTCCGGGTTCGAAAAACATCGGCAAAATATCTGAAGTTCGAGGCATCCCCGAGGGCACTTCAGCGGTCTCACCACCGACCTTCGCCAATATCAGCACTGTTAAAGATTTTCAGAAATTCAGTGACCGTGTGCGTGAGGTAAGCGGCGGTATACCGGTGGGTTTCAAGCTAAGCGCAAATCATATAGAACGTGATATTCAGTTTGCTTTAGACGCCAGTGCTGATTACATCATTCTCGATGGTCGTGGTGGTGGAACAGGAGCGGCGCCCGAAATTTTCAGGGACCACATCAGTGTGCCCACTATTCCGGCGTTAGCCAGAGCCAGAGCTTATCTTGACAAGCAGGGTGCAAGTGGCCGTGTAACCCTGATAATCACTGGAGGACTGCGTGTACCAATTGATTTTGTTAAAGCCTTGGCACTCGGCGCAGACGGTGTTGCGGTATCAAACAGCGCCATGCAGTCTATTGGTTGCGTCGCTGCAAGAATGTGCAATACCAACAATTGTCCGGCTGGTATAGCCACTCAGAAGGCTGACTTAAGGCAGCGCTTAAACGTAGAGAAATCTTCTCAACAATTGAGTAACTTCTTTCACGCCTCTGTTGAGTTAATGGAAGTGATGGCAAGAGCCTGTGGGCATGATTCCTTGAGTAAATTCAATAAAAACGATTTGGCGACATGGCATCGTGACATGGCGCAGTTATCGGGTGTAACCTACTCAGGCTTTGAGGGCATATAGCTGATGGGTCTTCTGCAAAATGGTGAATGGGTCGATCAGTGGTACGACACTGAATCTACTGGCGGGCGTTTTGTTCGAAGGATGCCACACTTTAGAAACTGGATAACAGCTGATGGTACAGCGGGGCCGAGCGGCGTTGGTGGTTTTACAGCGGAGCCTGGTCGCTATCATCTCTATGTATCTTTAGCCTGCCCGTGGGCACACAGAACACTTATTTTTCGTGCGCTGAAAGGTTTGCAGGAAATGATTTCTGTGTCAGTTGTCCATTGGTATATGGCAGACAAAGGCTGGACCTTTCAGCCAGGGGAAGGGGTGGTGGCAGACAGGGTTAACAATGCTGAGTATATGTATGAAGTATATACGGCTGCTCTGTCAGATTACTCGGGTCGCGTAACAGTGCCGGTCTTATGGGATAGACAAATGAAGACCATTGTGTCGAATGAATCGTCTGAGATAATCAGAATGTTTAACAGCGCTTTTGACGGCATTGGCGCAATCCCGGGTGACTACTATCCTGAAGCATCGCGCTCAGAGATTGATGCACTAAACGAACGTATTTACGACACAGTGAATAACGGTGTTTACAAGGCAGGTTTCGCCACCACGCAAAGTGCTTATGATGAAGCCATTGTGCCTTTGTTTGATACGCTCGAATTTCTAGAGCAGAGATTATTCACACAACGGTATTTAACGGGTAAAGATATAACAGAGGCCGATTGGCGACTCTTTACCACGTTGGTGCGCTTCGATCCGGTTTACGTCGGGCACTTCAAATGCAACTTGCGGCGCATAGCCGACTACCCGAATTTATCGGCATACACACGCGATTTGTACCAACAACCGGGGGTATCAGCCACGATCAACATGCAGCATATAAAGGATCACTACTATGCTAGTCATGAGAGCATTAATCCGTCACGTGTTATACCAACCGGCCCGGTCATAGATTACACAATGCCACACAACAGAGCGACTCTTGGTTAACTCTTTTCGCACAGACGAAATGCCGGCAGAGATGCGTATTTTGCTTGATGAGTACCCGCGCGACAGCTGGCCTAGGCATCCGGGCTTTAAACAAAAAACCAGAAGGTGGATCGCGGCACACCGAATGTTTCGTCAGATTAGTGAAACACTAATCAATGATGCAGAGCGTTATCTGGATGGCAACAAAGATGCGAAAGATTACGTTGATCAACTGATCTATCGTGGTGGTTCACTGGTTGGTAACCTGAACGGACATCATAGCTGGGAGGATCATAGCTATTTCCCTGAGTTGTCTGCTGCAGATCCGCGTTTTGATGAGGGGCTTGAAATTCTCGAGCAGGATCATGTCGCCTTGAATGGCGTGTTAAGTGACTTTACGAATACTGCAATTCGTGCGATTCGCCTGATAGACCTGAATGATAGTAAGGCCCGCAGCGAGGTAGGGCGGCTGCACACAGTGACTATAGGCATTGAAAAGTTGTTACAACGTCATCTGGGTGATGAAGAAGAGCTTGCTGTGCCGATTATATTGCACCATCGCTTGCGTGGTTAACTGACAGTATCCATAACAAATAAATCAGTTGATACTTTAAAAAAAGAGTTACAAAAAGACGCTAAATTCTACCGCACCAAAGGTGAGTTGTCAGCGGAGCCAGCGGGTTTCACAATACCTTGAGTGATTCTGAATTTGCTTCAGAAGCAGATCGCTACCATTTATTCGTGGCACTTCAGTTATAAACAAGCGTTTGAAATTTCCTTGATGAAGATTCTCATACAATTGCTGAGCCGCCTCTTCTCAGAATAAAGAATACTGATATTCTGTTCAGCTATTTTATAGTCCGGTAAGACTTTCACCAGCTTGCCACTACCTTCGGCGTCGTCTGCTATAAAGCTTGGTAGTCGCGAAATACCATGGCCGTTCATTGTCGCCTGCAATAAAAATTGACCACTGTTTGAATTCAAGGTTGGTTGAAACTCAATGTAGACAACTTTATCGTTTTTCAGAAATTCCCATTTCGTGCGCCTCAAATCGCTATAGCAGAGCAGCGGATGTTCCGCTAGTTGATCGAGATTTTCTGGCAGTTTTCTAATCGATGCGTAGTCAGTCGCTGCATACATATAGTGTTGAAACGTACCAATTATTTCTTCACCGAACTCGGTGTTAGTCTCTTTGCTGACCCTGACAACCAGATCATAGTTTTCACGCTCAAGATCCACGTAGTGGTTTTCGAAATCTAGCGATAGCTTTATATCAGGGTAGCGGTTTTGGAAGTTGAGTAGTGCAGGCATCAGGAAAAAATGCCCGAACTCGTTCGCGATAGAGACATGCAAATGCCCAGAGAGATTGACTGGCTCTCTTTTAAAGTCAAATTCGAGTTCCTGTGCATCAGTTAACACGCTTGTTGCGCGTTGATACAGCTCCCGGCCTGCTGCGGTGACTTGCCAGTTTCCAGCCTCCCGATCGACCAGTTTGATATCGTAACGTTCTTCGAGCAAGTTGAGTCGTCGACTGACAGCAGATTTTGCGATATGCAATTTTTCGGCAGCTTTGCCAATGCTTTTGTGGTCAACAACCACTACAAATAGATGTAAGTCTTCTAATTGGCCCATTCATACAGTCTCTGTTGTATAAAAGTATCTATCGCTGGTACGGTATTGATGGCGTGTTTGGAAGCAACCAACAATAGTTCGCACTGTGCAATCGTGCTCTGTGAATTTTCCAGCTCTGTAAACACTACCATTATCAACTATTTTCTTCCGTACTTGAAATTAGAACAGGTGGGTCTAACTTCTATGATTTTCAAGATCCGCCGCTGGTAATACGCTGTATTTGAGATTAACAATTCAAGGATAAAAAATGATCAGAATACACCGTATTGCCGTACTCGCTTTGGCCTTTACAGCCAGTGGAGTATTTGCTGACGACGGAGCTGGTAGTTTACAGTCTGCAGGAGCTTTGGCTTTTAACGATAAAAACGTACTTTTCGTCGGGGATTCAAAAGCGGGTCGTGTCCACGCTTTCGCGCTTAACGACCGTGTTCTGACCGACCAGTCTGAATATTCGCTTGGTCGTGCTAAGACGTTTGAAGGGCGCACGATTATTGATGGTATTGACGAGCAAATTGCTGAGCTGCTCGGAACCACCAGCAAGGAAATCGCTATCAATGACATGGTTGTGCATAAGCCTGGCAAACAGATATTTTTATCTGTTCACAATGGGCGTGGTCCTGATGCCAAACCGGTCCTATTATCGGTGAATAATGGTGCTCTTGAAATAGTTGATCTGTCTCAAGTGGACCACAATTCTACAGAGGTGGGCCCTGTACCAACGACCGAATCACTTGAATTCGGGCAGCCTCTGAATAGCCTTTCAATTACAGACATTGACTACTATAACGGCGAAATTTTGGTGGCCGGCGTTTCCAATGAGGAATTCAGTTCAAAATTGCGACGGATAAAATACCCATTTGATGGCAAGGTTAAAACTACGTCAATTGAGATATGGCATGCAGTACATGCGCAATATGAAACTCGAGCGCCGATCATAACGCAAACTGTTGCTGAGCTTGACGGTATTCCAACGTTGATTGCCGTGTATGCATGTACACCCATTGTCAGAATACCATTGGATGATCTGAAAGACGGCGCAAAAGTACGCGGTACCATGATTGGTGAGATGGGTTTTGGTAACACACCTATCGATATCATTCAGTACACCAATTCGTGGGATCAATCCAGCAATGTGTTGGTGACCAACACCAATCGCAGTGCTGCCCAGATTCCTTTGCAAGCACTTGCTACAGCGTCAGCAATGCCCCACGGTGATAGCGTAAAACCGGTGTTCTCAGTCGCTGGCGTAGAACAGTATCCAATGCCAATGAGTAATACGCTACATCTGGACACGGTTGATGAAAACTGGGCCGTTACTATCAGACTGAACCCTGAGGACCCGCGTGTGCTAGAAATGCACACAATTCCATTGCCGATGTGGTTCGACCGTGCGGATCATGTTGTTGAAATGAACTGGGAAGATGGTCCCGATCCGTTCGGTTACAAAACCGCGCCACCATTGACCTACTGATTACGGGATTGTGCCTCTCTCGTTTGTCCAGCTATCTGATGAGAGAGGCACACTGTTGATAATTCCCCGTGACAGATTCACCGAATCTGTTTTTCGGTCTTACTGATCAATTTCGATTCATAGTGTAGATAGCTATAATGTTAAAACTTATTTATTTTTCTATTTTGGTGCTTATTGGCTCAATGATGTCTGTTGGCTATTCTGCAGCTGACCATACAACCGCTGAGATTACGCCTCACACTAGTATCCCGGCTCTTGAGTTTGTCACTCCGAGTAATGCGGTCATACCTGCGAACACGCTACGTTTTTATTTGACCTTTTCCAACTCCATGGAACGTGGGCAGGTGACGCAAAATATTTGGGTTGAGGATCATTTCGGCACGACTATCGAAAATCCATTTTTAAAATTGGGTGTCGAACTCTGGGACCCTCAGCAAAAGCGGGTTACTTTGTTAATAGACCCGGGTCGGATAAAGACAGGCGTTGGTCCAAACGAGTTGGTCGGTGCGGTTTTCAAAGAGAACTATCGATACGCTATAGTTGTATCAGGGGCAATGCAGGATGTTGATGGTGTGCCTATTGGTATTGAGCAGCGGATTGAGTTCA
Source organism: uncultured Granulosicoccaceae bacterium (assembly GCA_937998875.1). Classification (GTDB taxonomy): domain Bacteria; phylum Pseudomonadota; class Gammaproteobacteria; order Granulosicoccales; family Granulosicoccaceae. Next base: position 13,169 of record CALLBO010000003.1, read on the forward strand.
CGGCTGGTCCAGCCATTGTTGATCCAGTTAATTTGTCATTATGGAAGGTTGACTTGCCGCCAGCGGGCACACGTTTCCCTTTTATTGTCAGGTTTGACCGTATCATGGATGTCGGTACTTCCACGCGCATGATTGCAATTCATGGTACAGATGGGAAAGCATTGAAAGGAAAGGTGGTTAGTCACGGCACGTATCTGGAATTTTTCCCGTTGCTCGACTGGGTAGAAGGTGTCCACCATTTAAAGGTTGATATGGAAATTGAGGATGTGTCCGGTAATTCGATCGTTGTGCCATTTGAAAAGAACGGTGATGATGTCTATATAAATGTGTTGTCTGAATTGACGTTTCAAATTATCGATAGGGACGATAGAATACGCTCACCTATTTATTGACTCAAAACTTTCGTTTTCCACACTTGCAGACAGGTTGCAGTATTGTGTTGCTAGCAGAGCATGTACGAGTTTGGGCAACGTCCGCTTTCCAGCCATCCAGTAAATCTGCATAAACGTCAGTGCCCATAGCTGACCGTCAGCTAAGGGCAGAGGCTGTGTGAAAACTATGGTGTAAAATGGTGGCGCAATAAACGAAGGATTCGGTTATGAGCGGGTTTATACAGGGAATCGGTCGGCAGCAAGATACACTTCTTCCGGAACGGCTTGATGATTACATAGCTGAAGACAACACAGTACGTGTGATTGACGTATTCGTTGACTCTTTGCCACTGATCAATCTCGGTTTTTCCACCATTCCAAGTCATACGGGGCGGCCAGGCTACCACCCCTCAGTACTTCTCAAGTTGTATGTCTATGGTTATCTCAACCGAATTCAGTCTAGTAGAAGACTTGAGAGAGAAGCACAAAGAAATGTGGAGGTAATGTGGCTACTCGAGCGGCTAACACCGGATTTTAAAACAATCGCCGATTTCCGTAAAAACAATGCCAAAGCAATCAAGAATGTATGTCGGGAGTTTGTTCTGCTCAGTAAACGAATTGGTTTGCTGGATACTGACTGTGTAGCAATTGATGGGAGTAAGTTCAAAGCAGTCAATAATGCCGATCGTGCTTTCTCTAAGGCAAAAATTGAGCGACGGCGACAGAAGATTGATGAAAGCATCAATGACTACCTGGACGAGATCAAGCGCGCTGATCGACACGATACAAAAGAATCCCGAAATACAATAATTCAACTCCAGAAACGACTTGCCAAGGTACGCGAAGAAGCCAAGAGGCTCGAATTTCTGGAGGCGGAACTGCTTGAATCACCTGATAGACAGCTCTCACTCACCGACCCGGATGCACGTATTATGGCAACCCGCGGCCGCAGCTCTGTAATGGTAGGCTACAACGTCCAAACAGCTGTTGACGCTACAAATCACTTGATCGTGGCACATGAAGTCACGAACGTTGGCAACGACCGATCGCAGCTCTCGAATATCGCTATACAAGCTAACGAAGTGTTGCAACATGATGATCTGTGTGTACTTGCAGACAAAGGTTACTATAAAGGCGAAGAAATACTTGCCTGCAAAGAAGCGAATATCACAACTTACTTACCCAGGACCAAGACCTCCAATAGTCGTGCAGCTGGCTTGTATGATCGATCAGAGTTTATCTATGATTCAGAAAATGATGAGTACACGTGTCCCGCCAACCAAATACTAAGCAGACGACATAGAAGCGTTGAACAAGGCAAGAAAATAGATACGTACTATGCGTCAGCTCCAGTATGCCGGGCTTGCCGTAAAAAGGAGCACTGTACTACCGGTGAGCACCGCCGTATACGAAGATGGGAGCATGAAGAGGTGCTTGATGAACTGGATAAGAGAATGGCCAATGAGCCGACTCGAATGCAAACAAGACGCTGCACAGTCGAGCATCCGTTTGGCACAATAAAGCATTGGATGGGACACACACACTTTCAAATGAAAACCATGAATAGAGTTAGCACCGAAATGAGCCTGCACGTCCTATCGTACAATCTGAAACGTGTAATCTCGATACTGGGGGTCAATGAACTAATTGAAGCAATAACCAATAAAAGCTACGCATAAGATGACGTAGTAAGTAGTTTTTTAGTCGCGATAGAAGCCTCTAAGAGTCTTTGTAAGCTGTCTTATATTTCTCGCTAAAATTTATTTGCTACTGATGAGTAAATACAGAACCCACTCATCGAGCACTCAAGGCTAGAGATGGCCAATTTACGTGCTTCTTTCTTACCGAAAATAGTTTTAACACAGCCTCGGCACTACTAAGACGGTCGGACAGAGAAACTCTCATCACTTTACTGACATGTACTGTCAGGTCAGATGTGGGCTATCACAAGTAATTGTGTCACAAATTACTACCGTTCGATAAGGCAGGACTCTGAACCATCCCATCCCCAGCCATCACCGTCGGTGTCTATGCAATATTCCGCTACAGATTGTATCAAACAAGACTGAGTGCCATCCCAACCCCAGCCATCTCCGTCACTATCTATGCATAGGCCGCTGGCAGGTGGTTCATTTGGCGAATCTACTGTCTGCGGTTCTGAATCTATCATGCAAGACTGTACACCATTCCATCCCCAGCCATCCCCATCGGTATCGACGCAATAGACTTCCATCATCGGCTGCTGAACGACAACGTCATTGTTGTCAATGATGCAGCTACGACCAGGTGTGGCTTGAGGTTGTTGCCATCCAAAACCATCGCCGTCTTGGTCTGCACATTCAAGGCCTTCATAGACTTGTTCATTAAAAGAGCTGCCATCAGTGGCAAAAGGCACGCAATTACCCGGGCCCAGGTTATCCCCGTCAGGATCCGGACAAACCGGATCAATGTTCAAAGGTACCCAGCCCAGGCCAGCGTATTTAATAAAACCACTGTGCGAAAGATCTTCAACTACGTCGGTGAAGTATTTCCGGTAAGTACCTCGTTCCAGGTCATGTACAAACCACAACTCAAATCTTTCTCCGCCGAAATTTCTGGCAAAGTAAGCGATAAACTTATCGTCTTTACTAATAACGGGACGAGAAAATAGTTCAAGTCCTTCTCTGCTAATGTCGAAGTCGCTTATTCTGTTGGTAGTATCTAAGGTCAAGTCACGGATAAAATTGTCTATGAGGGCGTTTTCATCATTTGAGACCAGATTCTCAGCGCGGCTGCTAAACACTACGAATTGACCACCTCTGCTTATGCTGCCCCGATAACTTCCATCGTTACCTTCTATGTTGTCGTTGTTCACACTAACGCGCGAGGTAGTTTCTAATAGACGGTCTCGAATGTATACATCGGCTTCATCGTTGCGATCATCAGATACTAAGGCAGTCCTTGTCTCAAACGTAACAAAACGACCGTCTTCGCTAATCCACGGTGGTAGGAAATCTGAACCGGGGGAAGCCCCGAATTGCGAAGAAAATGGTTGTCCATCAACAACGCTGACCAGTTCGAGCTCACGAGTTACGAGATCGTGAAGATATACATCTCGCATGTTATTCGTATCAAATTCAGAGGAATCGTCCCGATTAAGAAATGCGACGAAACGACCGTCCGGAGTGATGCTTGCGGTTTGACCGCGCGCCAGCCACTGAGTGCTTGCGTTTATCCGGTCAAAAACCAGGATATTCGTATAGTGATGTACTGATTCTTCACTGATGTTTTCAGCCCGGGTGGTATATACAACAAAGCGACCATCGCCGCTGATCATGGCGTCTTCGCTACTGGCATCACCGGCGTTTCCGAATCTATCCGCTGATATTAAAGTTGTTTCATCGGTCAGTCGATCCAACAGGGCGACTTGACTAAGAGAATCATCGTCATAAAAGGTGTATACCATGTAGCGACCGTCGTCACTGAAGGTAGTGTTGTACTCCATGGCGATCAATGGGAATGGAAGTAAAACAGCGACAATGAGCTGGAGTAATATTTTAGTCATGCGTCAAACCCAAACTATCATTCTTGAATTGAGTACTGTCGAAACACTCCGAAGCAGGAGTGCTTCCCGTCATGACGATAACAGGTATTTGAAAGGAGAATCAAGGAAACACGCCAATCTAGTGGAAAATAATTAGTCAGCGCCTGACAAGGTGGATTAGCAGTCTGTCTTTGCCCTCAATTCCATGCCGTTGGGGCCGCGATTTCGCATGTTTTACAGAGAGGTTTCTATTTAGTCCCGCTCTGCGTCAGCCTCCTGCATTCGATCATCGGTGTAGCGATTGCCAACCACTGTTGAGTCATTTATCAGATCGTTAAGGGTATCCACAGTTTCCTGCGAAAGGGCAAGAGTTGCAGCGCCCGCGTTCTCTTTCATGAACTCAATGTGTTTTGTTCCTGGAATTGGAACATCATTGTCACGATGTAGTAACCATGCCAACGCTAACTGAGCCATTGAACAATTGTTCTGTTCCGCGATTTCTGCAAAAGGTACCAGTAGCTTTTTGTTTTGTGCATAAGCTTCAGGTTCGAAGCGGGGACGGGCGATCGTAGTGCGCAGGTCGCCTTCTACCAGTTGGGTTACATCAGCTGCTTTGCCGGTTAGGAATGCACGACCAAGTGGTGAGAACGGCACCATGGTAACGCCCAGTTCGTCGCATGCATCCAGGATGCCTCTCTCCGGAGTTCGTGACCATAGTGAATATTCAGATTGCAGTGCTGCGATAGGGTGAACCTTATGAGCGCGGCGTAAATTTTCGCAGCACACCTCAGACAAACCGATCTCACGCACTTTGCCATCCTGCACCAGTTTCGACAGCGCACCGGTACTTTCTTCAATAGGTATGTTCGGATCAACGCGGTGCAGATAGTACAGATCAATGACATCAGTACGCAGACGCTTCAGGCTGTTCTCACAGCTTTCAATGATGCCAGCAGGATCGCCGTTAATTCCTTCACGCGATAAGCCGCACTTTGTCGCAAGAACGTATTCACTGCGGCGACTTTCCAGTGCGTTGCCAATGAGTGTCTCATTGTGACCTGAGCCGTATACCTGGGCGGTATCAAGAAACGTGTAGCCTACATCCAGTGCCTCGTTGAGCAGCCGTTCGGATTCAGCATCATCTGCCTTGCCATATCCCATTGACATGTTCATGCAGCCCAAACCGATTGCAGAAACAGATAGTGAGCCGATGGTGCGAGTTTTCATTTGATATTTCCGGGTTCGGTTGTAAGCAATAGTTGATTTTGCATCAGTGTTCCGCCTACAGAATTGTGGACACAATATTTCACTGTCGATCCCGGTTTAGACTGGTCCGGGAGTTGCATTTTAAAACGTCATGACATAATATTCACTTATGGCTTGTTGCCGGCGCTGAGGCCGGCAAGCTTACAACCACGACTCACTGGAGTGCACGATGATCTTAGGTCTTATAGCGTTTTTACTATACGTAACATTCAAATGGCAGAGGATTGAATGGTGGTAGCCTCATCTTTGCGGCAGCGAACCTAGTCTGGAGATACTTTGGTTTTTAACGCTGCGAACGCACTGGTAGCGGTGCGTTAATCCAATGCTCACAAAGCCAATGATCGCAAGAATAGCGATCAGGTGACGTTAATAGTCATCGGCTCAAGACCATCCACGCTCATTTCCATGACGTCTCCGCGTTGTACTGGACCTACGCCTGCCGGTGTACCTGCAAGAATCACATCTCCAGCTTCAAGCGTGAAGTATTCTGAGAGGTACGAGATCATCTCGGGTACTTTCCAGATCATCTGATTCAGATCTCCCTCCTGTGTAACTTTTTTATTCACTTTTAGTTCTATGCGTCCCTGATCAGGATGGCCAACACTTTCCACGGTATGAATCGGGCCAACCGGGGCAGAGCGCTCAAACGCCTTACCTATTTCCCACGGACGTCCCATCTTTTTTTGTGCACCTTGCAGATCGCGTCTTGTCATATCCAGAGAAAGGGCATAACCATAGACATGATCGAGCGCTTTATCTAACGGGATGTCGTCGCCTCCGGCCTTTAACATCACTGCAAGCTCTGCTTCATGATGTACGTCATTGGAGTGTTTCGGGTAGGGGAACTCACCGGAAGCATCCAGGTTGTTGGGATTTTTTTGAAAGAAAAAAGGCGGTTCGCGATCAGGATCGTGCCCCATTTCAACCGCATGTGCGGCGTAGTTTCTCCCAATGCAATACACCCGACGTACAGGAAACTTTGCTTCAGTCCCGAGGACAGGAAGTAGAACCGGGGCGGGTGCGTCTATGACTAATGCGGTCATGTAATCTCCTGAGGGGTCGCGCAGCTCTGGCCGACTGGATTGATCTAAATCAATCGGACCAATGATAGCAAACAGCGGTTTTATCGTTGATGATCTAAATTGGTTGTGCCTATAATGCTTGAAAATCACCTAATTGATCAACCAATTTTGAGTTATTGTGCTGGCAAGACAGGAATTTAAAGAAGACAACAGTGAGCTTTATCGGCTCAAAACCTTCATTGAAGAAGGGGGTTTTGTGCCGGGTGATCGACTACCGTCGGAGCGCCAGTTGATCGATGATTTGGGCGTAACAAGATCTTCATTGCGCAAAGCGCTGGACACATTGGAGCGTGAAGGCGCTATCTGGCGCCATGTAGGCAAGGGAACTTTCGTTGGTGCTAAAAACGGAAGCCAGCCATTCCCGCACCTGGCTGAACTCAGTCAGCAACTCACACCAATTCAGATGATGCGGGCGCGTTTGTCACTTGAGCCTGCGATTACGCGGGAGGCGGCAATCAATGCGTCGGCCGATGATGTGGATGCAATCAGAACCGCGCGCGATAAAGCACATACTGCTGATGGGTGGGATGCCTACGAAGAGGCCGATGACTTGTTTCATCGTTGCATAGCTCAGGCGACCGGTAATTTATTACTGCTTTCTGTTTTTGATCATTTAAATCATGTACGCCGTGCAGTGGCATGGCGGCAGGTGATAAGAAATTCAGATAAACCTTCAGCGGAGCATTCAAGCTTCGCCGAACATGATCTAATTGTTGAAGCTATAAGTGATCGTGATCCAGCGGCTGCCTACTCTGCGATGCATTGTCACCTGACGTCTGTATCTAATCGACTATACGGGGTCACGTAAAGTCTCGATGGTGCGCAGGTTTTACCTGTGCATTTTTGCTGTAACCGTTTCGCCAGACCCCGGGCGGGATGTAACAATTTAACTGGTTTAAAGCGAGGAAAAACCATGCGAAGATTCTTAAAGAAACTGGCCATTGCAACAGTGGCAGTGCCGTTAGTGTTAGGTTTTACTGCATCATTGGCACATGCAGAAAAAATAAAGATTGCGCTTGCTGAAACGCCTTCAGATGAACTGGCTGCATTTTTTGTCGCGCTGGAGCGTGCAAAGGCCAACGGGCTCGACTACGAGTGGACAGCGTTCTCCGATGAAGAGCTCGCTATTCAGGCGGTACTGAGTGGTCAAATGGATATTGGTTTTGGTACGCCGTACGCTGCCATGCAGAGATCAAAAGCTCCTATCAGAATCATCTTCCAACTTTCAAAACTGAAGTTCTTTCCGGTCACGACCAAAAAATATAGTTCTCTGGAAGATCTGAACGGCGAGCCGATTCTGCTTCACTCTCGTGGTGGCGGTACTGACTCGATTGCGAACGTTATTGAAGACAAGATGAATATCAAGTTCGGTGAACGATCTTATGTGCCGGGTTCATCGAACCGGGTTGTAGCGCTGGTAGCAGGGCAGGCCAACGCGACAATTATTGATCTCTCCAATAAGAACAAGGTGATGCGCCAGCATGCGGACAAGTTTAATGTGCTGCCAATGTTCGATGTTGAAGCAAGTGATGAAGCACTTTTTGCGAATCTTGACTGGATCAAGGAAAACTCTGAAGACGTGCAGATTTTCGTTGATGCGCTTGCTAGTACCTGGAAAGACATGAGTGAAGATCCATCGATAGTTGCCAAGGAAACAAACCCTGATGGACCGATTGGTCAGTTACCTCCGGAAATTCTGGGCAACCTTGATGAGTTTTATTCAGCCGCCGTTGAGGGTGGCTTGTACAGCCCGAATGGTGGCGGTATGACTGCGGCCAAAGCCGATCTCGAGTGGTATAGCGCTGCCGGTCAGCTCGAAGGTGACATCGATAGTCTGAATATTGATGACTTCTGGTATATGGATCCGCTTAACAAAGCAACCGGACAGTAGGTAAACCTGTGCACCCGCTCTTTTGCGGGTGCGCTTTTCGGTGTCTGTAGAGGAATCGCATTCGTGCTAAGTCGTTCACTTACACTTAAATTGGTCTCTGCCATTGTTGTATTCGGCGCATGGGAGATTGCCGGACGCATACCGGTGAGCTATGCGTTTCCCACTTTCATTGATTCGATGAAGGCCTTGTATGCAATGACTGTGGATGGAAGGTTGTTCGAGGCCTATGGGGAAACGCTTAAACCGTTGGTGATTGGTGTGTGTATCTCAGCGGTGTTGGGCATTATCATTGGGCTCTGGATTGGTCTGAGTAGTTGGTTTGACTGGCTATTCTCACCAATATTTATTGTGATGCAGGCGGCACCATTGGCAGCACTTATCCCGCTGCTGGTAATGATCTATGGCATAGGGCTCACCTCAAAGGTATTTGTGGTTTGCATTATGGCAATGCCGGTCATTGTTCTTAATACTTCAAGTGCTGTGCGCAACACCCCCTCATCATTTATTGAGATGAGTAAGTCCTTTCTGGCATCACGCTGGGAAGTGCTTTTTAAAATCATTATTCCGGCAGCATCGCCTGTTATTTTCTCCGGGCTCCGGCTTGGTGTCTCAGCAGGTTTCATCGGTGCGATTCTTTCGGAACTTAAAATTACCCCGACCGGTGTCGGCGATATCATTACTTTCAGCCGTTCCATTGCAGACTACGCAAGTATGTATGCGGCGATATTTTCTATCATCGTACTTGCAGTCGTCTTTCTTAATTTACTAGAGACGCTTGAACGCGTTTTGTTCGAAGGAAATGTACGTGGCTATGCTTCAGACTGATGCGTTGGCAGAAGAGCTTGCACCCCTGCAAACTGATAATGCGGTTTCAGTGAGTGGTGTGTCCAAGAATTATGGTGATGTAGAAGCGTTGAAAAATCTGTCGCTGGACTTTCCGCGCGGACAACTCACTTCATTGCTTGGTCCTTCGGGCTGTGGCAAGACGACACTACTCAAAATTATTGCAGGACTGCTTGATCCGACCGAGGGTGAAATTCTGGTAAACGGATCACCGGTTACCGGCCCTGGTGAAGACCGTGCCTTTGTGTTTCAGGATTTTGCGTTATTACCCTGGGCGTCGGTACTAAGAAATGTTTCTTTCGGTCTTGAGTTGCGAGGTGTTGCCAAATCAGAACGCGAAGATATAGCCATTAAGTACATCAAGGAAGTCGGGCTGGACGGATTTGAGAAAAGCTTTCCGCATGAATTATCCGGTGGCATGCGCCAGCGTGTAGGGCTTGCACGTGCATTGTCTGTTGATGCAGATGTGTTGCTTATGGATGAGCCGTTTTCAGCCGTCGATGAACAAACGAGACGCAAGTTCCAGGAAGATCTGCTGGCGCTTGTAGCGAATGAAAACAAAACCTTTATCTTTGTAACTCACTCAATTGAAGAAGCCGTATACGTTTCTGACCAGATAGCGATTCTTCTACCGCGACCGAGCCGTGTTGCAGACATCATCCGCCCAACGGGTTTACGCGAGAAAGACACGGCAAGCATCCGAAGAGACCCTGAGTATCTCGATATTGTTGACGAGATCTGGGAATCCCTTAAGACGTACGTGGAGTAGGGCATGAAGGTATTTGGTGTTCGTCTACCTGGAATGTCTTCACTATTATTGTGGGGCCTCTTATGGGAAATCGTCGGTCGCTCAGGCTATTCCTTTTTTGTACCGCCGCTTTCCGAGGTGGTTACAACGCTTTTTGAAATCATTGGTACAGCAGCATTTCAAAAAGCCTTGTACGAAACGGCCTACGCATTTTGTTCCGGTGTGTTTTTCGCCATAGTCATTGGCATACCCACAGGTATCCTGATGGGAAAAAACAGACTCGTCGATGAGCTGTTGCTGCCGTGGGTTAATATTTTTCTCAGCGCTCCTCTAACTGCTTTGGTTCCTGTGCTGATGGTGCTGTTCGGCTTTGGCATGAAATCGATCATCATTACCACCACACTCTTTGCTATCTGGATCATTATCCTGAATGCACGTGCAGGTGTAATGCAGATCAACCGCTCTCTGGTCGAGATGGCCACCAGTTTTGGTGCCACACCCTGGTCTGCATTTTCCAAGATCTACTTCTGGGCGGCTCTCCCCGAAATACTCGGTGGTGTGCGGATCGGAATAATCAGAGCCGTGAAAGGGGTCATTATCGGTCAGCTGCTTATTTCACTGGTTGGGTTCGGAGCGTTGTTTGAACTTTACTCTAATAACTTTCTGATGAAGCACTTCTGGGCCGTTCTGGTGGTGTTGTTTGCACTGGCGTTTACCATTTCAGAGTTTCTGGCATACCTTGAAAGACGGGTATCCTATTATGCCGCCAAGCGGTAACGATGCTTCGGATTTTCTCCAGTTAAGTGCTGTTACCCATATTGATATACACTAAGTCTGTTTGGATATTTTAAAAGCAGACTAACGTGCCTGTCATCGAGCATCGCAACATCTTATTCTGCCTGTTCGATTCCTTAAGCCTCGAAGAACTCGATGTGCTGGAGCGAGCAGGAAATCTGCCTTCACTGTCGTCTCTTAGAGCAGATGGCATGTTCTTCAGTCGTTGCTATACACCGTGTCCGGAAAGTAGCCCTGCTCGCGCCAGTCTTTTTACCGGGCTTGATCCATCGGTTCATGGGCTATGGACTAACGGTGTCGCCCTTCCGGGTAACGAACAAACATTCGCCAAACGACTGTCAAACTCAGGCTACGCAACTTATCTGGCGGGCCGCTATCAATTGGCCGGTGTCTCGCGATGGACGACAGAGCAGGTTAACGGCGGAGAGTTTGCTGAGATGGACTGGGCGCACGGTCCATTGCATCGTTCACGGCAAAACGCCTATTTGAACTGGCTTGAGAGAACAGCACCGGAACATCATGCAAAGGTCTTTACTACACAGGCCAATCCGCAAAACACAATTGTGTCCCAACAACAGAGGGCGGTTTATGAAGGTTTGCCGGACAAGTTAAGTTTTAATCATTGGGTGGGTGAACGGGTAGATGACTGGATTCGAAGCGCATCTCAAGATCAACCATTTCTATCGGTAGCAAGTTTCTCCACAGGAGATGGCCTGGGGGCAGAGCCGGCTGTAAATGCGGATGCAGAGGGCTTAAGTAAGATTGCGTTGCAACAGGCAGATGCTGCAATCGGTCAAATCATTGGGCAGTTGCAAGCAAGTAATCGTATGGATGACACGGTGATTATCGTCGCTTCTGCGCGGGGTAATCATGATCCGGATGTTGCTAACACCGTGATGGATGAGCGTTGTATAAAAGTACCACTGCTGATTTATCAATCTGACGGTGAGAGCAAAGTGGTAGAGCTGCCAGTATCTACGATTGATATTGCGCCTACAGTGCTCGATTTGGCCAATGTGTCCGTTGGACCCCGTATGCAAGGTAGTTCGTTATTAAGTGCTTTCGGTAACGCTGATTCCTTCCGAAACTGGTCTATGACGCGTTTACGTGCGACCAATACTAATGGTGAACGTGAGTGGTATACGTCGTTCTGTAACAACAGAATGAAGTTGGTGATACAGCATGATAAAAATGATTGCGAAGACACAACACGCTTGTACGATCTTGAAGCCGATCCTTGCGAACAGAATAATCTGGCATTGAACAATGCGCATATTGCTGTCCTTGAAGACATGATTGACCAGATGATAGATGCGCGTTGTGCGTTGGAAGATCGCACTGAACCACGCATAGCGGACTTTTAGCGTGACCAAGAAATCTATAAAAAAGCGCCCGAATGTACTTTTTATTTGTACCGATCAACAGCGTGGTGACAGTCTACATTGTACCGGTGCAACATGGGCGGTAACTCCTAACCTGGATAAACTGGCCGGTGACGGCGCGTTGTTTAAGAATTGTTATGTGCAAAATCCGGTCTGCAGTCCTTCCCGAGCGAGTCTGTTTACCGGTAAGTATGTGGCCAGTCACGGACTCTATGCTAACGGTGTTCCTCTGCCGGAACATCAAAAAATGTTTACTCGTACGCTGGCAGATGCAGGTTATGACTGCGGCATGATTGGTAAGCAGCATCTGTCTCCCTGTGATAATTGGCAAACGGAACCGCGCCGTGATGATGGCTACCGTTACTTTAAGTGGGCACATGGTCCTAATCATCGTGCAGTAGAAAATGATTATCATGCGTGGCTGCGCGCTACACAGCCGGAAATTTATGCACAGATATTTCCAGAGGCAGGTGCGAATGAAAGTACCGCCTACGGTAATAAGGCTAAAATGGGTACACCGATAGATTCGGTGCCAAAGGAAGCCCATTACTCTCACTGGGTTGCAGATTGTGCGCTGGAGTTTATAAATCACCCGCGTGAAGAAGACGATAGTTTTTGTCTGGTCGCCAATTTTTTTGATCCGCATCATCCTTTCGGCGCGCCGCAGGAATTCCGGGATCTGATTGATTCTGATGCGATACCTGATCCGAATACACGCGATGATGAACTGAGTAACAAGCCACCTGAGCAAACGTTTTATTCGGAGAAAAGTTATGCAGGTGTGGCGCCAGGCTTCAGGGATTACACACAAGAGCAGATTCGTGAAATCAGGGCACAGTATTGGGCCATGATTGCGCTTATCGATTATGAGGTTGGGCGTATATTAGATGCGTTGGCTAAAGCCGGTCTGGCTGAGGATACACTGGTGGTCTTTACCTCTGATCATGGTGAGATGCTGGGGAATCATCAACAGTTGTTAAAAGGGCCGCAACTCTATGATGATCTGACTCATGTTCCGCTGATTGCACGATGGCCGCGAAAGGTCACAGCCGGGCAAGTCATTGATGAGTTGGTGCAGTGGGTAGATTTACCGGCGACTTTTCTTGATGTAGCGGGATGTACAAATAGCCTGGGAGTGCAAGGGGAAACACTGTTGCCTCTGATGACACAACAGGAAGCAAAGTGGCGTGACTGGGCGTTAAGCGAATACCGTGATTCGGGATTTACTACTGATCCCAAAATCATGACGACCATGCTCAGGCATGAAAACTGGAAGCTGATCATCTGGCACGGGGCGCCTGCAACAGGCGGGCAGCGTAATGGAGAGATGTATGATCTATCCAAGGACCCTCACGAGCTCTTTAACCTGTTTCATGAGCCTGAATATGCAGAAACTCGTAGAAAATTAAAGATGAAGCTACTTAAGGTAATGGCTGAAACAGAGGATCACACACAGCCACAGGTCCGTAGTTGGTAGCATCTATTGGAATCGAGTTGGGTGAAGGTACACAGGCATGCTCGGATGCCTGTGTTGGGATGCCGCCATGTTCATGAATAAACCGGGCTAGGAGTCTGCGCGGCAGAACGCCGCTACGCGGACTTCTACCGCGCAGACTCCTAGAGCGCTCGATCAAACGGTAGCGTGAGTACGAGTGTGCCTGGTGCCTGGTTTATGCCCAACAAAGCATCATCAAGGTAAAGTACGCCGGCATCATCTACATAGACTAAAACATCATTGGTCGTACCGATTGCTTCGTTAGGCGGGTCATCCGGTTCATTGAGCGTGTTCGTAAAAGTGTCTACTGTAAGACTTAGGCTATTAGCCTGTACTCCATCTGCCGTAGTAACCAATTCCGCACCTTCCTGGTAAGTACCGGTGATGGTGGTTGTACCCCTCTCGAAAGTAGCGCCATCAATTTCCTGAAATTGAATGGTGCAGCTTTCGTCAAGATACCCGCTCTGAACAAATTGCCAGGTAGCAGCTTCAAAATTGAAGTCATAGGTGAAGTAGGTGTCTGCTCCCTCGATTGGAATTGGTGCGGCGATGCACCCGGTTGTCCAGCTGCCGACGTAGGCGGCTGTCATGCCCGTCTCCGCATTTGTATCTGTAACTGCGGCGCCATTATCACTGCCGCACGCTGTGATTATGGTGAGAGCAAGTACCGCTGCTGAGAGTTTTTTCAATTGATGTTGCATTTTATTCCCGTCGGTGCGTTTTAAAGATTGGGAACACAATACATGAGTTGTCTACAGGCAGGTCTAGTTATTACTAGCTCTGTGGGTTACTTTGGGGCAAATTGAGAGAAGTTTACTGACTATCAAATCAATTCCGGCATTGACTCAATATTCCATATATGGCATTGTCAATTCCATATATGGAATCTGTCGCTCTAAAATCAGACGCATCCCTGAGCCCGACGGCGCGCACCCTGCAGGTGTTGGAATACATTATGGCGGCAGGGCCGGGGCCCATTAAGCAAGTAGATATCGCCCGTGATTGTGGCCTGTCTCCTTCAACTCTCAATCGAATTATCAAGACGCTTTCTGACTGGGGTTACCTTTTCCGTACCAGTGAGAAGTATTGTGTGCGGAACTTCCGGATGGAGCGCAACGTCCCGATGTCGGAGACCTATCTCGCTAAACTTGATGACACCATGCGTGCTTTGTCGGAAGAGTTAGGCACGTCTGCAGAGGTGGTTGTTGTCGCCGGGCATGAGCTGCTCTGGCATTCTAAAACAGAGCACCCGAACCCTCAGGTTCTGATTCGTGCAAATGTTGGCTTTAGACGTTCGTTGTACGAGCTGGATGCACTATCGCAGCTTTATCTGAGTCGTCTTGACTGGAAAGACCTTGAGTCGCGGTTTTATACTGACGGGTTCTTTGCCACAGCACGTGATGGTGATCAGCAAACGCGCAGGTTAACTGCGAGCTCGGTAAAAAAGCAGTTGATGTCGGTGCAGCAGCAGACATTTGCGGCTGATCTGGAAGGCAATCATATGGGTATTCGTAGATTTGCTACGGTAGTTGAAGACCCCGATGGTAAGTTCCTGCACCTGCTAACCCTGGCTGAGCCGGTAGGTGATCTGAGTAACGAAAAAGCCCATGTGAAGCGCTATCGCGATGCGCTGCTCGAAGCACGTGATGGCTTAACCGAGCTCGTCTATACCGAAAATCCCGCGTACAGACCGCGGCCGAAACATCATGTTATGCCACAACGGGGCGGTTAGCCTCATTAAACATCACTACCCGGAGGAAGGATAATCAAATGAAAAGATTACTCACAACGCTACTGTCTGCATCACTGTTTGCGGGTGTAGCAGCTACTACCACAGTACATGCGCAGGACGAAATCAATGTCGTCATGTTTGGCATGCCTTACACCAAAGGTCTTCAAGCCATTGCCGGTGATTTTGAAAAAGAAACTGGTATAAAGGCCAATATTGATGTGATCGGTCAGGACGTTTTTGAAAACCGTATAACCCTTTCGTTTACCGGCAATACCGGTGACATTGATGTAGTACATACACCGGTTATTCAGGTGCAGCGCTGGGTTGCAGCAGACTGGTTAAAGCCTATCACTGCAGAAGTTGATGCCATGGCTGTGAAGTCAGACATCATGGCGGGTCCGCTGGATGCCTATAAGATCAATGGTGAACAGTGGGCGGTACCTTATATGGCGGCGACCGGTCTGATGACTTATCGCAAAGATATTCTCGAAGCCGCGGGTGTTGAAGTACCACAAACTTGGGAAGAAATGCTTGCAGTTGCCGCGAAAGTTCACTCCGATGAGACTGCAGCAATTGCCATGCGTGCGGTACCGGGGCAGGGTTTTAACATGTTTATCTTCCCGATGGTGATGCGTGCCTATGGGGGTAAATTCTTTGAAGACTACACCGCAGGTGACCTGACACCGGCTATCAATTCACCGGAAACACTGGAGGCGCTGAATGTCTATATGAAGCTGCTTAACGAGTACGGACCACAAGGCGCTGGCAATTTTAACTTTGCGGAAGTTCAGGCGGCAGCGCAAAATGGTCAGATTACTTTTGCAGTCGAGGGTACTGGAATAGCGGCTTCATTAGTTGACCCTGATAAAAGTAAGTTTGCAGATAAGACCGGCATCACCTTGCCACCTGGTGGACCGGCTGGACGATCTCCGGCTATTGCAGTACATGGGCTGGGTATTCCAGCATCAGCGAAGAATCCGGAGCTATCTGCAAAGTTTATTGAGTGGGCCGTAAGCGCCGAAACTATGACCAAGATTGCGCTGGCTCAGCCGTTTTCGAACTTTACTACCCAGTCAGTTGCACAGAACGAAGAGGTTATCGCCAAGTACTCAAAAGTGCATCCTGATTTTCTGGCGGTACAGGCTGAAGCACTTAATCTTGCGGTCGGTCATTACCGTCCGTTGCTGCCGGAATGGCCAGCGCTTGGACAGGCGATAGGTGAGAATATCAACGGTGCACTCAACGGTTTGATGTCGCCGGAAGAAGCACTGGAAGCCGCAGAGCAGGAGATGAGAGATATTCTCGGGCTCTAGAGCAACGCAAGTAGTTACTTACAAAGCGCCCGGTTGTGTAAGCTGCCGGGCGCTTTCATTGGCATCTGTCCAATCGAAGCTTTCACATAAATGACATCAAAACCACAACCTCGTGCAACCGCGGAGCTTGAGCGCGGTTATCGAAACATGCTGCTTCCAGCTGTTTTTGCAGTGGGGATATTCGCAATTGTACCACTCGCTGGAATGCTGGCGCTTTCATTTAGTGACTATCACCTGATACGCGGTACCAATTGGGATTTCGGTTTCAAGAACTTTGTCCGTCTGGTATCAGACAAGCGTTTAATGGGGTCTGTCTATGCGATGTCTGTTCTGTCTTTCTTTGGGGTATTAACACAGGTTCTCATTGGTGCAGCCATCGCGGTTGGGTTGAGCAAGATTGTTGGTAAATGGCGACTGGGACGAGTGCTGTTTCTATTACCATATGCTGTACCTCATGTAGCAGTGGCGCTTATCTGGTTGTCTTTGTTTACACCAACCCTTTCACCAATAAATGCGTTTTTCGATTTATTCGGTATAACGGTGCCATCTTTTCTGACCACGCAAAATGGTGCCTTGTTTGCCATTGTTATGGCTGATACCTGGACCAATTTCCCGTTCGCTATGTTGATTATACTCGCGGCATTGCAGGGTATCTCTCCAGACCTTGATGAGGCTGCCGCGCTTGATGGAGCTACCCGCGTTCAATCCTTTTTTTATGTGACTTTGCCGCTGCTGATACCGGCCTTTTTGATGGTCACACTGTTTCGATTTATTGATTCGCTAAAGCACTTCCCGATGATCTTTGTTATGACCAAGGGTGGGCCAGGCAGATCAACGCAGGCAACTAATTATTACGCCTATATACAGACATTTCAGAATTCCAATGTCGCCTACGGTGCTGCCATCGCGGTGACACTATTTATTGTGGCAGCTATTATCAGTTTCTATGTGGCCAGGCTTAATCAGCGGATAACATCGTGATTGATAACACGTCCTCATTTCGCGTTAAAAAGGCATTCGGTGTAACCATAATGCTGGTGCTGCTGTTCTTCGCTGCATTGCCCACTGTGTGGGTGCTGATCATGTCATTTCGCGAACAAGCGGAAATTTTTGAGCCGATCTGGGAGAGCCCGTTGGCAGTAACGCTTGATAACTACCGGGGCATTGCACGTTCGGATTTTCCAAAAGCATTGTTGAACAGTTTTATCTGTGCAGGCAGTTCAACATTACTCGCGATGATAGTCGGAGTGCCAGCGGGTTTTGCACTGGCCAAGTCGCGCTTGTCTGGAAAGTTTTATGCGTCCTGGTTGTTGCTGTTGTTACGCATGGCACCTCCGGTAGGATTTGTGATACCGCTTTTTCTGCTCTACGTGAATGCTGGTTTGATTGATACGTACTTCGGCCTGATCGTCGCGTATATGACGCTGACACTGCCGTTGATTGTCTGGTCTATGTGGAATTCATTTGCGCAGGTACCAGATGAATTGATCGAGGCTGCCATCATGGACGGTGCAACTCTTGGCAAGGCTTTTCTGCAGGTTGCACTTCCCGCTGCACGACCCGGTGCAGTAGCCGCTGCCATATTGGGTTTTCTTATCGTCTGGAATGACTTCTTCTATGCGTTGATTATCACCCGATCATCCACCGTTACTGCTCCTGTGGCGGTAATGAATTTTATTTCCTACGACAGTGTTGACTGGGGTTCCATTGCTGTTGCAAGTATTGCACTCACCTTACCTATTTTGCCCCTGATGGTAATCGCGAATCGCTATATTGTTCAGTCACTATCGGGTGCGGTTAAAGGATAAAGAATGTCAGATCGACCGAATATTGTTTTTATACTCACCGATCAGCAACGGTATGACACCATCGCAGCGATGGGGTTTGATCATATGATCACTCCAAATCTTGATCGACTGGCGCGTCAGGGTACTGCTTTTGAAAACATGTATATCACAGCGCCTTCCTGTGCGCCGTCTCGTGCTTCGTTGTTCAGTGGGGTCTATCCACACACCAATGGTGTGTTCCGCAACGATGAGCCGTGGAATTACTGTTGGGTAAAAGACCTTGCAGAGGGTGGTTATCGCACCGTAAATGTTGGCAAGATGCATACTATGCCGGTAGAGGGTCCGTTCGGTTTTCATGAGCGGCACGTCGTGGAAAACAAGGATCGTGATCATCCCAATCTGCCGTTCTATCTCGATAACTGGGATAAAGCCTATTTTTTACGCGGTCTACGTAAGCCATCACGGGTATCGCAACGTGAGCGTGATGATTACGATGAACTGCTTGGTGCATGGGTGTGGGAGCACGATGAGATTATGCACCCCGATGTTTTTGTTGGTCAGATGGCGTGTTGGTGGATAGACCGTTATCCGGGGGAAGATCCTTTCTTTCTGCAAGTCGGCTTACCGGGACCACACCCGCCTTACGATCCAACAGAACAATACCTTGAGATGTATACAGGCCGTGAGATGCCGGCGCCTATACCACCGGACCCTGAATCTCAGCCTGAAGCCATGCAGGAGTTGCGTAAGTTTCATTTGGGTGAAGATGCTGATGGCGTTGTGCATCTTGCAGACCCAACACCTGAACAGTCACAACGGCAGAGAGCGCATTACTACGCCAACGTCACCATGATCGATAAACAGGTTGGCGATATTCTGGACACGCTTGAAAAGCGTGGCGCTCTTGATAACACCATCATCATCTTCACTTCGGACCATGGTGATTGCCTTGGTGATCACGGTCATTCACAAAAGTGGAATATGTATGAACCCACTGTTCATGTACCAGCGTTGATTTCGTGGCCCGGTCATATACCTGAAGGGCAGCGGGTGAGTGATCTGGTGGCGTTGTTTGATCTGGGGCCGACAATACTTGAATACGCCGGTATTGAACCACCAGAGTGGATGGAGGCAACCTCGCTGCAACCGTATTTAGGTGGTAAACAGCAGGCAGAGCGGCAACGGGTTTATGCAGAGCACTCTAACGATGCGCTACTTACCGGTACGCGCTTTATGACTATGATTCGTGATGGTGCAATAAAACTGGTGCATTTTGTCGATTCTGAAAATGGTCAGTTGTTTGATCTCGATAATGATCCGGATGAGCAGGTTAACTTATGGCACGATCCGGCATATGCTGAAAAACGTGCTTACCTGATCAATGAAATTCTTAACTGGCGACTGGAGAGTAGTCTGCACACGCAGGGATTTATAGAAGCCTGTATACGGGGTGAGCAGGCGATGATGTCACCGCCGTGTACACCCGCACGAGGCCAGCATCGTGAAGGAAGCAGATAGCAATGGCGAGGATTGAGCTTAAAAATGTTGAGAAGGCATTCGGTAAAGTAGAAGTCATCAAGCCGTTGAATCTTGAGATAGAAGACGGTGAATTTGTGGTTTTTGTCGGCCCGTCAGGATGTGGAAAATCCACACTTCTCAGGCTCATTGCCGGGCTGGAAGATACCACTGCCGGTACCATTGAGATAGATGGCAGAGATTCAACCAGCATGCCACCGGGTAAGCGTGGTCTAGCTATGGTGTTTCAAAGCTATGCGCTGTACCCGCATATGACTGTGCGAAAAAACATCGCCTTCCCTATGCGAATGGCGAAGATACCCCGCGCCGAGCAAAAACAACGAATAGAATCCGCAGCGCAAGTACTCAACTTAACCGATTATCTGGATAGAAGACCCGGTCAACTTTCCGGTGGGCAGCGCCAACGCGTTGCCATTGGTCGTGCGATTGTACGTGAGCCCTCAGCTTTCCTGTTTGATGAACCGCTTTCAAATCTTGATGCTGCATTGCGGGTCGGGATGCGCATGGAGATCACTGAACTACACAAACGGCTTGAAACAACGATGGTCTATGTTACGCATGATCAGGTTGAAGCGATGACCATGGCAGACAAAATTGTCGTTCTTCATGATGGTGTTATAGAGCAGGTGGGCAGTCCGCTGGAGCTTTACAACAGGCCGGTGAATTTGTTTGTGGCCGGGTTTATTGGTTCACCGAAAATGAATATTATCGATGGTGGGCAAGCACCGGGAATTGATGCGTACAAAATCGGCATCAGGCCCGAGCATATTAATATCTCAACCGAGAGCGGATTATGGGAGGCAACGGTTGGTGTCGCAGAGCATCTTGGAAGCGATACTTTCTTTCATGCCAGAGTTGATGGGATGTCTGATCCGATAACAGTCCGAACGGACGGTAGTATGCAGGTTAACCGCGGTAGTACTATTTATCTGTCACCGGACGAACAGAAAATCCATCGCTTTGACGCTCAGGGTATACGCATTGATTGACTGTCACCATGCCGCAGATTCAAGAGGTATGAGTACTGTTGGACTTTGAAATTGTTGTCGAGGAAGTGCAGCCAGAGGTGCTTCGATACCAGCTCTATGCGTTGGATCAACCTGTTACTTTCGGGCAATTTATCAACGCCCTTGCTAGTGACAAGGCAAGTGATGCGGAGTTTCGGCAGCAATTCAATTCACTACTCGCTGAAGCGCCGTTTGAAGCGTATCGCATTGAGACGCCTGCATTATCGTTACTGTCTCTTGATGATTCATTCGAGTTCGTATTGATTAACGCGCCGGCGTTGTTGCATCGTACAACAGATGCGATAACGTTCGCACAGTATTTTGAACAATCCGAAGCCGATGTAGTCGTGTTTAAGAGTCTCGGTGGCGATGCAATTCTGATAGCGCCAGTATCGTTAGGAAGTTATGAATATTGTAATCATCTTGCAGTCTTTGTTCGCAGTGCTCCTGAGTCTCAGGTTCAGTCGCTTTGGCAAATGGTGGGGCAGGTGCTGATGCGGGACGTCTGCACTGAACCGCGTTGGTTTAGCACTGAAGGCAGTGGTGTGGCGTGGTTGCATGTTCGCATTGACTCTCGACCAAAGTACTACGGTTATAAAAAATATGCAGTTGTGCGTGGTGGGTGTAATCCAGAGGCCCTGAGATGACCTGCTGTCCGCCGTCGTCATCGCCATCGGAAGAGTCTTTCACGCCAACGGTTTTCACACCGTCGGAGGCTGCAGTTCGGCCTGCGTCTGTCATGATTCCTGGTGGCACCGGGTTTATTGGTACAGACAAACCTTACATTCGGTTTGATGGGGAAGGTCCGTTAAGGAAAGGTCAGGTGGGCGCGTTCACTATGTCTCAAGGTTCTATAAGTAATGCGGATTTTGCAGCGTTTGTGGCGGATACCGGTTATATAACAGAGGCGGAGCACTATGGCTGGTCATTCGTGTTCTGGAATCAGGTACCGGATTACGTCGGTGATACCCAAGCGGTACCTGGAGCTACGTGGTGGCGTCGGGTAGATGGAGCATCATGGCGATACATTACCGGGCCTCGCTGTGCATTGATTAATGATCTGCAGGATCATCCAGTGGTTCATATTTCGTGGAATGATGCTATGGCTTATTGCTCTTGGGCGGGGGGGCGGTTACCGACGGAACTTGAGTGGGAGCATGCAGCTCGCGGTGGTCTAACGGACGCACGCTTTCCGTGGGGTGACGCAGAGCCGGACGACGAAAAGAACATTTTTTGTAATATCTGGCAAGGACGTTTTCCTCAGAACAACACCTTGAAAGATGGTTACCAGGCCACCGCCCCGGCTTTGTCATTCGAGCCGAATGGATATGGCTTGTACAATATGGTTGGTAATGTGTGGGACTGGACTGCAGAGACACATCGGGTTCCGGGTCGTCGTAGTGCATCGGGTTCTGATCATTTGCAGGCAGCCAGCCCTAACAAGGTTGCTAAGGGTGGATCGTTCCTGTGCCACAAAAGCTATTGCTACCGATACCGTATTGCAGCGCGAATCGGCAATGCACCGGACAGCACAACCACTCATATGGGCTTCAGGGTGGTGTGGGATCGCTAGTCTCTTATTGAATCGAGAGCCTATTTGAATCGTCGACTGTTCTGTAGAGGTCTGTTGTATTGATTGACCCGTCAGGAATTCGAAACCATAAGAGCATCTACCTTGTCTCTTGTGGGCATTGCGGGAGAAGTACCAGCCTTTGTTACTGATAATCCCGCGACTGCACATGCAAAATGGGCGGCTTCCACCGGGCTTTGATTCTGTGCAAGTGCCGCCGCAAAACCACCGTTAAAAGCATCACCCGCTCCGGTGGTTTCAACCACGGGGCCTGCATTAACTGCAGGTATATGAACTGACTGATCTTTACTGTGTAACAGCGCACCCTGCTCACCGAGGGTAATCAAGGCTGTTCCGACTCCCTTTTGCAGCAGTACGTCACCTGCTGCTTTCGCATCTGAAATTGACGATACTTTAACACCTGTATAAACCTCAACTTCTGTTTCATTGGGTGTTACATAGTCGCATAGCTGGAATACAGCATCGTCTAATGGTTCTGCAGGTGCGGTATTCAATATGGTAGTAACACCGGCGCTACGAGCAATACTGAGTGCATGCTCGGCGGCTGCTATTGGTTGTTCCAACTGGGTTATAAAAACATCTGATTTTTCAATGGTCGATTTTATTTTATCAATGTATGCCGTATCTATAGTCATTGCAGCACCAGGGCAAACAATAATGGCGTTGTCTCCGGTTTTGTCATCAATAAATATGTAGGCGGAACCGGTGTAGCTGTTTTCGATTTGTTCTACGTGTGCTGTAATGTTCTCGTGGGAGTATAGGTCCAGGGCTAATTGGGCGAAAGCATCTTTACCGAGTTTGCTAATAAAGGACACATTCGCATTGCATCGCGCTGCAGCAACTGCTTGATTGGAGCCTTTGCCACCCGGACCCAGCGCAAAGCTTTCGCCTAGAATGGTTTCACCCATGTGCGGCTGCCGGGTTGCTCTGTAGGCAGCGTCAGCAACGAATACACCAAGGATAGATACTGACCCGGTACGAACAACATCAGGCCCATTGCGAACAATATCAGGCATCAGGAGGGATAACTCCTTTGGTTAAAATGAAGCACCCGTAAAAACGACGTTCACCGGTGGTAACTACTGCGTAGGCTTTTTTTGCTCTGTCGTAAAATGCGAATCTTTCCACTGGAACCAATGGCCAGGGCTTGCCCTCTGCGTTATTAATAACGCTTTGAACTTCTGATTGCACTTCGGTTATTTCATCAGGTGCGCCAACAACTTCCATGCGCTGGGCTGCATCATCAATAAATGTGTCCAGCGGCATCACCGAAAGCACGGCTTCCACAGCACGTGGTGCTGGAGCCTCAATGCGTAGTAACTTGCCGATTGCAGTTTGACGTGCGACTGAATCTGCCGGAAAATTAGTATCGCTAATCACCAGGTAGTCTCCGTGCCCCATAGCACGCAGCGCGTAAAGTACATCGGCGTTAAGTAAAGGATCGAGGTTTTTTAGCATGTTTTTCCCTTGAGCTGCCTTAAGTTGCTGGCGATGTTGCACCATATCAACAAAAAATCGCCGGAGCGTCAATAACTTCTGCGACACTGGTCAAGTGTGTATAACGGATCTCAACTCGCTGAAACGGTAACAGACTCATGAGTGTTCAAGACCCTGACAATAAAACCCGCATCCATCAGATTATCAGTTTGCTGGATTTGACCAACTTGAATGACGATTGTGATCAATCAGCAATTGAAGCACTGTGTGCTCAGGCAACAACCCCGGTGGGTGACGTTGCAGCAGTATGTGTCTGGCCAAAATTTGTATCTGACGCACGAACCTGTTTGGGTAAGAGTTCTACGGTTCAAATTGCAACTGTAGTTAACTTTCCACTGGGCAATGACGCGCCTCAGGTTGTGCACACGGCGATCGATAAAGCGCTTTCAGATGGTGCCACAGAGATTGACTACGTCCAGCCATATACCTCGTTGATCAACGGAAATACAGATCAGGTACGTGATGCTATCCGATCTGTGCGTAAACTCATACCGGAGTCTGAAAAATTTAAAGTCATTCTCGAAACAGGTGAGCTTGGCTCGCAATCTCAAATTCAAAGTGCTTCAGAAATCGCAATCGGGGAGGGGGCAGATTTTATTAAAACCTCTACCGGAAAAGTTCCGGTTAATGCCACACTCGAAGCTGCAGCGGTAATGATGGAGGTCATAGCGAAGACAGATCGAAATATAGGATTTAAAGCGGCAGGTGGAATTAGAAAAGTTGATGAGGCAATTAACTATCTGAACCTTGCAGACGAATGTATGGGAGCGGGCTGGGCTGATGCGGCTCACTTTCGTTTTGGTGCGTCAAGCTTATTGCAGGATGCGCTAATGAAACTAGACCTGGCTGTTCCCTCAGGTGCGAGTCCGAATAAAAGTGGTGAGTATTAAAGTGCCCTAGTGTAGTCAACTAATAAAGTTGGTAACAAACTTCGGTCATATCCCGTTACTTTGCACAAAGCAAAAGCCGCAGTTTAAATAGTTGGCTGCCGGAGCGCCAGTTGCTCGTATATCAGCTTGGTACAGACAACACCGTAGGGGGATATGCTTGCGCATCCAACATGCGCAGCACGTCAAATACGTAACTTACCGGTAAATCATGCGATCTTATTTACTGTAAATGTTGTATTGTTCGTAGCGGTGGTCTGGTGGATGCGCAAGCTTATCCCCCCTACGAAATATGGTGTCATCAATTTCGTTCATAGCGGTTTTGCGCCTGTAGTGCCGGTTGCTCGTTTATCTGTTGGTTAAGACATAACGTAGGGGGGATAAGCTTGCGCATCCACCATGTGCAGAACGTCAAATAGTTACTTACAGGTCAAACATGCGATCTTATTCACTGTTATGGTTGTAGTGTTCGTAGCGGAAAGGTAGATGACAGATTGTATTGTTGATCATAAAAACGGACTTTATATTAGCTTCACAACCATCTTAGACCTGTCCTGATAGCGTAGCTGTAGTTGTCTAGCCTTGTGCGTACCCTTTTTTTCTCAGCCTCATCAGTTACCGAACCCAAGTGCTGTGCAGCAAAAACACCCATTCGTAGTGCGTTCGACAAGTGACCCAAATCCATCATTGCCTGAATATCAGCTGGGTCAACTCTGTCTCCGAGCTTTTTTGTTAACCTGGCCAAATAAAATTGTACCGCACGATCAACTGAGTAATTGCTCCTGTAGAACTCTGTTTTATCCAAGTACCAGAACAGATCTATTGACATTAAACTATTCGCAGCCATTTGCCAGTCGAATACGACGAGATCACCGTCGGTGGCATAGCTCATATTGGAAACTTTATAATCTCCATGCACTAGCGTGCTCGGATATTTTTCCAACGCTGTGTATAAAGGTACTGGATTATTAACGAGCTGCTCCAGTGAGGAAAACGTGTTTTGATCCAGCTCATCCTTTAGGATGGTCCAACCTGTTTCCAGTGCGTTCGGGATCCAGCCGGACAAGTGCGGATATTTGGCAGGGGTAGTAGGTAACATACATCCGATAAAATCCTGAGCATCACATAAACCCAATTCAGGGGAGGATAGCTCCTCGCTTTCCCAATATTCGGAATGGATGTGAGATAAAACGTCTAATGCTGTCTCAATGTTTAAAGGAGATATGGCTGTGTGTGTCGAGAGCAAGCCCTCTGAGATGTCTGACATCAAGATTGCACATTGATTTTCTTCTCTTACACAACCGATTATGGCGTGCTGTACTAGTGGTTCGAGTTGATCAAGTAGTCCATATTCGTATAGCGTTACCGAGCGGCAAAGACGGTCTCGTGTTGAGTGAAGGAACCAATCTTCATTAGCGGTAAATTGTTTGAGCACGAAAGAAGTATTTGCGCTGGTTCTAACACGCGACAACTCGCTTCCTGAGCGCCCATCATTTTGCGGCAACGGTGAAACCTCAACTGATTCAATCTCTTGTCGCAATAGTTCGCTTAAAGTTTCAGGCAGAAGCAATTTATCTACCGAGCTGAAACTGTTGTGATGGCGTTGCATGTTTCGTGTTCTCCGTAGTTTCAACGCTATCTTGGTCTCAAGTTAGTAGAAGTACCAACGGCTGTTTAATGTTTGTCGGATAAGTCAGTCTGGTTTTATGGCTGCTAATGGCAGCCCCCCGACAGATCTCTACAGCACCGATTTGACGCGAGCGATTACCCTCTTTATTGAAAAGTTACAAACCGCATTGCCACCCCGAACTATTGTAAGTGCCAGATGCGCTGGGCATTTTTATAAAACATCGCGTTACGCTCATCAGTGGAGTACTGGCTAAACAGTAGTCTGGTGGCAGCTACCCAGCTTGCCAGTGATCCTCCCAATGTGCAGACTGGTGAATCACTCCCCCAGACTATTCTGTCAGATCCAAACACTTCGACTGTGTGTTCGACGAATGGTCGAATATCATCAAGTGTCCAGTTTTCACTGTCTCCGTAGGCAATAACGCCTGATACCTTTCCGGCCACATTGGGGCGTTTGCCAATGTGGCCCATAAATGCGCGCCATGGATCCAGTTGTTTGTCTTTGACGTTTGGTACACCACAATGGTCGAGTACAAACTGAACATCCGGGCATGCGTCAATCAGTTCTACCATGATTGGCAATTGATCAGCGCGCGCGCAAATATCAAAGACGTAATCGGTGCCGGATAAAAGCTTTACGTTTTTACGAAACAGCTCGCTGCGGGAAATTTCATCGTCAACTACATGTAGCACTCGCCTGAAGCCTTTTATCCAGGGTTTCGATTGTTGTCTTTCAAGGTAAGCCGGAAAATCGTTGTTCTCAGGGCAGCATGCCGCAATAGCTCCAACCAGCTGTGAGCCTGGTTGATCCATGAGCTCCTTTATGAATGCTGATTCTTGTTCCATTTCAGCATCAGCAACATTAACCTCCATGTGCAGGGATTTTTCGATGCCCAGTTGCCTGCTGTTACGCAGGTAATCAGTGTAACTGGCGTCATGGTTTAGCGCTGGTACGTCATTCAGCCATGGGTAACTGAGGCGATTTCGGTCGATTAGATGTACATGTGTGTCAATCAGCATAGTATCGCTCCTGGATAGACAACTGGATTGCAACGAAATCAACTACAGTGCAGAACTGTGGTGACGAAGGATGGACTGAATCCTCGTCTGGCACAGGTCCGGATCTCCTATGCGTGAGACAATTGATGTGATAATTTGTACTGTCTCCGTATAAAACGCGTGCTTGCATGTCGTCACTCCTGCGATTCAACCCGCACAAACTTCGTCAATTCTGGCCCGCACCGGAGAGCCCATTGCCTGTCGTCATATTCGGCGCTGGTTCTATTGTACGTGATGCACATCTGCAGGCATACCGGAACTGTGGAATACCGGTTGCCGGTATTTATGATCCGGATGTGGTAAAGGTTCGCCAACTTTGTGATGAGTGGGGTGTCACTTTATATCGTAGTGAAGACGAAGCGCTGGAGAACTCAGGTGTGTGTTTCGATCTTGCCACACCACCGGATGCGCATGCAGGTTTGTTAAGCAAGATACCGATGCAAGCACCTGTGCTTATCCAGAAACCGATGGGGAGTAATATAGAAGCGGCAACGGAGATACTGGCAATATGCCGCCAGCGTAAACTCATTGCCGCTGTCAATTTTCAATTGCGATTTGCACCGATGATGCTGGCCCTCAGGCATGCCATTGATGACGGTTACCTGGGTACGGTTGTTGATTTTGATGCCTGGCTTGCTCTCGATACTCCATGGCATCTTTGGGAGTTTCTTGAATCTTTGGATAGAGTGGAGATAGCAGTTCATTCCATCCACTATCTGGATTTTGTGCGATCCATTCTGGGTAACCCGCACGGTGTGCATGCGAAAACCTTATCACATCCCCGGAGCAAGGTTGCTCAGTCCCGTACTGCTGCGATACTTGACTACGGTAATGATGTGCGGTGCTGCCTCTCGATAAATCACGATCACTTTTTTGGCCGAAAGTTTCAGGCATGCGAATTTAGAATATGTGGAACGGAAGGCGCTGCTTATGTAAAGCTTGGGGTTAACCTGGACTATCCGCACGGTGAGCCGGATGAACTCTGGATTCATCCAGCGGGTGAGGATAATTGGATGCAGGTTAGTCTTAATGGGGCCTGGTTTCCCGATGCGTTTGCCGGACGTATGTCCAATCTACAACGTGTTGCAACTGGCGAAGACACAGAGCTGGTTAGTTCTGTTGAAGATGCCTGGCACACGATGGCGCTAGTGGAGGCGGCATTCACCTCCAGTTCAACCAACGCGACACCCGTTACAGCTTCACCTGTTTTTACCTGAGATGTGCTTCCAGGTAAAATTTTACTTTACCAACATGAGTTTAAAATATGCCTCTTTATGCTGCGCGATTGAATGCATTTAAAATTGGAGCAGATAGCTATTGGCCCGGTAAGAACCAAATTACCACCATAGATATGCTGGATCGCGCCTCGACAGTTGAGGGTTTAAACGCAGTTGATTTTAACTATCCTGATCACTTCGAAGATTGCAGTACGGCTGAGTTAAAGCAACATGCCGATGACAATGATATTCATTTAAACGGATTGGCTATGCGCTACTACACCGATCCTGCGTTTAAACTCGGTGGATTTACAAACCCTGATCCTCGGGTTAGACGCGCTGCAATCGACTTAACGTTAGAAGGAATAGACAAGCTATCCGAGATGGGGGGCTCGTTGATGACGCTGTGGCTGGGGCAGGACGGGTTTGACTACTCTTTTCAGGTTAACTATCAGCAGTTATGGGACTACACGCTCGAAGCGCTTGCAGAAATTTGTGACCACAATAAATCTGTAGATATTTCTTTAGAATACAAACCCAATGAGCCACGATCCTTTTCACTGATGCCGGATGTTGGCAGTAATTTGCTTGCGTTATCAGAACTCAATCGATCCAACACGGGAATCACCCTTGATTTTGCCCATGTGCTTTACGCCGAAGAGATGCCTGCTCATGCGGCGGCGATGGTAGCGCGCTTTTCACGTCTGCTTGGTGTGCACCTTAATGATGGTTATGGTAAGCGTGACGACGGCTTGATGATAGGCAGTGTTCATCCGGTTAAAACGGTTGAGCTGCTGGTTGAAATGAATCGGCTCAACTATGACAGTGCCATCTACTTTGATACCTTTCCCGATTTGTCTGGTCTGGACCCGGTGGCGGAAGCTACGGTAAATGTAGAGATGGCGAACCGGCTGGCGTTGGTTGCAGATGAGCTGACAGATAATGCTGAGCTTCGTGCGGCTATTGCGAATCAGGACGCTCCGGCAAGTCAGACAATCGTAAATAGGGTGCTGTATGGCAGAGCCTGGACATGAATCCAGAGGCGGCAGATTACACGGTATTGAAAATCATGCAGGCATTCTTCAGTGAGTGAGCCTCTAAACAATAAGGGATGCGCTACCACTATTGTGGTGCTTGGCAGCCTTCACTACGACATTATGGTTGAAGCACCTGATCGGCCTCTTAAAGGTGAAACGGTCACCGGTACCCGCTGGTATCCGAAGTTTGGTGGTAAAGGGGGTAATCAGGCCATAGCAGCGAGGCTGCATGGTGCTGAAGTTCGGTTGGTCAGCGCTACGGGTAACGATAATTTTGCTGACTACATTCATGCAAGGCTTGCTCAGGCAGATATTAGCAGCGACTACATTGAACAACTGGACAATGAACCAACCGGCATGAGCTTAGCGATACAGGATGCTGACGGGGACTATGGAGCAGTTATAGTTTCAGGATCTAACCTGGCGATTGACCCTGCAGTTTTAGAAAACGAGGTACTTTGGGCTAACGCTACAGTGTTGCTGTTACAAAACGAAGTACCTGAAGCATTGAATAGTGTTGCAGCGTTGAAGGCGCGTGAGCTTGGTCTGACAGTGTGCCTGAATGCAGCACCTGCACGTAGCATGTCGCCAGACTTTCTGAATCTTGTGGATGTTTTGATAGTGAACGCGCTTGAGGCTGAAGCACTGGGCAGCGAAGTTGTGGATTCATTAGAAACTGCGGCTCAGGCAGCGGCCTGTTTATCAGATCGGTTTCCCACCGTCATTGTTACTGCAGGTGGTGACGGAGTTGCAGCTTCTTCAATTGCAACAGGGGTTATAAAGTTATCGGCTAAACCAATAGAAGTCAGCAGCACTCATGGCGCAG
Organism: uncultured Granulosicoccaceae bacterium; assembly: GCA_937998875.1. Classification (GTDB taxonomy): domain Bacteria; phylum Pseudomonadota; class Gammaproteobacteria; order Granulosicoccales; family Granulosicoccaceae. The sequence continues at coordinate 43,683 of CALLBO010000003.1, forward strand.
GTGATGTTTTTACCGGTGTGTTGTGCGCTGAATTAGCGGCGGGATCAGCATTGGAAACGGCGCTGGGTATTGCGAATGAGCTGGCTGCAGAACACGTGGCGTCTGCCTGAAGTGCTGCCGGTTAGGGTGTTTAACTGATATTCATCGGCAAGCACCAGCCGAATGCGAAACCGCAGATAGTTGTTGCTGACTGCGACTGCCCGCTATGCTAATTTGATCAACTGAAAAGTTCACAACAGCGCTGGGGGAATGGTGATTAAAACACGGCATTGGGACAGGCTGGGAAATGGTGGCCTCACATTTACCGAGCTCGGTTTCGGCACGGCGCCGCTCGGTAATCTGTACAAAGCAATAACCGATGATCAGGCACGGGCAACGCTTGATGCTGCCTGGGCGGGCGGGGTTCGATACTATGATACAGCACCACTTTATGGTTTGGGCCTCTCTGAAACCAGACTGAATCCTTTTCTGCGTGACAAACCTCGTGATGAATATGTGCTGTCATCCAAAGTAGGTCGATTGATTCAGCCATGCGCGCAAGTGCATCGCGCGGGTATCGGAAAATGGTTTGAAGTGCCCTGTCGTCGTGAGCAGTACGATTATACCTATGACGGTGTTATGCGTTCATTCGAACATTCTTTTTCCCGTCTTGGTGTTGACCGAATAGACATACTCTACGTACACGATCTGTGTGTGTTTACCCATGGCTCCAAAGAGGCGTCCAACGCGCGGATTGAAGAGTTCTTTGCCGGTCGTGGTTACGATGCAATGATCTCGCTGAGAGATCAGGGTCTTGTTCGCGCTATTGGTGGCGGGATTAACGAATGGGAAGTCTGCCAAACGCTGGCAGAACGTGGAGACTTTGATCTATTCCTTCTGGCTGGGCGCTACACACTGCTTGAGCAAACAGCGCTGGATAGTTTTTTGCCGCTTTGTGAAAAGCTGGGGATCGGCATTGTCACTGGTGGCCCCTATAACTCGGGTATTCTTGCAACCGGAGCTGTTCCGGGGGCGTATTATAACTACGAGTCAGCACCACAGAAGATCATGGACAAAGTCAACGCCATTGAATTTGTTTGTAAGAGACACAGCGTTCGGTTGGTTGATGCAGCGTTTCAGTTTCCATTGTTGCATCCAGCCCATGTGGCTGTCATCCCCGGTGGTCAGGGTGAAAGTGAAATGACAGCTAACCTGCAAGCGGCTTCTGCGGAAATTCCGGATGCACTATGGAGTGATCTCAAAGCTGATGGATTACTGCGTGAAGATGCGCCAACGTAACCGTTGCATGCAGGTATTTACTAATCACGCGTTGGATAAAGGTGTTTCAAAATGACAGAAAAGTTCGAACGGATCTTCGGAAAAACCAAACCGGTCATCGGAATGGTGCATATCGGTGCGCTGCCGGGTACGCCGTTATTTGATCCTGAGCTTGATCTCGTGGCTTGTGCCCGTGCAGATCTTATTGCACTGCAACAGGCTGGATTTGATGCTGTGATGTTTGGTAACGAAAATGACAGGCCTTATGAATTTCAAGTCGACACTGCATCCACGGCAACAATGGCGGCTATTCTTGGCGAGTTAAAGTCTGACATCACGGTACCATTTGGAGTGAATGTATTGTGGGATCCCATGTCAACGATTGCATTGGGGGTCGCAACCGGTGCACATTTTGTACGTGAAATCTTTACCGGTATGTATGCATCGGATATGGGGTCGTGGACAACAGATGCCGCTAAGGCTATGCGTTATCGGGACAGGCTGGGGCGCTCAGACATGGCAATGCTTTATAACGTATCTGCAGAATTTGCCTATTCTCTCGATCGTAGATCATTGCCGGATCGTGCACGCAGCACGGTGTTTTCTTCTATTCCGGATGCAATACTTGTGTCCGGCCAGATAACCGGTGAGGCGGCTGAAATGTCCGATTTATCCGGGGTTAAAGCAGTGTTGCCGGACACTCCTGTGCTGGCTAACACAGGCGTTAAGTACGATACGGTAGGTGATGTTTTAGCAGTGGCGGACGGTTGTATTGTTGGCTCATCAATCAAAGTTGGGGGAGACACCTGGAACCCGGTAGATCCGGATCGGGCCCTTCAATTCATGGCTCGTGCTAAGGATGTACGTACCAGTAGAACCTGAACCAATAGACGCCTGAAGCGAAGAAGCATGGATATGAAAGATAAGATCCGCAAAGATTTGATGGAACTCATGCTGGTTCCCGGGCTCTCGGGCCATGAAGATCGGGTGCGGCGTCGGTTAAAAAACAGTCTGGCTGGGCAGGGAATTAAAACCGAATCCGACTGCCTTGGTAATCTGCATGCTCACTTTGCAGGTGAGGGTCCACGGGTGATGTTGTTTACTCACATGGATCAACTCGGCTTCATTGTACGCAAAATAGAGGCTGATGGTTTCCTGCGTCTGGAGCGGCTTGGCGGTGTGCCGGAGCGGGCGTTGGCAGCGCAGGATGTGTTGATCTGCGTTGCAGAAGGGCGCGATGTGGCAGGTACCATTGCGCATAAAAGTCATCATGCCACTTCACCTGACGAGAAATATTCAGTTACTCCCTATGCAAACCTTTATGTAGATGCAGGATTCAGCAGCGCTGCTGCCGTGGAAGCTGCAGGTATTCGTATTGGTCAGCCGGTTGTTTATGCACCGTTTGCTGAATCCCGTGCTGAAGATAAAATTTGTGGTACCTCTGTTGATGACAGGGCTGGTTGCGCCGTGTTACTGGCGATGGCTGACAAGCTTCGCAAACGCTCCAGCGGACCACCCGTTGATTTGTGTTTTACAGTACTGGAAGAGTTTAACTTGCGCGGTGCTCAAACACTGGCGCAGCAGTTACAACCGGACATTGCCATACAGCTGGATCTGATGCTCGCTACAGATACTCCTGATATGGCATCACGCGGTGATATGGTTTTGGGTGGTGGGCCCGGAATGAGTTTATATAGTTTTCACGGGCGTGGTACGTTGAATGGTGTGATACCGCATCCAGCCATGGTGTCGCTTTTTGAGGCCTCGGCAAAAGCGCACAACATACCGCTTCAGCGTAGTGCGCAAACAGGTGTGCTAACCGATTTATCTTATGTGCAGCTAATTGGAAAAGGAGTGGCATCGATAGATATGGGTTTCCCCATGCGCGCATCGCACTCTGCACGTGAAGTTTGTGATCTGAATGATCTCGTGCAACTTACAGACTTATTACATGTCGCAATCTCCAGTATTAGTCCGGATTTTTCATTGAACAGGGATGACTACACGTAATGGCTTACACACTTGGTGTAGATATCGGTACCTATGAAACCAAAGGTGTATTGGTTGACGGGAATGGTCGTGTGCATGCACAGGCAGCACGCGGTCATAAGATGCTGGTGCCCGAGCCAGGCTGGGCAGAGCATCGACCTGAAGAAGACTGGTGGGGCGACTTTGTCTATGTTTGTCAGACTCTCTTAAAAAAGAGCGGCATTGACGCCACCGAGATAAAGGCGGTGGCCTGCAGTGCTATTGGTCCTTGTATGTTGCCCGTAGACGAGCAGGGCCACCCACTGATGAACGGTGTGCTTTATGGTGTTGATGGTCGGGCGGAGCGTGAAGTGGTTGAGCTTACTGAGCGAATTGGAGAATCCACTGTTGTAGATCGCTGTGGTAACGCGTTAACTTCCCAATCGGTCGGGCCCAAAATTCTGTGGCTTAAACGGCAGAGGCCAGAAATCTTTGCAAAAGCTGCGCACATTCTTACGTCAACCAGCTTTCTTGTTCAAAGACTCACAGGTGAAGTGGTGATCGACCATTACACTGCCGCTAATTTTGCACCGCTGTATGACGTCGACAAACAGAACTGGATTGATGATCTGGCCAATGACATCATCCCGCTCGATAAACTGCCGCGACTGTTGTGGTCTAATGAAATTGCCGGAGAAATAACATCAGCTGCTGCCATTGAAACAGGGTTAGCAGTGGGTACCCCTGTAACCGCAGGGACAATCGATGCTGCTGCAGAAGCTTTATCTGTGGGTATGCAGCACCCCGGGGACATGATGATGATGTACGGATCAACCATATTCATTATCTTACGTACAGCCAGAAGGGTGGCAGACCCACGGCTATGGTACGCCCCATGGTTATTTGCCGGTGAGCATGCCTCAATGGCAGGGCTTGCAACATCTGGCACATTGACGCACTGGTTTAGAGATCAGTTTGCGACAGATCTGGATCCTGAGACTGCGTTTGCAGACCTTGCCAAAGAAGCGGCACTAGCACCACCGGGTGCTAATGGTTTACTAATGCTGCCCTATTTCTCGGGGGAGCGTACGCCAATACATGATGTATATGCCAAGGGTTCGTTTTTTGGTCTAAACCTGACACACAAGCGTGGTGATATGTACCGTGCGCTGATTGAAGGTATTGCCCACGGTACGCGACATGTTACCGATACATTTGCTGAAGTTGGTCAGTCACCGGAACGTTTACTCGCCGTTGGCGGTGGAACTAAAAATGCGTTATGGCTTCAGGCAACTTCTGATGTAACGGGGATCGACCAGATTGTCTGCCAGCAGACAATTGGTGCAAGTTACGGCGATGCGTTTCTGGCTGCTCTTGCGGTGGGTAGTGTTGAGCGATCTGACATTCAAAACTGGAATCCACCGGTGGAAACGATACAGGCTATCGGCAATCCGGTATATGACAAAAGCCATGACCTGTTTCGGCGACTCTATGAACAAACTAAAGATATTGCCAAAGAGTTGAGTGATGATGCCTGATCACAAAGCAGCATTGGCTGAAATTGCAAATGTTCTCGATGGCGTAGATAAAGAGTCAATAAACAGAGCCTGTCGTATGATTGCAGATTCCAGGGCTTTGCTACTTTATGGTTGTGGGCGTGAAGGGCTACAAATGCGCGGCCTTGCAATGCGTCTTTATCATCTTGGAGTCAACGCCAGTATGGTTGCTGATATGGCCGCCCCACCGCTTGGCAAAGGCGATCTGTTTATTGCGTCAGCAGGGCCGGGAGAGCTCTCAACCGTTACGGCTTTGATGAATGTCGCGAAACGGGATGGTGCCAGTGTATTGTTTTTTACAGCAACGCCTGATGCTGGGCCTGCAGCTATTGCTGATCTGGCAGTCTCTATTCCTGCGCAGACAATGGCTGATGATCTGGAAAGCACCGGCCGTTCAATACTGCCGATGGGCTCTATCTATGAAGGCTCGCTATTTGTGTTGTTCGAGATGATTATTCTACAGCTGCAGGCGCTATTGAATGCCAGCGCTGCAGAGATGCGCGCACGGCATACCAATATGGAGTGATGTAAAGTCGCGAATAAAACAGACTGACTATTGAGTCACTTTGGAATAAGCAGTCCACATGCTGTCATCGATACCGCGGACGTTCACGTATTCTTTAAAATACTGTTGATTTCTCTTGCAATCACTTCAAAATCTGCAATCTCAGCCTCCTGAGGTTCCGACAATATACGGTGTTTTTGGCCGTCCAGCGTTGCTATTTCAAGAACTGGAAAGCTCACCTTTTTGTTCTTTTTTAATTTTGACCGCATTGCAGCAAACACTGCATCGACTTCATCCAACCTGAATTGAAACCCACGCAACGCGGGTACAGGACGGGTCTTTACATTGACTCCTTTTGAAGACACGCGGATCTCGGTCACATTGTAGTTTATTGCAATTGCGTAGACAGCGAGTACAACACCGATTAGGTTGAACAAGATAATATGAAAAAGTGCGCCTGCTAGTTGAATAGCTAAAGAAGAGAATATCAAAACAAAAGTGCACCATACGACAGCAAACCATAACAGAAATCGGCTGCCGTCTGCTCGCCACTGCCAGGTGATTTTAATTCCATCTTGAAATTCATTAAGCCGGTATCTTGGACTAATTGATGTTAGAGGTGCCGTTATGCTATCAATGCTTGCGGCTGGATACGCTGAGCCACAGTGCCGGCAAAATGGCCCGGGGTTAACTGCCACGCCGCAGGAGTTGCAGTTAACCGGAGAATCCGTTTTCTGGTCAATAATCCATTGCACATCTTCCGCCTCACCAGCAATGGGTTCAACGGGTATGTTCAGAGAGCGAAGTAAAGCCTTTCTAACGGTGACAAATTCTTCAATTGAGTGGCCTCCACGATATAGCTGTATTCGCTCACCTTTTTTCGTAATAACGTAAAGGACCGGATACTCATAGACAGAGTTATCTTTGGTTTGATGTCCACGGGAGATAAAAATCTGTTTGATATTAGCAATAGGCAGTCGAATCGACTTTTCCCATGGTACCGGTAGTGGTGAATGAGAAAGCGACAGACATGATTGATTCGTCTTAATTACCACCTGGTTGACGAGATCGGTCAGGGCAAAGATGTAGAGAAAACAAATACCAGGGACCAGCAATGGCAATGTAATTAGTGCTGTTAGGGTGCTGGTCCATAATTCTTTTATAATAAAGCTGCGCCAGAAAACAAAAAAAACCAGAATTATCCAACTGAATATTTGACGGTTTGATATTTTCACCACAACACCGTTGTCTTCAGCTGGTTGTATCTGAATCTGGCTGGAAAGCTTAGTAGATTGTTTTTTGTCGGTGACCGAGCCTGGAAGCGGATAGGGCATTCCGCAATGTTTACAGCGTTTACCTAAATTTCTGCCAGCTCCGCAGGACAGACACTGGGTTGACTCAGCTTCATAAGCGTTTTCGATCTGTTAACTCATTTATGCGACAGACCTTATTTCTTGTTACTTAGGTACGTCAAGCTTAAAATCAGCACTCGGGTACTGACCATCGCGTCACACATAGTTACAGCTCACAGATATGCCTCTGCTTCGAGTTTTCATACCCGGTATTGTTGATATTTTATATGTCATGACGTATTATTTGTGCTTCCTTCCAGTAGTTTTCGGAGTCCGGTATGAAGCACTGCATGAGTATCGATGCTAGCCCTAGTGGGGCGTGCAGAAAGTTCGATAACACTTTTCTTCGCCACAGACGTCATAGCTGCGTTAAAAAAACTCGACGTAGGCCCTGCTATGCCTGCGTTTTTTCGCCTTGCTCTGACGCTTGTGGCTGTGAAAAGTTTGTTACCGAACTTTCCGCACGCCCTACTAGAGTGATTCAGCTGTTAATGGCACTTATTCTTACTGCAATCTCGCAGCAGATCGGGGCACAGCAGGGGGCGGACTGCCTGATGTGCCACACGGGTTTACCCGCCACTGAATTCAATGTAATTCCAGAAGAAACAACAGAACAGGCACAAGCGGGTTGCGATTATTCATTTGCAGCCGATTTTGATGGGTGGGGTTGGAATGCGATCGCGGGTGAGAGCTGCCCACCGTTAGCAACTCCTGATACCTCACAACAGAGTGCATCAACCTGTGACTACAGCAATGCCGGTCTTTATGACGGCTGGGGATGGGACCCGGTAAACCGGGCCAGTTGCTCTCCTCAACAGAGTGACGATCCACACGCTCGTTTCCCTGTATGTAGCGCTACTTTATATGATGCTGATGAAGATGGATTCGGTTGGGAGGATAACGCCACTTGTATTGTTACTTCCGACTCGACTGCAGCTCCGGTCTTCACCAACCGGCAAACCGGTAATCAGGTTGATCTGGTCAGAGCTTACTGGGACGGAAACACCGATTTGGCAAACAAAGTGGTGCAATGTGACCTGTATTACTTCGATAGTTATTCAATGATTTATCGCACTGAAGATTTTCCTTTCAGATCGGGTGCAGGCATAAACAATCAGGTGTTCCCGTCGTACCGATTTCACCATCTTGCTCTACCACCGGAGCCGCCATACCGCGGCTGGATTCGTGATGTGTCTATCGTAGATAATGGAGAACCCATTCCAACGCCACTGACAACAGATCCGTATTGGACAACGGATGACGGGCGTTATATTGGCCCGACTCTTCTGCAGGAACCTTATCTTGAACTAATAACCCGTAATAACGGTGTAAAGGCCATACGAGCCTGGGTAAACAGCCGTCAGGACACAGCTCTTGATCTTTATAACACGGGCAACCGGGTTCGGCGCGATGGTTATTTTGAGTGTTATGACATTAATGGTCGTGACTTTCAGCCCAGTGGAGTTGTCGGGGGAGGCACCACAAGTCCTACAGTGAAGGCAGATCTTGTTTTCACGACACAACCAAGTCCTTCACAGCCGGAGCTGCCAGCGATACAGGATCCGTTGACGGGTGAGCCAGTTGTATTTGAAAAGGCGTACTGGGATTATAATAAGGATCTTGCGGGGCGACAGGCCCTTTGCTTAACATTCCGTTTTGATGAGCGGGGGCTGCCCAATGCATACGGCCCGGTAGGTGCCTATGAATTCCCGTTTCACTACGTCAACTCAGGTACTAGAATTCACTATCGGGATTTTGGTGGTCCTTCACCGGGTCGTGCCGGTTCGTTTATTGTTGAGGATGGCGTGTTAAGAAATCCGGATGGCAGTGACCTGTATGACAGTGTGCTTTTCTCGTCTGATTATGTGCAAATGTTAGAGGAGGGTATTCGAATATGGAGATCTCCTGATGAGTTTAAATGGTGCTACAACACCCAGCCGACAGGCTCTGCACCCGAGGTGACCGATAACAACCAATGTGTCTACAGTAATGCGAATCAATATGATGGCTGGGGCTGGAACCCCGTCACCAGAACTTCGTGTCCGCCACTCGCACCCGTTGTAGATAGTGCGCCCAATACTGAACCCAGTGGCTGCGATTACAACAACGCGGGTGACGGAGGGTGGGGTTGGAACCCGACGACTCGCACGTCCTGTCCGCCATTACCGCAGTCTGCTGGTACAACTAACTCCGGATTAGATAACTGTGACTACAGCAATGCGGGTGCTGATGGCTGGGGTTGGAATCCGGTAACGCTTGTCTCATGCAGGCCACGTTGAGTGCAATGTAAAGCAATAACACCTACATTAGTCCAGCGACGGTATTCCCTAAATCAGTTAACAACAAGGTCGGAATTTTCGAATTCACCATGCCTGCATTTTTGTCCATAAAATCAGAGAGGCCGTGCGCTCACCGAACTCACTTCTGGACAAATAACAAAGAATGGCCCGAAATCTACAATCAGAATGGGCCAGGGATTAACTGCAGTGGACACAACAACGAGGAAGGGGTGCGTGATGGATTCCCATCAGTCAGAGTAGTCTTGAACAAAAATTCTTTTAGGGCTTTCCCATGAATGTCTCACTCCAGACCCGGACAACGTTCAGCGGCTATTGGAAATCTCGGCGGTGCCGGATAGTGCTCGCAAGCCAGCCTATCAGCGGTGAAATCACCAAGAACAGAGCGAGGATTTCGACCGGGAGGTGGACCCAAACAATATGAAACACCGGATCTGATGAATGATGAAGCACGAGGGTCGTGATCAACCCGGCGATCATCATTATCAGGCAGACAGGGCTTATCCGGTTTTGGTGAGGACTGGTCATATTTTTCGTCTTTCAAGTTCTATTCCATGGAAAACTCAACAAAAAGCAGATCACAATTTTCCAATCCCGGGGTCGCGGTTTGCAAAAGTTCTTGGCAGAGACTCAATTTAGTTTTTAGTGAGTTGACATCCGATAGCCGGAAAATGGATGCGGGTGATCCATGATCGACTGTTTCTCCGGCATTTGGATTGTCTGCGGAGTATTGCTAATGCTTCCAGCGTACCAGCCTTCGGCCGATCACTGGTATTTTCAGTACCTGTCGCCAGCGGATATTTCCGATATAAAGTCGATAGGGAGAAAGGGGCGTTGGACCATTTCGGTATTATCTCTGCCACGGTGTAGGGTGGACTGCGGAGAGTAGTTATTTAACCGCCCCGGCTGCCATACCCTTGATAATGTATTTTTCAAGAAAGATCGCAACAACAATTAACGGGAGTATCGCCGCAGAAGACAACGCTGCCATTGACCACCAGTTAATCCCTTGTGATCCGGTTTGTGATGCCACCATCACCGGTAGTGTTGTTGAGTTCGTGGCTGTTAAAAGAGCTGCAAAGAAGTATTCATTCCAGCATAAAACCAAAGACAGAATAAAGGCCGCCACCATACCCGGCAGAGCTATAGGGACAACAATCTGCAGGAAAGCGCCCCATATTCCAAGACCATCTACCAAAGCTGCTTCTTCTAGCTCTATCGGGATACCCTGAAACTGATCGCGCATAATCCATATCACAATGGGTAACACCATCAGTGTATAGAGCAGAATCAAACCAACGCGCGTGTCGAGCAGAGCCAGAGATTTATACAATACTAAAAAGGGCAGGGCCAGCACCACGGGTGGCAGGATCATCTGGCTAAGAAAGAAAAACGAAATATCGGAGTTTTTCATAAAGCCGAATCGGTAGTTGAATCGGGATAGTCCGTAGGCTGCCAGTGAACCTAACACGACAGCCAGAAAAGATGCGGTTAGTGAGATGACAGTCGAGTTCCAGAATCGCTTGAGAAACTCATCGCGTACGGTTGATACTTCACCGATCAGGCGGGGTGAAAACCCGATAGATTCCCAGCCTTTCCAACGCGGCGTGAAATCCCACCACGGCACCATATTGCCTCGCATAACATCCGGGGCCAGTTTGAAAGAGGTGGTAAAGGTCCAGTAGATTGGGAAAAGGCAGATCACAGCCCATAGAAAGAGGGCTGTGTAGATGGCGACTCGACTCGTCCACCATTTTCTTTTGACTGGTTTGTCGCTGTCGTGGTCTTTAAAAATAGCGCTCATGCCGGGCGCTCCATCCAGCGACTGACCACTTTAAGAAGTACGGTGACAAATATGATGATAAGAATCAAATAAACGATCGCGAGTAACGTACCGTAGCCGACGTTTGAACGGTCGCGATATTCACGAAAAATAAAACTGGTGACACTGTCAGTGGCACCGCCCGGCCCGCCGGACGTGACATTGATAATAATATCTGCCAGTTTTAATTTGAATATGATCCGGATAACTATTGCTGTCACTGATACCGGCAGCATGAGTGGAAAGATAACTTCTTTAAAACTCTGCCAGCCAGTTGCACCATCGACCTTCGACGCTTCAATGACTTCCTGCGGTAATGCCTGTAACCCTGCCAACAGCATAATCATCATGAACGGTATAAAGGTCCAGGCGTCCATTGCCATAATCATGAATCGTGCGACTTCGGCAGAGCCGAAAAAGCTGGGTTCTATACCTATTTCACGCAGAAGCCTTGAGATAGGGCCAAAGCGTACTTCCAGCATTGATTTGCCGATCATCCACGATACTGCCACCGGGCTCAGCATCAGCGGCAGTAGAAAAACCACCCGGAAAAATTTGCGTGCACGTATTTGCGAGTTAAGTAAGAGTGCCAGCCCGAATGCAATGATGTACTCCACACTGACAGCAAGCACGTAGAACACCATATTTTTCAGCGCATTCCAGTAGAACTCGTCGTTCCACATTTCACGGACGTTTGCCAGGCCATTGGGTTGTGGCCCGTTTGGAGAGGCGAGGTTCCAGTCTGTGAACGAGATATAAAGTGCAAATAACAATGGAAAGACAACAAGGCTGATCACGAACAAGGCAGCAGGAAGTACGAACAAAGTGCGTTTGCCTTTTTCTCCGTTAACAATCACCTGTGCGGCGCACAGCGCCGTTGCCCACAGCATGTAGGCATAAAGTACAGGTCGCCAGTTGTCGAACCCGTTTGCAACTCGACCGGTTTCAAATGCGAATTGCCATAGTGCAAGTGACAGACCAAACAGCGCCGTACCCCATACCAGAAGTTTTCCGAAGCGCTTGCGTTTGTCTGAGATATTGTCTGCTGTAACAGTATGCAGCAGGTCGCCTTCGATCATCATTGTCTGGTGTGTAGCCGATTCTGCAAGCATTGGTTTGATGGCTGGATTGATCTCTTTAGTGATGCGGGAAGAGAGCGGAGCAGGTAACAGGCGTAGCTTGCGCTACGCCTGTGGCAGGTACTTGTCATAATCTCCGTATCTAGCCGAGATGGACCTATGACGTGTAACTGTACTAGAGGCCCAATGAAGCCTTGTACACAGCAATCTGATCATCGCGACCGATCTGATCTGTGATCTTTTCCCATGCTGCCGCTATTGCATCAGCAGTTTCCTGTGCTGAGGCGTATTTACCAGCATAGCCCTTGGCCAGTTCATCTTCAGCGACTGAGTAGTACTGGAAGATGCCCGGGATTCGAGGCTCAATAGCTGCATTGGGATGATTGTAGCTGTCTGCATTTGAGCCAAGGTAGTCTTCAATATAAGCGCGGTCATAACCTGCCTCTTCCCATTCTTCGAACTGGAAGTGTGAGTTACGATACGGCTGAAAACCTGAAGGATAAGCTGATGCCCATAGTGAAAGATCTTTGCCACCCAGGTGAGCCGCTGCTGACCACGCGGCCTTCTTCTTTTTCTCGTCACTGTCGACGGTTGCCATAACGTAAACACCCCAGCCAATGTAGGCCATATTGGGCGCTTCGTTACGTGTTTCTTCCCACTCACCGCTTTGTGCATTGTATACGCGGTCAGAGGCCGGGTTAATACCAAAGCCAACGACATCACCCACGACTGACGTATCGGAGGTACGTGCAGAAGAACCAACATCCCCCCACCAGTTCAGCATAGATCCACTGCCTGCAAGGAATTGCGAGAACGCTGTAGTACCCGGGTCTGCGTTGATTTGATCAGCGGGGTAGGCGTCTGCTTCAATAAGATCCATAACATCCTGAATAGCTTGTACCCAGGCCGGGTTGTTAACCATGGGCTTCATGGTGTCTGGCTCGAATAGCCAGGCAGGGCTGTCCGGGTGCTTTGCATACGCGGAAGCGCGGTTTTCAAGGAAGTAGAAACCAAAACCACCCCAGCCCTTAAGCGGATCAAGATACCCGTGCGCAGGCAAACCAGTGAGTGGATCTTCTTTACCAACCAGGTCTTTGGAAATTTGATTGATTTCCTGCCAGGTGGTTGGTACCTCTTTACCGGTAACAGATCCTTCGCCGAAGTAATCAGTTCTGTAGGCAAAAGTATGGCAGTCACCATCAATAGATACACGATAAGTCTTGCCGTCCCATGTTCCAACGGGTGCTTTGAGGTAATCGACGTAATCATCCATGTCGATCTGTTCTTTCACCCAGTCCGGCATTTCAGATGCCATGCCTTTACCCAATACGTCACCCTCAAACGGTGCACCCATTTCGATAATATCGAAGTCTACTGTACCGGTAGCGATAGACTGTTGTAGTCGTGCGTTGTAATCAGCTTGTGCTAGATCGATCCAGTTGATCTTGGCGCCGGTATACGCTTCCCATGGCTTCAGGAAACCACGAAACAGGAAGTTGTGAAGGTTCTGATTGTTTAGTCCCATGAAGGTGAGTTCTACACCATCGAATTCGCCAGCGGACACGTTTTCTTTCGTCGCACCCAGGCACATTTCACCAACTTTCTGCCAGTCGCTATCGGTTGGTGAGCCAGCACCAACACCTGGTATTTTCAGAATGTCTGCGCGGACATTGCTATGTGCATCACCCAGTGCCAGCTTCGGCATCATTGCGGCTGCACCGGCAGCTGTCATGCCTTTAAGCACTTGCCGACGGTTTAATTTCTGGGCATTTCTAATGTAGTTGTAAAGCTCAACCTTCATACTATTTCCTCCGGGTTTTAGTAAAAACTGTTGATAAAACAAGCTGTTCAGGGAAAATTCTGATTTTTTCCTGAGCCAGTACCGCTGAGCCAGGCTGGGGGATTACCAAAACATCGTTTAATCCGCCCATGCTTGCGTAACTGACCGCTACGCACACAGGATACCCCAGATATATGATTGGGTCATGTGGTTAAATTATGCTCCGTTCTGCTGTCGGTGATTAGTGAACAGGCTTAAGAATTAGAGCGTTGTTGAACCAGGGTGGTAAAGGTTCTAGTCCATGCCAGTCACACTTCCTGTGCGTTGGCAGGGTGCTTTGAGAATAACGCGACTTTATTATTCTCCATAAGTTTTTCAGCCTCGACTGAGTTCATGAACAATGCTATCGTTTTTAATCTTCAGTTGACTAATGCTCGAACGCAAACATGCTTAACTCTTTTCGTTTGCATGTGTTTATTGGCATCCGCCGCACTTGCTAACCGTAATCTATAAAGTAGCGAATCAGGAACCAGGCTAATGGGGAACGTCACGATCCGGGATTTGCGCAAGTCTTATGGAAAAGTAGAAGTAATCCATGGACTGAGCCTTGATATTGGTGACTCTGAGTTTGTTGCATTGGTCGGACCCTCGGGGTGTGGTAAGTCAACGCTACTTCGAATGATTGCCGGTCTCGAACCGATTAATGCAGGTACTGTTGCTATTGGTGACCGGGTAGTTAACAACCTTCCTCCATCGGAACGCGATATCGCTATGGTTTTTCAAACCTACGCGCTTTATCCGCACAAATCGGTGGCGGAAAATATGGGCTTTGCACTGAAGGTTGCCGGTAAGAGTAAGTCTGAAATAAGTCTTCGCGTTAAGGAAGCAGCCGAGATACTCAGTTTGACTGAGTATCTTGATCGCAAGCCGCGTCATTTGTCTGGTGGTCAGCGCCAACGAGTTGCGATGGGCCGGGCTATAGTTCGGGATCCGGAAGTGTTTCTTTTTGATGAGCCGCTTTCCAACCTGGACGCAAAGCTCAGAGTTCAGATGCGTACAGAAATTAAAGAGCTGCACCAGCGTTTAAAGACAACGACTGTCTTTGTAACGCATGATCAGATAGAAGCGATGACACTGGCAGACAGAATCGTTGTTATGCAGGATGGTTACATTGAACAAATAGGTACACCGCTGGAACTCTACGATCATCCGGTCAATGAATTCGTTGCAACTTTCATCGGTGCCCCGTCCATGAATCTATTGTCAGCCAGCCTGAACAACGGAACTGTCTCGATAGGAGATCAGCAGTTCGATGGACCGGCTGGCAATGGTGAAGTGAAATTGGGTGTTCGGCCGGAACATCTGGTTATGTCAGAAAACGGTCTGCCGATGACGGTCAAGGTAGTAGAGCCTACCGGTTCCGAGACTATGGTCTTTCTGAACTTTGAAAGTCAGGATGTGGTTGCTGTTTTCCGAGAGCGGCATGATTTTAAAACGGGTCAGGTAATACACCTGCAACCTGACCCGGCACATTTGCACTTATTTAGTGCTGAGGACGGTAAGCGGCTTTAGGTCTGCTTAGTTCTGCGGGAAGCACCCGCGCATGAATGTTGGCATGTCATAGCGGGCGGCCTTTTACTTTATTCGGGAAAGTACCATGATCACGATGTCAGGGGATTGCAGTCTGTTTGTATATCATCGATATTAAGTAATCTGGTTGCCAGCATCACCTGGTACTGTTCCGAAGCGCACCCCGTTACACATTAACCTGATATAAAAAAGTTTGTATCGCTTTCTAAGTTAGTTTTGTCCGGGAAGTTTCCAGAGTCCGGCCCGGGCACCTTCGGTAAGCGCCAATACAATATGATAAAGCAATCGGCTGAGTGCCTCTGGCCATATAGGTTTGCCGGTATTGTCCAGTTGATTCACAAATGCCGGTTGATTTGCAAAGTACTTACGAAAAACAAGCAACATCAATTGCTGCGCGCTGATTGCATGATCTGTATGGTCTTTTCTGATGGCATAGGTCTTAATTGCTTCTGTCTGTGGCCAGAGTAGGAAATTGTCTTCCCGCCAGCTGGTATCGGCTGCTACAGCATCAAACGTGGCACCTTGCATAACGCCGCTTGAAGCAAAGCCATATTTGTCTGCAAACGCCAGTAAGGCATCTGCGGTGCCGCATACCTGCGTGTCTCCACCGAGTTCAGCTTCACGATAAAGTAGCCAGGCCCATTCGCATTGATGCCCTATTTCACGTCGCTGACCGTTTCGTCCGGCAAGCGATTTTAAATTGGGGGCAATGAACTCGATGAGTGTGCCAGTGGCTTGATCGTAAAAATACTCAAGTCCTTTCATTCTCATTTGCTTAGCACGTTCAAGCCAGGCCGGACACCCGGTCATCTCATATACCTGAAGTGCGGCTTCATAGAGATGCATGTGCGGGTTTTGAGCTCGCCACGGAGCGTCTGGATGTTGTGGGTCTTTAAGCCCGTCATGTTCGAGTAGCAGGTCGGTGGCAGGGTCAGTAAGATTGTTCGCGATAGATAGCCAGCAAGCTTCAAGTTCGGCATCTATGTTGACTTCCGGATTTAGTTTTCCCCAGGTAGAAAGCCCCAGCAGTACAAAGCTCTGATCATAACTCAGAGCCAGATCGTCATCTTTGTTACCGGTAGGCTGTTTAGTACCATTACGAGCGCGACTGTAAATGCCAGGTGTTTTTCGAAACGAGGGTAGTGTGTCGCGTGCAACCCGTGCGGCCCTATGAAAAACAGTACTCCCGGTTATTAGAGCCAGATGTGAGAACGTGAAAAGCAACCGTGCCTGGGCTAGTACAGTTCTTCTGTCTTTTTGTAACGGCTTTGCTTTATCGTCTAGTAGGTCGTAAAAACCAAATCCTTCAGGATCTTGAGCGCGTTCAATCCATTGAGGTAAGAAAGATTGATGGAACCAGTCTACCCACTCTTGTAGTTGTGCGTCTTCAGCTGGTTGGGGTGTTGCAATTGATTGTATTGATGAATGGGTATTCAAATTTCAGTAAGTACCTCGGTGTCTTCAAAGTAGTCTGGGTAGGTTGCAACCACTTGTGGTAAATCATTTTTTATTTCCCGTAAGTGTGTACGCATAGCCCTGTCAGCGCTTTTTGCGCTGCCTTTTCTAATTGCTTCAACGATTGCTGCGTGTTGAGTAATAAGTTTTCCCGGTGAGAACTCTCTGGCACTGATGTTCCTGACGCGTGTCATTGGCAGGTTGAGACCTTCCAGGTAGTCGGATACTTCGGGTGCCTTTGCATAATTCGCTAATGATTGATGAAATGACTCATCGAGGCGCATGAACTCAGCTGGTGCTGAAGCCTCTGCTACTTTTTTCTGTAGCTCTATGTGCGATGTAAGGTCGATGATCATGTCAGGTGTCGCATTATCTACAACCTTGCGGACGAGGTCTGCCTCAACTGCCTCACGAATGAATCGTGCGGTAAGTGCAGCTGATACTGAAATACGTTTTATGAAAGTACCGCGCTGCGGGCGAATGCTAACCAGATTTTCTTCCGCCAGCTTTATAAATGCTTCACGAACCGGTTGGCGTGATACTTCATAGCTTGCGGCAATTTCTGTCTCTGAAATGCGTTGGCCGGGAGCGAGTTCGCAGGAAACTATCCGGTCACGCAGTCTTTTATGCAACTGAGGGGAGACGGCATTCTCGACAGATAATGGTATGAGGGTGGCTGGGCTCATAGGCAGATTTCACGAAGGCTGTAGGAGTTATAGCGTCGACAGGTCAGTGTTGTCAACTAGTATGGAAGCATGGTAGATTATTTCCATTGAAGAGGAGGAATGTATAAGAATGCAGCAGACGTGGCGTTGGTTCGGGCCGAACGACGCGGTTTCAATTGATGAGTTGTTGCAGGCGGGAGTGCAGGGCGTCGTCACAGCGTTGCACCATGTGCCGCCAGGCGAAGTCTGGGCAATGGAACAGATTGGTCAGCGGCAGCTTGAGGTTGCGCGTATGGCTGATGGGTCTCGATCAAATCTTGCCTGGGTGGTCGTTGAAAGTCTGCCGGTTTCTGAAGATATCAAACGGCAAAGTGGGGATTGGAAACAGCATATTGAAAACTACCGTCAAAGCCTGACTCACCTGCATACCGCAGGTATAGAGGTAGTCTGCTACAACTTCATGCCGGTACTCGACTGGACGCGTACCGATTTAGCGTACCGACTGCAAAGCGGTGCAACCTGCATGCGTTTTGATTATACGGACTTCGCTGTGTTTGATATTAGTCTGCTTAAACGCGATGGTGCTGCTGCAGATTTTCCCGAAGAAATTGTCGAATCAGCCGCTGTGCGTTTTGCAGGTATGTCTGATTCAACTAAGGCAGCGCTGCTGGATAATCTTGTTTGTGGATTACCCGGGACAGATATCACGCTGTCTTTAGAAGATGTGCGTTCGCACTTGACTGCCTATAACAACATCTCCGCTGATCAATTGCGGGCCAATCTAATAGATTTTCTGGCGGAGGTTGCACCTCATGCTGAATCTCTTGGAATGAGGTTATGCTGTCACCCGGATGATCCGCCATATCCGTTGATGGGTTTGCCCAGAATCATGTCAACTGAAAGTCACTACCAACAAGTTCTGGACGCTGTCGACATCAACTCAAACGGTGTGACGCTTTGTTCTGGCTCTCTGGGGGCACGCTCCGACAACGATTTGCCGGGCATGATGCAACGTCTCGGTGAGCGTGTGCATTTTCTTCACCTGCGTAACGTACAGCGTGAAAGCGATGCGTTGTTTGGTAGCTTCCATGAGTCTGAGCATCTTCAAGGTGGCACAGATATGGTCGCGTTGATTGCGGCGGTGCTTGAGGAAGAACACAAACGTAAGCTGACAGGTAGGTCTGATATCTCGATTCCGTACAGACCGGATCATGGACAGAACATTCTCGATGATCACAATCGTACTGCTCAACCTGGATATCCTGCGATTGGCAGGTTAAAAGGCCTTGCGGAGTTACGTGGAATAGAAGCAACACTTAGTCATCCGGCTCACGGTGCTTTGAGCTGATGTGTGCTCGATTGACATCGATAGACGGGGTAAGCAGTTCGGTGCGGCGACCCGGTTATCTACCCGAAGAACATGGTATTGGCATTGTTCATATCGGAGTGGGGTCTTTTCATCGTGCGCATCAGGCGGTGTTTACAGATGATGCATTGGCTCAACACGGCGGTGACTGGCGAATTGCCGGTGTTAGTTTGCGTTCAAAAGAGATTGCTTCCGCGCTGAACACCCAAAACGGTTTATACACAGTGATCGAGAAGGGCCATGTGAACAGTGCGGCAGATAGTACAGCAAGAATTATTGCGGCAATTGATCATGTCATTGCTGCAGACACTGAAGCTACATTGTCAATGCTGTGCGATCCCGGGGTGCGCATTGTGACACTCACTGTGACGGAAGCCGGTTACGGAATTGATCGCGAAAGCCGATTGCCGGATAGGAGCAATTCGTTGATAGTGGCAGATCTTGCTAATCCCGCAAATGCAGTGGGAGTATTAGGCTTGCTTGTCGAATCTATTTATCGTCGTCGTGAATCAGGGATCGAGCCTTTTACGATAGTGTCGTGCGACAACCTGCCTGCTAACGGAGAATTTCTGCGCGACGGTGTCGTCGGGTTTTCACGCTCTGCCTATAACGATGAGCTGGCAAACTGGATCAAAGACACAGTGGCGTTCCCGAATTCGATGGTTGATCGAATTACACCTGCGCCTACCATTGAAACTTACAAAGACGCGGAAAGACTGACTGGCTGCGAAGATAAGGCTGCGGTTGAAACAGAGCCTTTTATTCAATGGATTATTGAAGATACTTTTCCTTCAGGCAGACCCAAGTGGGAGGCCGGTGGGGCGGTCTTCGTTGACGATGTAGCGCAGTACGAGCGTATGAAGCTAACGATGCTGAACGGGACTCACTCTATGTTGGCTTATAGCGGGTATTTGAGCGGCAGCGCCTGCGTACGCGATGTAATGCAAGATGAACATCTTTCCAGGCTGGTCCAAAGGCACTTGCAAGCCGCAGCAGAACTGTTGCAACCGGTACCGGGTGTAGACTATGGCGAATACGCATCGGCTCTGACTGATAGGTTTTCCAACCCTTCTATCGCCCATCAGACCTTTCAGATTGCGAGCGATGGTACTGAAAAGCTGCCGCAACGCATATTTCAACCAGCCATCAAAGCCCTGAACGCAAATACAGACATCAGACCATTTGCATATGCCGCCGCCATGTGGATGCGCTTTTGTCTGCAGAGACTGGACGACGGTACAACTTATGACTTGAATGATCCTCGTGCTAATGAAATCTCGCAAGCAGTGAAAGGTGTTGGGCAAGATGGATTTTCGCTGGCTGATGCCATTCATGCGTTGCCTGACTTTATTCCTCATGAGTTGAGTGAGAGTAGACCGTGGCGCGAGTGTGTTGCGGAGGTTCTGACTTTCTCGCTATGTGAGGGATGTGTTGCCGCTGTAACACGTGAAGCCACGATGTATGCTGCAATGAGAAACACCACTGTAGGCGAGATACCCTTAGGTGACACAGAGCCTGTTCAAGCGAGATTGAGGAGTTAGCTGTTGATGCAAAATACAACTGCCCGGTTGGTGACGGGGCTGGATAAATTACAGCCGGGAATTTTCAGTTTGTACCGCAGTACGGAGTTTGTGTGCTTACGTAGCACTGGCTCCGAAATGCCCGGCTATTCGGGATCTATCAAGTTTATTCGCGGCCAGGCCGCATTTCTTTAATCCATTGGGAGTATGTAATGAGCTTATTAAAATCCACCTTCTCGATCGCAAAGGCTGCCGCCGCTGTGACCGTGCTGTCAACGATATCACTATCTGTTAACGCTGCAGATATAACACTTCGTGGTGCAAGTCTATTTGATGAAAATCATGCCTACACAAAAACGCTACGTGAGTTCGAGAAGCTCATTGGTGAAGGATATGATGGTGACGTTGAATTTGAGATGCATTTAAATGGTGAGCTGGGTGACGAGAGTGATTTTGTTACTTTCCTGCAGCAAGGGGTTGCCATCGACTACGCCATTATGGCACCGTCTAACATGGCAGTTTTTGCACCGGCAATTCCGCTGATGGATATGCCGTTTTTATTCCGTGATCTTGATCATTGGAATGCAGTACTGTCATCGGATGTATTAAAACCGCTTGAGGATGAGCTTCTGGAAAAAGCAGATATAAAAGTCATTGGCTACGCGGGTGGTGGTACGCGTAACCTGGCATCAGCCAATGCCATTGCTAACATGGATGAGCTTGAGGGTCACAAAATGCGCGTTATGGGTGCACCTATTCAGGCAAAGATATTCTCAGCGATTAGTGCAGCACCATCAGCGATTGCATACAACGAGGTGTATAACGCAATCCAGACTGGTGTTATTGCAGGTTTTGAAAATGAAGCAGCGTCAATTCAGAATCTCAAGTTCTATGAGGTTGCGCCCAACATCACATTAACCAAGCATGCCATTACCGTACGGCCTCTGACTATGAGTGGTAAAACCTTTCGCAAGTTGCCGGAAGATTTACAGGCCGTTGTACTTGAGGCAGGTGCCAAAGCCGGTGCAATCGGTCGTGAGATTGAAAGCCGTGAAGATGGTGAGAAGCTGAAGGAAATGGCAGATGCCGGTCATATCACCGTAACCGAGTTTGAAGGCCGTGAAAAACTACTTGAACTGGTAGTGCCGGTGCAGGATGAATTTGCTGCAGATCTTGGTGCAACTGAGCTGTTGGAATCTATCCGCTCAATGTAAGTGTTTGTTCAAAAGCCCTTTGAGTAATACCTAAAAGCGTGCCGTATTTATCGGCACGCTATTCTACAATAGCCACCTTAATATCCGGAGACATCCACCTTGATAGGAATGGTACTGGAGCGCTTCTGTATGGTACTGCGTGTGTTAGTCGCTGTATTGATGATGGCTTTGGCTTTGCCGGTAGCAGCCCAGGTGATTGCACGGTACACGGGCATTATTCCGGTTTATCTGTGGACCGAAGAACTCGCGACCTTTATTTTCGTATGGGTGGTGATGATCGGCTCGATGATCGCAGTGTGGGACGGTACACATTTTCATGTAGAGGTACTACGTCAGGCAAAGTCACCTTTTTGGAGGCTGCTACAAAATGGCTTCGTATTAGTGTTGTTGATTCTTTTCGGGCTGCTGTTTGCCTGGTATGGAATTGAGTATACAAAGTTCGGCTCTATTCAAAACTCTGTCATGATGGGGGCGAAGATGGCGGTAACGCATATCTCTGTGCCGTTGGCTGGTTTCGTTTGGACCGTGTTTGCTGTCTACAGACTCTCTGAGGCTGTCCATGAATACCGCCAGTCTTCGAGTTCAGTATCATGATGATAATCCCGACGGGTATGGCCTGCGGTTTGTTGGTGGGGATATTTCTGTTGCTGGTAGTGTTACGTGTACCAGTAGCCTTCGCCTTAGGGCTTGCGACTATTCCCATTGTTGTACTCGACTTGCGATTAACGCCATTCATTCTGATAGACCGAATGTTCCAGTCGTATAACTCGTTTATTTTACTAGCCGTGCCGTTTTTTCTGTTAGCTGCAAATTTAATGAATTCCGGCAAGATCACGGATCGGATGATTGAGCTTGCCAAGGTAATGACCGGTTGGCTCCCCGGTGGGCTTGGTCACGTCAATGTGGTGGTGTCCATGTTGTTTGCTGGTATTTCTGGTTCATCAACAGCAGATGCTGCCGGTTGCGGAAAAATTCTTATACCAGCAATGAAGCGCGAAGGATTCGATGCGCGTTTTGCTGTAGCAATAACTGCTTGTTCTTCAGTGATGGGTGTAATTATTCCTCCAAGTATTCTGATGGTGGTGTGGGGTGGGGTAATGCAGATTTCGGTCGGTGCACTTTTTCTTGCCGGAGCGATCCCCGGTTTACTTATCGGGCTTGCTCTACTGTGTACTGTATATGGCTACGCGAAAGTCTATGGTTATCCAACAACCGGGCGACCGAGTTTTAAGGAGTTCTGGAAAGCCTTTTCCGGCGCTATACTGGCATTGCTGACGCCGGTATTTGTGGTGGGTGGCATTGTGGGCGGTATTGTTACGCCTACTGAAAGCGCGATCATTGCGGCAGCCTATGCAATGATTTTGGGTTTGTTTGTATACAGAACCGTCAGCTTCCGTGAACTTGGGCACATCTTCTACGATACCGGGAGATTTGCCTCCATTTCTTTATTTGCCATCGGCACGGCTACCGCGTTCGGGTGGTTGCTTGCTTACTACAAAGTGCCACGACTTATTGTAGAGTGGCTGACGCTATTTAATGCGGGTCCGTTTGAAACCGGGCTTATAATCGCGCTGCTATTTCTGTTGTTTGGTCTGTTCATTGATGCTATCCCAACAATCATCATCCTGGGAACCGTGTTAATGCCTGTTGCTGCAGGTGCGGGAATACATCCGGTGGTGTTTGCGATTATTGGAATCATCTCACTGGCCTTTGGATTGGTGACTCCTCCGTATGGCTTATGTTTACTGATCTCATCGGCAATAGGTGGACTCAATGTTGTTCAAGTGCTGCGGGACGTGGTCATTATATTGATACCGATGCTGATCATATTGCTACTGGTAATTCTTTTTCCGGAACTGGCTCTTTGGCTTCCCCGGCAATTAATGCCTACCACCTTCTCGGGCTGACCTCCTGCATTCAAATATAATTTACCGGAGATATATTATGCGGTCGTGGTACTTGGTTTGCGTAGCAATTCTTGCATTGACAAGCTCCCATTCGTTTGCTCAAGCGATGGTGAACGCGGAATGTGATGCGAACGATAGTCTTGTCATTGTCTCATCGACAGACGACGGACTCTTTGAGGAAACGCATGGGCCCGAAAATGCGATTGATGGCAATATGGATCCTGACTCAAGGTGGTCCAATCAGTCACAAGGGTCACCCAAAACCCTTTTACTCGATCTTGGTGCGGTGCAAACAGTTAAGTCTCTCAATATTGCCTGGTATAAAGGTGATAGTCGTAAGGCGAAGTTTTCTGTGGAAGCATCTTCGAACCGATCAGACTATGAACTGGTAGTGCCTGTAAGGCAGTCCGGCGGCACAACACTGGATTTTGAATCGTATCCGTTTGACGGCGTGCAGGCACAGTTTATACGCATCAATAGTGATGGCAATGAAGCTAACGACTGGAATAGCATCGTCGAAGTATCGGCTTTCGGGTGTGGTGAACCAGTCGAGAAGCCAGCGACACCTGTGCTGACTGAGCGTAAGGGGCAGGGGGTTATGGGGTTGCGGGTAGATAAAACACCGGGGGAGAACTTTGATTTAAAAGGCTGGTATGTGACCACCCCTGCAGATGATGATGGTGATGATAAGGCAGATAGTGTGTATGAGAATGAGCTGGCTGCCGGCTGGACTGACCCGCGATATTTTTATACTGACCCGGCTACCGGTGGCATGGTCTTTCGATCAACGCCTGCAGGGGCTAAAACCTCAAAAAACACTAACTATACTCGCACCGAGTTAAGAGGGATGCTGCGCCGGGGCGATGAAGGTATTGAAACCCGGGTTGAAGGTGGATTCCCGAACAGGAACAACTGGGTTTTCTCCTCCGCACCGTTATCTGCGCAGGCGAAGGCAGGTGGTGTAGATGGAATCTTGAAAGCTACATTGGCTGTAAATCAGGTTACCAGACTTGGTAAAGATTATCAGATAGGGCGGGTGATCATTGGGCAGATACATGCAAAGGACGATGAGCCGATTCGCTTGTACTATCGCAAGCTGCCCCGTAACAAGTATGGTTCAATCTACTACGCGCATGAACCTGCTGTCGGCAAAGAGCAATGGGTAGAAATTATTGGCAGCCGTGGAGACCGTGTGTCTAACCCGGATGACGGAATCGCGCTGGATGAAATATTTAGCTATGAAATAGAAGTTACCGGCAAGCGTGAAGGTGATGCTGTAATTCCGATGCTGAATGTCAAGATCATTCGTGACGATGGTACAGAGATCAGTGCTGAACCTTTTGATATGCGTGATAGTGGATTCAGTGTGGAAAATGAATTTATGTTTTTCAAAGCCGGTGCCTACTCACAGAACAATTCCAGTCCGGATCCGGAAATGGATTTTGACAAAGTAACTTTCTTTAAGCTCGACTATGCTCATGCTCCAGCACCTGAAGGAGTAGTTGCTGATAGTACTTCAACTGATGCCAAAGTAGAATCAGCTGCACCTGTATCAGTTAAACCTGCGCAGCCCGGTATACTATTTGATGACAGCTTTGCAGATGGCAGTCGCGATAACGGCACTGATGATAGTGACAGCAACTGGTGGACGACCACTAACAGCAGTGCTATCGAAGTAAGCAGTGGCTATTTGGGGTTGGTGTCAGGTGGTTCAGGGCGAGGCATTCGTACTACATTCGAACCTCAGCTATTGGGCGAGGGGCAAAAGCTGCTAGCTACTTTCACATTCACCACTCCTGAAACAGTCGGGGAAGATAGAGACTCAGCCTTTCGGGTGGGTATGTATGACAAATTGGAGCGTGCGGAACTCGAAGGGGACTTATCTGCTTCATCCAAGAAACCTAATGCCCTATATGATCACTTACCGGGCTATATGATTGACTTCGATATCAATCTGGCTGATGCATCAGCTGCAAACATTGATATTCGAAAGCATAAAGCGGATGAACAAGGGCGGCTACTTGGCACGACCAAGGGCTATACGCGGCTTGGCGGAGGAGGCGACGCTTACCGATTTGAGCCCGCAACCAGCTATACGGGCTCAATGACTATCGAGAAGCTTGCAGACGGAGTAGTGATTTCCGGATCGTTAAAACAGGCCGGCGCGCTACTCAGCGAGTTTTCCTACACCGACGAAGGCAGCGAGTTTAACAGTATTGGTATGCTTGCCTTTCATGTGAACAGCAAAACGTTTGGCTCTTCGAAAAAGCCCGATACACCGGACAATGGTTTGGATTTTCAGAATATAAAGCTCGAAATTCTGCCCTAGCTGTTCCCAACGCAAAATTCAGGATTAGCCAGCTTTGCTGTCTGTGGTGGCTAAGGAATGCTGTTGTTGGGTGGATTTCACCGTGTATACACGGTGAGAAAATGGACTTTAACAGGGGTTTGGCAAAAAATACCTTGTAATTCAGACAATAACCCCCACAATAGGTGGATAGGCGATGGATATTGCCTTTGTTGTTGTGTTCGGATACCAACTGAGCAGAAAACAGCGCACTACCCGTTGCGATGGTGATAACGACGGTAGTTTTTGATTTTCACCAAAATATAGAGTTTATACATGAGTAAAGGTACAGTTAAGTGGTTCAACGCTGAGAAAGGCTTTGGATTTATCACACCGGAAGACGGCGGCAAAGATTTGTTTGTTCACCATTCTGAAATTGAAGCCGGTGGTGGATATGCAACTTTGAACGACGGCCAGGCGGTCGAGTTTGAAGTTGGACAAGGCGAGAAAGGCCCTTGTGCTAATAAAGTACAAGCAGTCTAGTAACCATTAGAACTACACGGTAGTGTAGTTTAAGGTACTACCGAAGCCGTAGCTTTTGCTGCGGCTTTTTTTTTTGCACCGGATATTTCCTGGCAGTGAACTAGTCACTGAGCAATGAAGAAAACGGCAACATAAGCTCTCCCGACGTATAGACGCTGCCCCTTGCCGCGCGTTCTCAATTACCCGTAAAGTGATACACTCAGCGTGTTGAAAGAGCGGAAGACCCAAATGGTTACCTCTATAATTCTACTGACCACAGATCGATTAAAAGTAAACGAAGTAGCGGAAAAGCTGACGCAGGTGGATGGAATATCCGAGGTCTACTCGGTTAGCGGTAACTATGATCTTGTGGCGATAGCCCGCGTTGCTGATAACGATGCGCTGGCAAGTATGGTTACTAATCGCTTTGTGGAAATTGAGGGTATTGAATCAACTGATACCATGCTGGCATTCAAGGCGTATTCCAAGCACGATCTCGAATCCATGTTTTCGGTTTAAGTGGATCGCCTAAAAATTCGCACGTCCGGAATATCCCGGCTACTTAGGCGTATGCCTTTTTGTTTCTGAGACCGGTGTATCCCTGCATCAGCACGGCAACTAATACTATAGCCCCGCCTATCAATGTGTTAAACGCCGGGACTTCGTTCACCACCCACCAAACCCATAGTGGTGACAATGCGGTTTCTGACAAACTTAACAGTGGTACCTGTGCCGCAGGGACGCTTCTCGATCCCAGTGTAATAAAGATAAACCCACAGCCTACCTGAACACTGCCAAGGCATATTGCTACGAGTAAGTCCCGACCTGAGATAGCCAGATTGTCAGCTAATGGAAATAACATGGGTATACACATAACTGCAGCGAACAGGCCTGCCAGTGCAGTTGGGGCCATCATATCGCGTTGTGGACCGAGGTAGCGTAACAACACGACGAAAAATGCAAATGACACAACTGCACACAAGGCGAATAAAATGCCAGTGATGTCACTTGCGTTTACACCACCTGAAACCATGACGCAGACACCGGCAATAGCCAATGCCATGGCGAGCCAGGTTATAGCTCTGAGGGGTTCACCAAGTACAAAATATGCCAATACTCCGGCGACAACCGGGCCTGTGCTAAGCAACAGTACCGTGTTCGCGACGCTGGTGTTAAACAAACTAAGCAGGTAACAGATAAACCCGATGGCGAGTAATAGTGATACCAGTAGATCAACCGCTTTGATTTTCAGGAATTGAGATTTAAAAGACCCGCGGTCCCGAATAAACAGGAATAGTGCAACGGTAGCTGTGAACACCAGGGAGCGATAGAACAATATAGCCCATGGACTCGCCTGATCTACAAATCGAACCAGGAGTCCGCCAGAACTTAAAAATACACCGGCGAGAATGACGTATACCACGCCCCTGGAATAAGATTGACCACTCATTCAGCTGGTGTTGCCGGGCGTTGTGCGGTGTACATCAAATGATTGGTAACTCAACGGGTGCGCGTGTACTGAGCAGTTTCGCACCGTTGCTGCCAACGACGATGTTTTCTTCGTGCACCATCATCCGTCTGTCGGCATAGGAAAGAGAGGGTTCGATGGTAAGTACCATATTCTCTTTGAGCAATGTCTCATCGAATGCGGCATGTGATGGTTGCTCGGTAAGTTGCATACCGAGTCCGTGGCCGAGACGTCCGACTGCACCTCCACTGTTATCCAGCTCTGCAATTACCGCAGACATTTCATTGAAGAGATCACGACAGGTGTTCCCCGGACGTGCAGCTTCGATGCCTGCTTCTGTTGCACGCCATAAAACATCATAAGCACGCTTTGCTTTGTCACTTGCTTTGCCAACAGCCCAGTTACGATCGAAATCACAGAAGTAACCATCCCAGGTGCAACCGGTATCCATCATTAAAATATCACCTGACTGCAGCGGCCTGAGAGAGGGTGGGGAGATTACATCTGCATAGCCGTCCTGATCTGCGGCACCTACCAAATAAGGTGCATCGTCAGCACCTTGTGCCAAAGCAGTTCTGCGGAACTCCCTGAATACGGTTTCCAGAGGCATGCCTTCGGTAGCAAATTCGGTTACTTTGGCGAATGCTGATGAACCAACTTTGCAAATATAGCTAAGCTTTTCTATCTCTGCCGCTGATTTGACCATGCGCTGGCCCTGGACAAGGGACGTTGTATCAGCGATCTGCAAGCCTGGAAGTGCTTTAATTAGTCGTTCCCAGTCACCCAAAGGCATTCGCAGCGAAGTTTCATGGCCTTTCATGACCCCTAGTGTTGCTTTGTTAGATGAAAGTGGGGATAGCAAGTCAGTTAACAGACTAATGCCATCATCCTTCGGCGTAGGTGCGCTCCAGGTGCGAATGTCATCAATCCAGGATTGGCGCATCAGTGCCGCGCCAATTTCAGGTATAACGGCGACAGGCTTACCCTCCAGGGGTACAAACACAAACCATGGCCGTGTTGGGCTCTGCCAGAACAATGTGTGAAAGCCGGTAAAATAGCGGACCTCTGGCTCACTCATTAACAAGATGCCTTCAAGGCCCCGGCTTGCCATCTGTGTTTGGGTGTTCTTTGTGCGGGTGAGGAATTCCGCCTCATCAAACCCACGTGCCGGTGCTTCAAGCAGCATGTTAGTGTCCAACGTTAGTACCAGCTACTATGCCATAGCATGCGGTATAGATATCAAACTAAAACGACTTTGGTCATACGCAATGCGTACACTGCATATTACTGTACCGGGTTTATCGTCTCATTCTGAAGGGCCAGACTTTACAAATGTGGACACGATGATGTGTAGTCGTGGGGAGTATATTTATGTTCAATAAACGCCTGACTGAGTTCAGGTCCCGGCTCGCTGCTGCGGATGTAGATGTCGCATTGATCACTGATGAGGATAACGTTTATTATCTCACCGGTTACTTCGACTACCTGCATATGGAGTTTGGTCGGCCGACAATTCTGATTGTTAGTAAAGACGATGCCAGTCTTCTGATTACTCCCGCAATTGATCTTGAAAGTGCCAAAGTACTTGCAACAGCAGATAGAATAGTTGCTTGGAATGACGGCATGGGAAATGAGTGGCGTGAAGAGCTGCCGGCTGCCTTGCGTGGCGTCGATAAGGTTGGCATTGAGCTGGACCTTATGCCGCCTTTGGTACGGCAATATATCGATACACTGATAGATCCTGAATCGATCAGCAACGTCACGCCCATACTTTCTGATATACGGATGATAAAGTCGCCAGACGAGCTTCAGCTTGCACGCCATGCAGGCTTGGTTGCCAGTGCCATGATGGAGGCGGGTCGTGATGCAATTGAGGATGGCGTGGCTGAATTTGAAGTAGCGATTGCGACTTCACAAGCGGGTACCCGAAAAGCTGCACAGTTATTGGAGGAGTACTACAACACCACCGATATGTCACCGAATACTCACTTCTTACAAATTATGGCTTCCGGTGACGAGATTATTAAAACTCATCATCGCGCCAGTACTCGAGTAATGAAAAGCGGCGAGCCGGTATTTCTTTGTTTTTGTGGAATGACAAACTTCCACCGCTTTAAGCTTGGTTTCGACAGAACTTTCTGGATTGACGAAATTGCCGACAAATCACAAGAGCAGGTGTATGAAGTTGCAGTATCCAGCCAACAAGCGGCACTTGCAGTGCTGCGCCCCGGGGTTACCGCTGAGAGTGTTCACGCCGCATATGCAGAAGTAATTGAAAGCGCGGGATATGATTATCCGTTTCGATGCGGGCGCGCAACCGGATTCAGTTTCCTGGAAAAGCCACAACTCGTTACTGGTGATAAAACTGTATTGCAACCGGGTATGGTTTTGGCGATCGATGGCTCAGTTGCCACGGATACATTCCGTGCACAGGTTGGAGACAGTTATATAATAACTGAGCAAGGTTATGAGCAGATAACGGATCACCCGAAAGACGCGGGTCAGGTTATTCTGTAGATACGCTAGCCAACACGCACTGTAAGCAGCAATTCGCCTGCTATCGGTACATTAAAACCAACAAAGGATCGATAGTGAGGGTGAGGTTAGCAGAGCAGCTGTGAATTACATAAAATTGGACCGGGCTTGACGAGTTTGCTCCCAATGCTTAACAATTGCTGTAGTGTCTTAATTCCTCTACCCGGAAAACTTATCAGTTGATTGCGGTATCGCACAATATGATTCTGGTGTTTGCGTCGATTGCAGTGTCGCTGGTCGCAGCATTTACCGGTTTGGCGATAAGCAATAACATCGCATCATTGCCGGAAACAAGGCGAAAAACACTTGTTGTTATGTCTGCTTTTGTTATCGGCGGTGGTATCTGGTCGATGCATTTTGTGGCGATGCTGGCGCATGAGATTTCAGTTCCGGTCTACTACGACTCTTTGCAAACTCTGGGTTCAGCGCTGATTGCGATACTGGTGGCTGGTACGGCATTGCTGCTTTTACACTTTTCAAATCGAACTCCTGCGGTTTTAAAGGTCGCGGGTCTGGTGCTCGGGGCAGGGGTTATTGTCATGCACTACGTCGGTATGCTTGCGATCAGGGGTGTTGTTCCTCAATTCAGTACAGTCTCTGTTGTGATGGCTGCGGTGGTTGCAGCTGTCGCGGGCATCCTGGCTGTTCACGTGGCGTATGGTCACAGATCAAAACAAAACATCGTCTTTGGGTCTGTGGTGTTCGGCTTTGCGGTAGCGGCGGTGCACTATGCGGCAATGCTTGGCACAACCTTTCAGGCGGATGACAGTTTTAAGTCTGTGCCGGTGGCAATGTCAAACCATTCACTTGCCATCTCGGTTGCTATCGCATCGTTCGTGATCTGTGGGTCGTTCCTATTGGCGACCACCAGCTTTTTAACGCAAACGCACTCTAAGGCGAAATCTCCCGGAGGCGTAGATAGCGATCAAATCCCGGAAAACAATGTAGCGAACGTAACATCAGCCTCGGTCAAAACTGCAAGTGAAAAAGCCAGCCTCCAGCCCGCAGCAGACGTAGATGCTAAGTCAACGGTAAAGATTCCATTCGAGAAAAACAAAAAAATTGGTTATCTCGATGCATCGGACGTCGCAGCGGTCCGGGCAGATGGTCACTACACGCATCTGTATACCAGGTCGGGCACACACTTTTGTCCGTGTTCGATCACTGAGTTGGAAAGCAAACTGTCAGAAGAAGGATTTCATCGCACGCATCGCAGCTATCTGGTCAACATCAAAATGGTGGAGAATTTTGAGAAGCGAAAGGATACCGGTGTCTGTTTGTTTGTGGGCTACCCGAATCTGTCCAGTGTTCCTGTCAGTCGAAACCGGATTATCAGTTTGCTGCAGGTGCTCAGCGACGGGTCTGCACATACCCCGGTGCAATTTCCGGAGTCCGCAAGAGGGTAGCAAGATTTAGAGCTGTTAATGTTATTGAAAACATAAAGATAGCTGAATTTCTGCACCAACGACGTTGGTGAATATCACGCGTAAGTGGTGAATAACAAACCTCTCTTCATGCAGAAACGCTTCTCCGCGTGAGTCGTTCCGCGTAACCTCTGAGACGTCACTACAGGAGGCGGATCATGATTACCGGAAACTTCGAGTATCACCAACCGGGCTCAATACCCGAAGCAGTCGCGCTGCTATCGAAACTCGGCGACGACGCCCGGGTTATTGCAGGCGGGCACAGTCTTATACCGACTATGAAATTGCGTCTGGCAATGCCGGAGCATTTGATCGATTTGCAGGCAGTTAAAGAACTTAGGAAGATCTCGGTTTCCGGCGGTGAAGTGTGTATCGGCGCGATGACAACCCAGGCAGAGTTAATTGCCAGCGAAGAGCTGCATAAAGCCGCGCCGATAGTCCGTGAAACCTCGCTTCAAATCGCCGACCCGCAAGTAAGGTATATGGGTACGCTGGGCGGTAATGTGGCAAACGGCGATCCTGGCAATGATATGCCGGCGCTAATGCAATGCCTCGATGCCAGTTTCACCCTCAGCGGTCCTGATGGCGAGCGCACAGTGAATGCCCGGGAATTCTATGAGGCTGCCTATTTCACTGCGCGCGATGACCTGGAAATACTCACCGAAATTCGTTTTCCGGCATATTCAGGTGGCTATGCCTACGAGAAGCAAAAGCGGAAGATCGGTGATTACGCTACGGCCGCTGCCGCTGTGTTACTCACTAAAGGCGCAGATGGCAGTTGCGAGCAGGCATCAATCGCACTAACGAATCTTTCCGATACCCCTCTGTTTTGCGAAGAAGCATCCCGGCAGCTGGTGAGTGATGGTTTGGATAGCGCCTCCGTTAATAGTGCTGTGGCATCTGCGATGGGGCAGATTGATCCGGTTGATGATAACCGTGGCCCTGCTGAATTTAAACGCCATGCCGCAGCAATCATTCTGCGGAGAGCCATTCAACAAGCCTGGGCCCGGGCCTGATAGGAGAAGCACTATGTCGAAACAAACAATAAATTTAAACGTCAATGGCCAGAGTGTGACAGCAGAAGCTGAGCCACGTGAGTTGTTGATCCATGTGTTGCGAGAGCAGCTTGAGATAACCGGGCCGCACATCGGCTGCGAGACAACTCACTGTGGTGCTTGCACGGTTGACATGGACGGAATGTCGGTTAAGTCCTGCACCGTGTTCGCTGTGCAGGCGCAGGGTAAAGAGATTACAACGATTGAAGGCTTGGGTGATCCTGACAAACTGCATGTTCTGCAGGAGAAGTTTAAAGAACACCATGGACTGCAATGTGGTTTTTGCACCCCAGGGATGATTACCCGTGCGCATCGTTTGCTTGAAGAAAACCCCAACCCGACTGAAGAAGACGTGCGCTTTGGTATTGCAGGTAATCTTTGTCGCTGTACCGGCTATCAGAACATCGTCAAATCGGTGATGGCCGCCGCAGAGGAACTTAACAAACCGGAGTCAGTCACATGAGCGCAACTGCAGAGTCAGTACAGGAACGACGTGCCGCACTGAAAGGCCTGGGAACCTCGCGCAAGCGTGTCGAAGATGCGCGCTTTACTCAAGGTAAAGGCAACTACGTTGATGACATCAAACTACCGGACATGTTATTCGGTGATTTTGTACGCTCGCAACATGCACATGCTCGCGTCAAATCGATTGATACATCAGCTGCGATGGAGCTTCCGGGTGTAATCGCAGTATTAACTGCGAAAGATCTTGAACCATTGAATCTGCATTGGATGCCAACACTTGCAGGTGACAAGCAAATGGTGTTGGCAGACGGGAAGGTTCTGTTTCAAGGGCAGGAGATTGCGTTTGTAATTGCAGAGGATCGCTATATTGCTGCGGACGCAGTGGATCTGGTGAAAGTCGAGTTCGAAGAACTACCGGTACTGGTTGATCCGTTTAAAGCAGAACTTCCTGACGCACCGATACTGCGTGAAGACATAGCCGATGAAAAAGAAGGTGCACATGGTGCACGCAGACACCCCAATCACATCTTTACCTGGGAGCAGGGCGACAAGGCTGCCACTGAAACAGTAATAGGTGAAGCCGATGTGGTAGCAGAAGAAATGGTTTACTACCATCGAACCCACCCATGCCCGATGGAAACCTGCGGTTCGGTTGCCTCAATGGATAAGGTTAATGGCAAGCTGACACTGTGGGGCACTTTTCAAGCGCCGCATGTTGTTCGAACCGTCGCCTCTTTGCTGTCAGGCATTGCAGAACACAACATCCGTGTTGTATCGCCCGATATTGGTGGTGGCTTTGGTAACAAGGTAGGGGTATACCCCGGTTACGTTTGTTCTATCGTTGCCTCTATCGTCACTGGCAAGCCGGTGAAGTGGGTGGAAGATAGAATGGAGAATCTAAGTGCTACCGCGTTTGCCAGAGACTATTGGATGCAGGGTAAAATTGCTGCAACCAAAGAAGGTAAAATAACCGGGCTATGGTGCCATACAACGGCGGATCACGGTGCGTTTGATGCCTGTGCGGATCCTACTAAATACCCCGCCGGTTTTATGAACATCTGTACCGGGTCTTATGATATCCCAACAGCCTATCTTGCGGTGGACGGTATTTATACGAATAAAGCCCCGGGTGGTGTTGCCTATCGTTGTTCGTTCCGGGTAACAGAAGCCGCGTACTTTATTGAGCGTATGATTGAAGTGCTGGCTATAAAACTCAATATGGATGCAGCGGAACTGCGCGCGAAAAACTTTATTCGAAAAGATCAGTTTCCGTATCAGTCAGCCCTTGGCTGGGAATATGACTCTGGTGACTATCACACAGCGTGGGATAAGGCGCTTGAGTCTGTAGGTTATAGCAAGTTAAGAGAAGAGCAATCACAGCGGGTCGAAGACTTCAAAGCCGGTAAGACACGCAAGCTTATGGGAATTGGTCTTTGTCACTTCACAGAGATTGTCGGTGCTGGTCCGGTAAAGAATTGCGACATTCTGGGTATGGGGATGTTTGACAGTTGTGAGATACGCATTCACCCAACCGGTTCTGCACTTGCGCGGCTGGGTACGATCTCACAGGGGCAGGGTCATGCCACAACGTTTGCGCAAATACTGGCGACCGAGATTGGCATCTCTGCCGACGATATCACTATTGAAGAAGGTGATACCGATACCGCACCGTATGGTTTAGGTACCTATGGTTCGCGATCCACACCGGTTGCAGGTGCTGCCACGGCCATGGCTGGCCGTAAGATTCGCGCCAAGGCGCAAATGATTGCGGCTTACCTGCTTGAAGTTCACGATAACGATATCGAGTGGGAGGTTGACCGCTTTGTCGTGAAGGGTGCACCTGAGAAGTTCAAAACCATGAAAGAGATTGCCTACGCTTCCTACAACCAGGCGATCCCTGGTGTCGAACCGGGGCTGGAAGCGGTGAGCTATTATGATCCACCAAACATGACCTACCCGTTTGGTGCGTATGTCTGCGTGATGGATGTAGACGTTGATACCGGTGTTTCAGACATCCGGCAGTTCTATGCACTCGATGATTGTGGCACACGAATCAATCCGATGATTATTGAAGGGCAGGTGCATGGTGGTTTAACCGAAGCGCTGGCTATCGCACTCGGGCAGGAGATTGCCTATGACGAACTCGGTAACGTAAAGACTGGTACGTTAATGGATTTCTTTATCCCGACCAGCTGGGAAACGCCTAACTATCAGACTGACTTTACTGAAACTCCGAGCCCGCATCACCCGATCGGTGCGAAGGGGGTTGGTGAGAGTCCGAATGTGGGGGGTGTGCCAGCATTCTCAAACGCAATTAACGATGCGTTTAGAGCATTCGGCCTTACCCATACGCATATGCCGCATGATCATTGGCGCATTTGGAAAACCGCCAACGAACTCGGTTTGCATGCTGAATCGTAAAGCGGGTTTTTAGTTTTTATGGGTTGGAAAAAAATCCAGCAGGATCTCGCCGCAGAGTGCTATATCGCCAGCGATGAGTTGGCGATGGCGGTCTATCTGGCAACTGAACAACAGCGGCCTCTATTGCTGGAGGGTGCTGCAGGTGTGGGTAAAACGGAAATCGCCAAGCAGCTGGCTTCAATTCATGACACGCAACTTATCCGCTTACAGTGTTATGAGGGGCTGGATGCCAGTACCTCCATTTATGAGTGGAATTATCAAAAGCAGCTCTTGCGTGTTCAAGCGGTACGTGAGGGCTCGGCAGATGAAATTGAGTCACAGATATTTTCTGAAGCATATTTGCTTAAACGTCCACTGCTGGACGCGATTACCCAGACGAAAGCTCCGGTGTTATTGATTGATGAAATTGATCGCGCAGATGAAGAGTTCGAAGCCTATCTGCTTGAGGTATTGTCTGACTATCAGGTGTCTATACCGGAACTGGGCACTGTAAAAGCTACCTCAAAACCGATCGTAGTACTCACATCGAACGGCAGTCGTGATTTGTCAGATGCGTTACGACGCCGCTGCTTTTATACCTATGTCGAATATCCGGACTTTAAAACCGAACTTGCTATTTTACAGGCGCGTAGCCCACACATGGATAACAGTCTGGCAGAGCAAATTGTTGGTTTTGTACAGGCACTGCGTAAAGAGGAGCTGGAGAAGAAACCCGGTGTCGCAGAGATGCTTGACTGGGCAGCAGCTTTGGCAGGGCTTGGAATATCGAAGCTCAGTGATGATCCGGTAGAGTTGCAGGCAACCTTGGTTTGTCTGCTAAAAACACAAATTGATCAATACTCAATGCCACGCGAAGTTACCGAAAGACTTGTTGGTAAGGTTGTCGCTTGAAGACGACTCAATTTCCTGCCACCGCCAGTGGGGTTAGTGAAAGAATGGCGGGCTTCATTGCCCACCTTCGGTATAACGGTTACCGGGCTGGTGTGGCGGAAACAGAAGCGACTCTTTGTGCCCTGCAGTCTATTGATATAGAAGAGCATCATCAGGTTAGGCTTGCCTGCAAAGCGGTTTGTACTTCCAATAAAGAGAGCTTTGACCAGTTTGACGAGCTCTTTTCCAGTTACTGGTTTAATCGTGGCCGAGAGAAAGCCGGCATCAATTCCAGAAATGAACAAAGTCTGAAGAAAAGGCAAAGCAGGTTTCAGCCGGGTGCAGATGATTCTCATAGTGATGCAGGATCGGGATCTGCAGATCAACCGGAAACCAGCGATGAAGACGGTGAGGCATACCACAGTGGTAAAGGTAGACTTATCGCGTCACAGGTGGGTAACCTGAACAAGACAGATTTTCGCGAGATGGCAACCCCTGAGCTCATGCAGCAGGCCGAAGTATTAGCGTACAAGCTTGCAAAAGCGATGCGTGATCGCCGCTCTCGCAGATATCGACTCAGTCAGCGCGGTAATACACTGAACTTACGTAAGACAATAAGAAACAGCATCAACCACGGCGGTGTGCCGATGCGGCTGTATCGTAAGCATCGACCGGATCGGCCGGTTAAAATTGTAACGCTTCTGGATGTATCCGGTTCAATGACGGTATATGCAAAAGTATTTCTGGCGTTTTTGAAAGGGTTGATCAGTCACGATACCCGTGCCGATGCCTATTTGTTTCATACTGCGCTGGTGCGTATCGGCGATACGCTAAGAGATCATGACACGACACGTGCGATGAATCGGTTGTCAATAATGGCACAGGGGTTCGGTGGTGGCACAAAAATCGGTGCTAACCTGAAACTATTCAACGAACAGTATGCAGCAACTTGTGTTGATGGCAGAACGGTGGTGATTATTCTTTCTGATGGGTACGACACGAATCCTCCTGAGATGCTGTCTGAAGGGCTTCAGAAACTTAAGAAACGCAACTGTAAAATTATCTGGCTTAATCCATTGAAGGGTTGGAAGGACTATACACCGGTGGCTCAGGGGATGGCTGCAGCGTTGCCGTGGCTTGATCACTTTGCTGCAGCCAATACCCTTGAGACTTTGGCAGAGCTGGAGCTGGCATTGCAGCGACTGTAAATGAATTTCCCGATGGATAATAAGTGACATCAATCATCCGATAGAGCTGCGAGCGAACTTTTGACCGATAGTGACGACAACCCGATGTCTTTTGACATAGCGGCAACGATGAACCACATGAAAGAAGGTGGTGATCAGTTTGCTGTGGCAACAGTTGTTCGGACTGTTTCTGTGACTGCCGCAAAGCCTGGTGCTAAAGCGATAATCAATGCCGATGGTGATATTGTTGACGGCTGGATTGGTGGTGGTTGCGCTAAGAGCGCTGTTACAAAAGCAGCAGTTAAAGCGATCAAAGATGGTGAGCCGAAACTGGTAAGTCTGCAACCCGAAGAATTGCTTGCAGAGAGCGGACTTAAGGCCGGTGAGGAGAACGATGGCGTACTCGCTGCCAATAATATGTGCCCTAGTCGTGGCTCAATGGATATTTTTATCGAACCAATTTTGTGTGAGCCGGAGATACTGATACTTGGTGCAAGTCCGGTGGCGCGTGTTCTGGCGACAATGGTCGAGTCGTTTTCATTCAAGCTCACGTGTGCCTGTGAGGATCCTTCGTTGTGGGACGGAGCTGGTATTAATGCATTGAGTTATGAAAACCTAATTACTTCACATGATCATCGTTATATCGTTGTGTCCACTCAGGGGAGTGGTGATACTGTAGCGCTACAAAAAGCAATGTTATTGCAATGCAGGCGGGTGTGTTTTGTCGGTAGCCATCGTAAAATGGCGCATTTGCAAGCCAAGTTACTGGCATTGGGTGTAACGCAGAAACAGATTGATTCGATAAAGGGACCGGCCGGATTGGACATTGGCGGTGTAACACCGCAGGAAATAGCCCTGTCAATAATGGCAGAACTGGTAGCATTGCGCCGTACGAAATCTGTCCCGGCGCTCGACTAGATTATTATCAACTTTACTAATTATCAGGAGATCAAATATGGTCCTCGAAGAAGAAGTCCAAATTCCACTTGATCGAAATACTGTGTTTCAGGCATTGAATGATCCTGAAGTTTTAAAGCAGAGTATTCCGGGGTGTGAGGAGCTCAAGCAAATCACGGATACCGAGCTTGAGGCAACTGTAGTGATAAAATTCGGGCCAGTGAAAGCAAGCTTTAACAGCAATGTAGAAGTCGATCCCAGTCAGGGACCGGAACTCTTTAAACTAACCGGTAAGGGTGACGCCGGTGTGGCAGGGTTTGTGTCTGGTGGTGCTGATGTTCATCTTGATGAGAATGATGCCGGTACCCTTCTTAGGTATGTCGTCAATATTGATATCAGCGGCAAGCTTGCCCAGGTCGGAGGTCGATTGATAGAGAGTACTTCCAAGCGGATTGCTAAAAAATTCTTTGCGAATTTTGAGGAAGTCCTGCTTAAAAGACAAACTTGATTTGAATCAAGTGTGCGGGTTCCCGGTATGGTGCAATTTTTAAAATGAATCTGCTGTCGGTAGTTCAGAGGAATTTTTTAACCAAAAGAATACCGGTTGCAACGCAGGGCCCGACACCGAACGCAAACAGTACAGTTCCGACACCGACAACGCCTCCGAGGTACCAGCCAATTGAAACTACGGTCACTTCAATAGCTATCCGAATCCAGGCTATTGGCAAGCCGGTCACCGATTGCAGACCTGTCATCAATCCGTCTCTCGGGCCTGCTCCGAGGTTGGCTGTAAGGTAGATACCAGACGCAAGCCCGACTGCAAATACGCCGAGCGCGGCTTGCAGTACCTGAATTATCAGGGTTTGCGGTTCCGG
Source organism: uncultured Granulosicoccaceae bacterium (assembly GCA_937998875.1). Classification (GTDB taxonomy): domain Bacteria; phylum Pseudomonadota; class Gammaproteobacteria; order Granulosicoccales; family Granulosicoccaceae. Next base: position 83,022 of record CALLBO010000003.1, read on the forward strand.
CAATAGTGGCAATGAAAAGTCGATCATAAATGCGATGATCAATGCATTCAGGATGGTTGCCATGCCCGGCTTTCGTCTGAGTGGAATCCAGAATATCAGCACAGCGAGGCTGATTATCATAGTGGTAAAACCAATACTCCAATTTACTCTGCCTGCAATTCCTTGTGCCAGTACAGTCCATGGGCTAACCCCACCTCCGCTGGCGATCATGATTGCTTCACCCAGGCCAAACAGGGTAAGTCCCAGAATCAAATATAAGAAGGTTTTGAGTTTTGGTTTAAGATTGTAGGGGGTCGGGGAACTCCACGGCATAACCGGGACTTCTTTTACCGAAAATATTTGTCTCATGGCTGGACAATAACAGATTACTGCACTTTGGAGTCCAGTACCTAAGAGACTCTATCATCCGCTACGCTGCGAATCGAACAACGCTCCTGAATCTCCCGCGGAGCTGACGCGAAAGGGCATCAAGTTTTGATTCCCGTGTTGTGTATTGCCTGCAAATATTCCCAGGCAGTTAGACTATTGTGAGGTGTCAATCTTATGCGACGCACTCCCGGGGGGGATTGGCAGTATGCCGCTTCATTCTGAGTCATGGGCAGCGAAAGTCAACGGTAAGTCTTTTCCCCGGAGCCACCGCCAGATCGTCTTTTAAATGAAAAATCCAACCCCAATTGCTCCGCGATTATGTAACCGATACCCTCGAGGTTTTCTTCTATTTCTGAAGTCGTAACATGAAGAACGCTCCATCCCTGGTTGAGTAGGTATTTTTCTCTGGTAGAGTCTTTCTCGACAACCAAGTCGTGATAGCCGCCGTCTACTTCTAGTATTAGCTTGTGTTCAATGCAAACAAAATCTGCAAAGAAAGGCCCGATTGCATATTGACGTCTGAATTTCAATCCGCAAATCTGGCGAGCTCTAAGTGCTGCCCACAATAATTTTTCTGTTCTGGTTTCGTCCTTACGCAGCTCCCTGGAACGTGTGACCTGCTTACTACTCATATCTCTAACTACGCTGTTGAACCACAGAGTAGAGGATATGGTGTCCAGGACTATGTTAATTGAAGTCTGTCACACGCCTAAGTTTTGTAATTTTTGCATGGCTCTGGCACAAGCTTCATAGATACCCTCCCGCTTGCCGGGAGGGTCAGCGTCTAATCGCTGGGGAGGGTGATGTGCTCAGGAGAAGAGGTAGGTGTTAAGTTTGTAGTATTGTTGATGATAGGAATTGAAGGAGCGTATCTTGAGGGATTGCCCCTCCCCGGAGCTTAGACTCCGACCCTCCCGCAAGCGGGAGGGTTGCGCTTCGTTATTTAGCGGTGACGGATTTTGCGTTTCTGTATGTCTGTGGGCGCAAAACCGGGTAGCGGTTCTTCGAACAACTGTTCATAAGCATCGCGTGATATTTAATCAATGTTGTCTAGGTGTTGTGCAAGATGCTTTTATGAGCGAGCTACATCGCCAAGATCCACTTCGTAGATACCCTCCCGCTTGCGGGAGGGTCAGCGTCTAAGCGCTGGGGAGGGTGTTGTGCTCAGGAGAAGAGGTAGATGTTAAGTTTGTAGTATTGTTGATGATAGGAATTGAAGGGGTGTGTCTTGAAGGATTGCCCCTCCCCGGAGCTTAGACTCCGACCCTCCCGCATGCGGGAGGGTTGCGCTTCGTTATTATGGCGGTGGAAGGCTCTTGCGTTTCTGTATGTCTGTAAGTGCAATAACGGGTAGTGCTTCGCCGAAGAACTGTTCATAAGCATCGCGTGAGATTTAATCAATGTTGTCTACGTGTTGTGCAAGATGCTTTTATGAGCGAGCTACATCGCCAAGATCCGCTTTATAGATACCCTCCTGCAAGCGGGAGGATTTCACTACGTTATTGTAGCGGTGGACGGATTTTGCGTTCCTGTATGTCTGTGAGCTCAATATCGGGCAGCGGTTCTTCGAACAACTGTTCATAGGCATCGCGTGAGATTTGATCAATACTGTCTACATGTTGTGCAAGATGCTTGTACGAGCGGGCTACATCGCTGAGCGTTAGTGCCGGGTCTGGTGGTGTGCTGCCCAGGGTGCCTTCATTCATCTCGTGCAGGATTGGAAACAACATGCGGATGCTGTAGTAGTGAGGCTGGTCCCGCAGCATGGGATTGAGTGTGATGGCGGCAAACTCGTTTAATAAAATACCTTTTAGTTCTTCACCGTAGGCAAGGTGGGTAAAGAACGCCGAGAGTTCCCACAGAACATGGTTACTGAATTGTGGCGTTATTGGCGTATTACCGGCAACTTTGATGAGCATATCGTTAAACCAGGGCGGCTCCTGAAGATCGTTAAACTGATCGATCAGGTGTTGCACTTCGTGAAAGGCAGTTGCGTCTGCAACACGGCGTTGGAGCTTTGCGGTGGCGTGGGGAAGCAGGCTCGATTCTGATCCTGACAGCCGGCTCCAGACTTGTTCGAATTTCCACTTCCACGACTGCTGTAGTTCATCGGCGTATTGATCAATCACGTTTGATTGTAAGCGTCGGGCAATCGATTCCAGTCCGTAGACATCTGGCATACCCTGTGGCATCAGCTTGGTTTGTATCTGTCCGTCATTCATGGCGACGGTAGAGCTGGCACTGGTCGCATCGATATTGCTGAGGAGAATCTGCGCGCTGTCATCACCAAGGTGAACTTTACCGAGAATATTGTCATTCAGCGGTAAGCCATCCAGCCGCCGTGTAAAAAAGGCGAGGTGGTCTTCCTTGTCACTGTTGTAGTACCGGAACTCGTCGACGTGAAATGACAGTAGTGCGTATACAATGCATCTCTCACCGGAGCCTTGCGTACCGCCTCCGAATAATCGGGTAAGGAAAGAACTCAGCGGCAGGTGAGCACAGTCAGCAGTCTCTACCATCGGGCTGATGTAGTAGGGTACCCGGCTAATGAACAGCTCATCATTTGCCTGCTTAACCAGCTTGTACAACACCTCCGGTGGAATCTCTTTTTCCTGTATGGCATCTAACAGTGCGGTGAGTTTCGCGACAACATCGGGGCTGTCACTGAAGTGATCGCGAATGGTGTTTTTAAGTGAGTCGACTTCCGCAGTTTGCTTGTCGATGTTTTGATTAATTTTTTCCAGAACTTCCACGTTAGTCTGGGTGTCCGCGGCTATCTGACTTGCTTTTAGTTGATAGACGGCGTCTGAGTACGTAGGAATATCGTTTTTAAATACGGCACGCTCAAGAGAGGCGAGGTGACTTTGCCATAGACTATATGCAGTGGCAGCGAGCAACAGCAGCATCAGTGGCAGCACCACCGCAGGCCTCAGTATTGTGTGCCAGATGCCATTAGCAGATGTTAGTTTGGTTTGGACCTGATTCTGAATTTCTTTGGTGCTGACATCGTAGCGGAGTAGCTGTTTGTTTTCGATCAGTACAGATTCTTTCGCGTTGAGATAACGCAGGCGTAGCAGTGATCTGATGCCTGGCATCCATCGCCTGTAAGGTGCTGGTGTTTCGTGGATGTCAGTAGCAGTATGTGATGGTGTATTATCTATCTGCTTTTGCAGTAACTGATCACGAATAGCCATTAGCTACCGCCCATCTCAGAAAGTACTTTCGTAAGGCGTTGTAGTGAATCAGGCGGGCGATCAGATGCCAGTGCTATTCTAAGATCTTTGATCTGTTCATCTACAATGGCGCTGCGGCTGGACTTTGTTTCCTCCTGCCAGCGGTCGAACGCATCCCATGACCAGACGGTGGTGAATTCCGTGAGTGTTTTGTAGCGTGCGATGATACGCAGCAGGTGGTTTTTAGCAGACTCTTTTTTGTTGTCGACGATGTCTTGCATTACCAGCAAGCCCTGCGCGACCAGCCGGTCTCCATCTTCAAGCATCGGATTACTTTTTAAGTCTTCATACAGACGATACAAAGGTGCTGATTCCCCGAGCGTCAGATAACCTTCCATTAAATTCATCTGCAGGATAAGCATGACTTCGAGCAGATCCTCTATTTGATAGTCTTCGGCTGTCGGTGCGAGTTCACGGGCTGCTACAAGGCCTTTTTCTTCTACCCGGATAGACTCTCTGGTGTCGCCGGTTAATTCATAGTGCATTAAAGCCAGCGTAATGTAGTTGTTGAGCGTATTGACATCGGGTTCTGTCTGCAGGTGGTAGTCCAGCAGGTCTTCACTGCATTGCGTATAGTTATCAACCTGCTGCATGTCTTTTGCGAGCCAGGCGATTTTTGCCAAACCGTACATGGAGTTCATGGCTTCATGCGGATCAGGGTTGGATACAGAAGCGCAGTAGGCGCGTGTGTAGTGAATCTGTGCGTTGCTTGTATCTTCATCTTCCATAAAACACTTGGCAACCGATATCTCCAGGAGAGATTTTGTAATTGCTTCTGACTTACGCCAGCCAAACATGCTGTTGTACTCACCGATAAGATTTACGGTGGCTTCACAATTGCCGTTTTCTACCAGCATAGAGTTGGCGTTGCGTACCAGGTGGCTGAGTTCGATACGTCCTTCACCTTCAGCACCCGGAATATCTTCAGCCAGGCAGGGGATGGGGGCTGCCGCGCACTGGAATGGTACAAAGCCGGGTTCCCCTGATGATTCCTGTTCTTCGGGGTTTTGCAGGTCAGGGCTTAATTTGATTTGATCCAGCCAGGCTTGTAATTCTTCAAGGTTTTTCGGTGGTGGTAAGTCGCTCTGTGCTTCACCGTTGTTTATCCATTGTTGAATTTGCGCGACCTGTCTGAGCATTTTCTGTTGCTCTATCCAGGTGGCAAGACTTCGCGGTGCTTCCTGATTGATGTCCGGTGAAAAGGTTTTATATGCGAATACCGATAGTAATAGCAGGCCGAGACAGATGGTGATTCGTCTGATCAGTTTTATTCTGATTGAATCCTGCAAGTCACCGAGTTCAGCGATCTTTTTCTCGTGGCGTTGCAGGGAGCGGTCTCGTACTTCTTCTGTAATCTCGCGATATGCGCTATGTTCTGCTGTGTTTTGTCTATCTGCAGTGAAGAAGCGTTCCCGAATTTGTTGCAGTCTGCTATTGGTGGATCTACGGGGAGTGCGTCTGTTCATATCATCCACCATTGCCGTAGTGGGAAGGGCTGTAGCGGCATGCGGTTATATTACTCCAGCTGCAGAGATACGCCGGATTGTTTTCAGTAACCGGAATCCAGCCTACTGCAGTTCCCCGGTCAAGGAACCACTGTTTTGTTCGCTCAAATTCCTGAAAGCTCGCCCCGTCACCGTCGTCTTCCACAAAGACAAACGCAAAGTCGGTTTTTTTATCGAGGCTTCTGGCAGCCTTGCCGATCAACGTGTCTTCTTGCCCAAGATCTTCGAAAGTTGGCCAGTTGTCGGTATCTACCGGTGTCATAGTCAGAGTCAGATAGTCATGTCGCTGACCCATGAAGTCGGCGCTTATCTGGAACTCCTCCTGCTGTTCGCTGTTAGATTCACTGGCAGCAAGCAGTCCGTTAGCAAAGGCTGCATTGACATCGATGCTCTGTATGCGATCGCTGTGAATATAGAAGAACTTTGGCAGTAAGCCGCTTTGATGTTCAATTGGCAGCGGTGGTTCTGAGTGGGGATTGCTTGACTGCAACGCCGTCATCAGTAACAGCAGAATCAAAACGCCGACGGCGTTGGACACCATGTCTGTTAGTGAGTCGAGGTTCATTGGGTGTTGTCTGCTGACGCATCAGGCGGTGCTATTTCAAGGCCTGATCTAATGTGTTTGAATGTTGGTACATCGAGTACACGGTTCAGGTAGTGATAAGTGTCACTGCCGCCGCTATGGATGCTAAGCAGTACAAACTCCTCGTATTCTATTCCATGTTCCTTGGCCAACAGGTTGAGTGAAGATATCTCATTCAGTGCCAGTTGCAGAGACAAGTCATCGAAGGTTGGTTCAAAAAACAATGTCCTGCCTTTTGAATTACTGTCTCGTTCCCGGCCAGCCTGAACAGAGTTGAGTCCGGCAAGCTCTTCAAGGTTCAGGCTGCTGTAAATTTCCTTGAGATCTGCGTCAGGCGGGTGGAGCACGATTCGATCACTCATTGCTTCTATGCGATAAGCTGTCTGAAAAATCTGCGGTTGTGCAGCTTCCTCTTCCGTGGCGCCTATGTCACCCATAACCAACAAATTCTGCAGGAAGGCAAGCACGCCGATAACACAGAGAAACAGGCTGATAAACGGAAATAGCTCAAGCGCCGGTTTACGGCTGGACCCGACAGTCAGCATCGACTAATTCCGGTAGTCAGGTTCGTTGTTGTGTCTGTCGAACGCTTCCTCACGGAGGTCTCGCAGCGATTCACCAATAGCTTGCGCATGGGTGTAATCATGATCAATCAATTCTTCCGTGGGATCGTATTGCTTGTTGATAAGTTTTGCCCAGTGTTCTTCGAGTCTCAACAGATAATCGCGTTCATCTCTTTCTGTCAGCACCAGAAATGCGGTTGCCGGCAGGCTTAGTAGCAGAGCGAGCAGGGTAGTATCGAATGCGGTGGACAGGCCTTTGGTTACCAGCGGAATGTTCTGTTGCAGCATGGTTGAAACACTTGCTCCTGACTGACTGGCACCCATCGTGTCTGAGAAGAACGAGATACTTAACCCGATACCCCAGACGGTACCGATGAAGCCGACAATCGGTAAAGCCCATACAAAGAAGCGCGGCATAGAGTAAGAATTTTGCAGGTGCTCGCTTTCAAGCTCAGCGTACTTCATCGCACTGTTGGTACTGTGTTTTTTTGATTGGGACTGAACAGCGTTCCAGCGGTTGGCCAGCAGGTTGTCTTGCAGGTCTGTGTGTTTGTCGGTTACCTGATCAATACGTGTATGTCGATCAAGCAGGCGGGGTGCGATGTCACGCAGGAACCATCCTGATTTCTTTTTTTCTTTGGCGAGCTTGCGGCGCTTATCCCACAGCAGGAAAATGGCGATGAGAAAAATGCCGACAATTGCCGGAGAAATATAGTTGCCCCATACAATTCTTGAATACATGTCAGTGCTGCCTTCGGGGAAGGCCAGTAATTGCACGACATAAAGTACTGCAACTGCGACCACCGCGAACAGAATGGCGGGCAGTAATGAGGCTTTTATGGGGTAATTCATTGATCTTTCTCTGGATTCTTTCCGGGCTGGTAAGAGTATGCCGGAAAACCGGCACCACGCCGGTAACCTGTGTAGGGTTTAATGCACAATACGCACCCCGAATCGGGGCTGTGTATGGCTGCGACTAACATGGCAAAAACATCGTCTGCATCAGGTAAACTAGGGACGAATTCGGCGCAGTCAATATTGCATTCGATCTGTTGTTTCACCGCGTGGCCGCCGGAAGTTGTTATCGCGCCGGTTTCCAGTGGCCCGTTCCCAGTGGCCCGAATCCAATGGCCCGAATCCAATGGCTATGGGTAGGTGTGGTTACTGAGCAATGACTAAACACCGTTTGCGCGGCAATTATGAATCGAAGCATATGCCATGAGTCAATCGACGACACAGGATTCACACGGCCCACTGCACGGCTTACGGGTGCTCGAGTTCAGTCACACGGTCATGGGCCCGTGCGCCGGGTTGTTGTTGGCGGATCTCGGTGCGGATGTTATCAAGGTGGAACCACCGGGTGGTGACAAAACCCGCCAACTAACCGGCTTCGCATCCGGCTTCTTTGCAACCTTCAATCGCAATAAGCGCAGTATGGTTGTGGATCTAAAAAGCGCTTCCGGTCAGGCCCTGGTTCATCAATTGGTCAAAGACGTAGATATCGTACTGGATAACTACGGACCGGAGACCATGGACAAACTGAACTGCGGCTGGCAGACCCTTGCGGCCTGCAACGGGAAACTGGTTTACCTTTCACTGAAAGGTTTTCTGGCAGGGCCATGGCAGTCGCGTCCGGCACTGGATGAGGTGGTGCAATTTCAAAGTGGACTTGCCTATATGACCGGCCCTCCCGGGCAACCGCTGCGCGCAGGTGCATCGATCATTGATATTCTTGGCGCTGTATTTGGTGTCACCGGTGTTCTTGCGGCGTTACGTGAGCGGGATGCCACAGGTAAGGGGCAGCGGGTTGATAGCGCTTTATTTGAATCTGCCGCGTTTTTAATGGCACCGCATATGACAGGTGGTGCGTCAACAGGCACCGAGATACCGCCGATGACCGCACGCAAAGGTGCATGGGGTATCTATGATGTCTTTCATGCGCTGGACGGTGAGCCGCTTTTTATTGGTGTTACCAGTGATGCGCAGTGGCAGCGGTTTTGTAAGCAATTTCATTTGCAGAAATTGCTCAATGATCCGCGTCTTGAAACAAATCCGCAACGCACAGTTGAGCGCGACTGGCTGGTTCCGGCCCTTACAGAATTCTGCGCAACTCTAGCGTACGATGATCTATTGAACGGGTGTATTGCAGCAGACGTATCATGGTCTCCTGTTGGCCGTCCTGAAGATCTTTGGCACAGTGAGCAGTTGATCGAAACCGGAGGCTTGTTGGATGTTGCACTTGCCACTGCGCGGGATACGGTTGCAGACAGTACTAAAGTGCCAGCACTGCCACTATCTTTTGGCGATGATCATAAAAGACCAGCACTTCGACGTCAGCCGCCTTCAACCGGGCAGCATAGTGTTGAGGTTTTAGAAGGTGCAGGTTTTGATACTGCTGCGATCAGTCAGTTAATGATTGATGGTGTTGTTGAGTAATCAGAGATTCAGATGGAGAGTGATTTTGTCAGATATCAACATAAGAGAAGCGGCTATTGAAGATGTTGATAGTTTGCTTGTGCTTGAGCAGGGAATAATTGATTCAGAACGACCGTACGATCGGTTTCTTAAAGAAAACAATGTCACGTATTACGATTTTCCCGAGCTGATATCGGATGCAGATTCGTATTTAATGGTGGTGGAATCTAATGATCGAATTGTCGGATCCGGATACGCTCAAGCCAGGGTATCCAGGCCATGCCATGTACATGACCAACATTGTTATCTGGGGTTTATTTATCTTGAGCCTGAGTTTCGAGGTAGGGGACTTGGTGCGAGCATTGTTGAAGACTTGAAGCAGTGGGGATTAAACCGGGGGCTTAGTCACTTTCACCTTAATGTTTATTCTGATAATAAATCTGCTATTCGGGCTTATGAGAAAGCCGG
>CALLBO010000004.1 GCA_937998875.1 uncultured Granulosicoccaceae bacterium
TACGCGGATCGTCTTCACCCTCAATGGGCAATTGCAACTGACCGCTCGTGTCTGCTTTAACAACTCGACGTTTTATCCCCATCTGAATTGCTCTTTATTGCCTCAAGCAATAATCGCAAAAATTCAGACCTTTGGCGACACCCTCACATAGGGGGGATAAGCTTGCGCATCCACCAATGTGCAACACGTCAGATACCTAATTTCCCTGTCTGTTTGGCGATTTAATTCGCTGCAAATTTTTAGAGTTTGTTGTGACTGTTTGGTGGATGCGCTGTCGCTTATGCCCCCCTACGAAAATATAGCAGCATCAGTTACGTGCACTCTGATAAACGGTTTGCAAGTTTTCTATAGCTCGCATATCTCATCGGTACAGAGTGTCACGTAGGGGGGATAAGCTTGCGCATCCACCAATGTGCAGCACGTCAGATACCTAATTTCCCCGTCTGTTTGGCGATTTAGTTTGCTGTAAATCCGTAGAGTTTGTTGTGACAGTTTGGCGGATGCGCTGTCGCTTATGCCGATCTACGAAAATATAGCATTATCAGTTACGTGCACTCCGACAAACCGCTTTGCGTGTTTTCTGTTGCAAACAGATTATACGCAGCAAGATGAATGACCTATTTATAAACAGCCAGTTAACTGTTGATAAAATGCAATTTGTCGAACTGACATCGATAGTCAGCGACCTCTTCTGCCAGTTGTTCCGGCGTATCAGACAATAACGCACGTGCAAACAACCCACCCAGGTGTGCACAGTGCTCTGTTGTCACACCAAATCGAACAATATCCGGGGTCCCCACTCTAATACCGTTTAAATCATTATGTACTCCGTCATCTGGCAGGCCGATACCACAAACCAGAAAGCCTGCCTTACGCAGTCGTTTTGATGCGGCCTGTCCACCACCATACCGATGAGAGCAAATTGCGAACTGATGTGATTGAGTGGCTCCCTTCGAGGTAGTGTAGATATCAATATCTTGTTGCTGCAACTCAACTGCAAGCGCCTGTGATACATCAATCATTGTTTTGGCGTAGGCGGTGCCATGGTCACGCCAATCGAGCATACTCATCGCAAGCGCTGCAGACTTGGCCGCATCAAAGTTTGCAGTCATACCCGGAAACGCGATGGCATCAATTTTCTGCATAAGGTCTGCATCATTCGACACGATGAGCCCACCTGCGGGACCACCCAGACTTTTGTAAGTACTCATGGTCATTAAGTGCGCACCCTCGTGTATCGGGTTGCTCCACATACCACCGGCAATAATTCCACACTGATGCGCTGCATCGAACATGAGTTTTGCACCCGCCTCATCTGCGATTTCCCGTACCGTTGAAACCGGATGTGGCAAAAGATTCAGACTGCCACCGAGTGTGATCAATGCCGGTTCGATCTGTCTTGCCAGACCCCTCAAACCATCTACATCAATTGTAAAAGACCTGGCATCAACGGGTGCCTCATGGATTGATAAGCCGAATAATCCCGCACACCCATCAATATGATGAGTCACATGACCACCGATACTCGCCGGTGGTACGATGATGGTGTCCCCCGGTTTACAACACGCCATAAACGCATACAGGTTCGCCATTGCACCGGAAGCCACGCGAATTTCAGCAAACTGCGCGTTGAAAACTTCAGCGCACAACTCTGCGGCGATAACTTCTATTTCTTCGGTGGCCTCAAGACCGGTTTCGTATTTATCTCCGGGATAACCAAGTGATGGACGCGACGACAAACCGGATGCAAGCAATCTCTCGGCACGCGGGTTCATGACATTGGCAGCGGGATTCAAATTAAAACAATCCCGCTCGTGGATCGCCTTATTTTGCTGCGCCAGGGCTTCGATATGATCAGCCAGCACCTCGCTATCTGTTGCAGATGCATTATCCGCATAGCTCTGCACCAGTTTTTCAGATGCCTGTGAGACCCAGTGTCTTTTTGCCAGTGATGTCATTTATTAAAACTATCGATGTTAATACTGGTTTTGGAATGCGATAACAAATCTTGCATTTGAGTCAACAGTTCTTCGGCATTGTTGGCTAGTGCAGCAATGTAACGATCGGGCCGAACCCACACAGCTTCCGCATTAAGCTCATCCAGCACAGCATTCAACTCAGTATAATCCTGTGCTGACACCACAAAAATACAGTCCGTTAGATTGCGTTTTAGATTTCGTCTTGTTATCAGTGTGTGTACAAAGCCTACAACATCATCAAATTTCATTCGATTTTCATTCAACAATACTTGTAAAAATGGGCGCCCTACCGGATGATCTTCCTTATCGCTCAAACCCGGCAGGTAGTGGCTTGCTCCCAGCTTTGGTTGAATTGATTTGATTGTAGAGTTTCCGTGCTTCTGATTATTCGCCATTTGTAATGCACTTGCCTGATCCATTGTATTGATCAGGCCACCAAGCCGAATAGCGGTTTCGATGTAGGCTTGTGCGTGCGGACTCCTTTCTTTCTCATATGTATGAAGTATGGAACCGTCCGCTCCATTTTGTATGATTAATGAGAGTTTCCAGGCAAGGTTTGCAGCATCTCTGATACCTGTACACATCCCCTGACCCATAAAAGGCGGGGTTAAATGCGCGGCATCTCCCGCGATACACAGCCTGCCTTTATGCCATTGTCGGGCAATTGCAGATCTAAATGTATAAATAGCACATCTCTCAATTGCTGCGTCTTTTGGTGTTATCCAGCGCGACAACAATTCCCATACTTTCTTTTCAGAAGAAATCTCTTCATCCGTTTCACCATCCAGAACAGTGATCTCCCAGCGTCTGCGACGACCAGGGCTCCTGCAATACGTCATTGGTCTTTGTGGATCACAAAATTGTATAGAGTGATCACCCAGATCCGGCCTTGGCCTTTCCAGCATCAGATCGACGACGAGCCAGCGCTCACAAAAACCAAAGTCTTTCATACCATCACAAACAAATTGCCTGACCAGAGAATTTGCACCGTCGCAACCGACGACATATCTGCTTTTTAATTCAAGTTTCCGGCTTGTGGCTTTGTCTTCACAGCCAAGCGCTACATGGTCTGAGTTTTCATTGATAGCCTCAACCTGACATCCGGGTAGCTCTTGAACGTTATTCCGATTTTGCAGTTGTTCCCGCAGTAGTCTTTCCAAATCCGGTTGATGTAGTCGATAGCTTGCATTCCAACCGTGCGAGGTAATGCTTTGATCTCTTGGCCAGTCAAGCAATACCCGGCCGCGACTATCCTGAAATTTCATACCAGGGTTTATGCACGTATATCGAGATAATTCATCAGCGACTCCAACGGTCTGGAAGACACGCATAGTTTCATCATCAAAGTGAACGGCACGAGGCAGATTATAAATCGTCGCTTCACGATCAATTACCAGTACCTGCAGTCCCTGACCTGCAAGCAAGTTCGCGAGCGTAGCTCCAGTTGGACCGTAACCGACAACGGCTACATCGAAAATTTTATCTTCAATACCCGCTTGCGGTCTGCTCACGTCTGACTGTATAACCACGGGCAATCAATCAAGTGGGGAGCACGATTACCACTACTTGCTGTATCAAGGCGCATATTTCTGAAAGCTTCTTTCTGGGTGTCACTCATATAGAGTCTTTCGTGGCCCCAAAAGCTGGGTCCAACATTGGTTTCGTGTGGTCGCCACGTGGCAGGATCAATGATGCGCCCACCCCAGCCACTTTCTACAAAGAAACCCGATGGCGTGTGCGCGTAGAAGCTTGTCATGTAGTCGTTGGTGTGACGGCCAAGTGTGTAGGCGATACGATTTTCTTCAAGGCCTGCCAGATCATAACCCTGACCAACATCATCAAGATTTTCATACTCGACCATAAAATGATGGAAGCCTTTTCTATTGGACCCGACTATCGCAAAGCTATGGTGACGTCCGTTGAGATGAAAAAAGTATAGCGGCAACGGCTTTAAGCCGTAGTCACTTAAATGAAAGCCGAGAATATCTCGGTAAAAGCGCACAACAGGTTCCACATCAGATACATAAAGTACCGCATGCCCCATTCCATAGGGGCCGGTTTTGAATCCGTCGATCGGTCGACCCGGTATAAACGGGTCACTAACGGTAAAGGGTTTCCAGACAAGTTCCACCCGATATCCAGCGGGATCGGTGAAGTAGATTAACTCTTCGACGAGGCGTTTATCCGAGAGACTCGTCGACCCTCTTTCTACTTTATGCCCCGCGTCTTCCAACCGGATGGCATAGGCTTCCAGATCTTCGCGGTGATCAACTTCCCACCCCAGATAGGCCAGTGTATCACCCGGTTCATCAGAGACGATCAGACGCTGCGCCCGATCATCCATTCGAAAGGCGATATTCTTTCCACCCTGGTCAAGCAGCTGCATGCCAAGCAGCTTGCCCGCAAATTGCCGCCAGTCTTCAGTTTGGTCGGAAGATATACCCAGATACGCAAGCGCTGAAATCAAACCGGTTCTCCAGAAGGTTGATATCAGTATACCGGTGTCGAGCTAGACCAGTTTATTCATGAATATGGTGAGCATAGCTCGCAGAGCATTGGTTTCACAGGGTATTTTCTTCTCGCGTGGAATACCTACTGATATTCGCAAGAGAAAAAATTCGCTGTGGAATCAAGGATCAAGCGGGATGCCGTCATTTTCATGAATAAACCGGGCTGGGAGTCTGCGCGGTAGAAGTCCGCGTAGCGAGAATGAGCCATGGCGAGGACGTTTTTACGATCATTGAGGCGCATAGTTGTTCATACATAACGAAAATGATCGATAAAATGCACCGTCAGGGCGCATTCGCAGTAGTGGACGTTCTGCCGCGCAGACTCCTAGGGTTCCAGGCAGTTTTTATAGTTAGTCATAGCTCTTATGATAGCTGCGGCGTGCCCCAGCGCGCTGTACTATCACACCGATAATTTCGCTGAAATCAGATGCCGTGTCTGCCGGTGCATAGTGTGAATTGAGCGGATGTAGCGTCCATCCTTTGTCATTCTGTTTCAGTTGCCGGAAGAAAACGTTGTCGGGTTTTTCCGCCAGTACATAACTGCCGTCAGTAGCGCGCCCGGTAGGATCGATAATTATTATACAGCCCTCGTTGAATTCGGGCTCCATGCTGTCATCAAGGACTCTGAGTGCAAACGGCTCCGCGTCTGTGCAGGTGCTGGGCTCATCTGCCAGGTTAACAGCACTCTGACTACCACCCAGATTAACCGAAACCTTTGCGTTCTTTAAAAAACGTATGGGTCTTTCAGTCATTCTTTCATACGCCATGGCATGAGCACGTCTGCAACACCAATCCCTAGAGCTTTGAAATAACCCATGTCGTCCATCCGGTGATACTGAACTCTCATGGTTAATGCACTTCCAACCACGATGAAAAATGCCGCAACGAAAGAGCCAAGTGCGAGGGTAGAAATTCCACTGATTGACTGCCCAACGGTACAACCCAACGCGAGCACGCCACCAAACCCCATTAACAAACCACCGGTAAGATGATTGATCATGTCAGAACGATCGCTAAATGTCTCGATGGCAAGTGTCCTGCTGAACAGGGCATACAAAAAAGAGCCGAATATTACACCGAGTACAATAGCGATTCCAAAGTTAATGGTTGAGCCGGTAAAAGTCATTAGGTAGCTGAGAGTGTTACCTGTCGGAGCGATAAAACTCATTGCCTCAACCGGTATGGGATCAAAGTCATCCACCCCGACAATGCCAGTGGTGACCCACGCAGCAATAATAATCAGCCCAATCACAATACCGGCAACCAGATTCTCGCGTGCCTCCCAGATAGCTTTTTGTCTTAGCGCCCAGCCGATTAAAAGAGCGGCAACTATAAAACCGATGATCCATCGCAGCGTATTGGTTGCCTCAAACCCGAACCAACCGGCAAACACAGATGCCAGCCCCTGATCTGCAATGCCTTGCTCGGCAAGATCTATAGTCATAGGCTCAATTGCCGCTACACGCAGCAAAGCCAAAATTCCGCGTAACGTCATGTAAGCCGATACTGCCAATACCAGCAATACCACCAGGGATTTCAGATTGCCGGTACCTACACGCACTAAAGTCCGCTGCCCGCAACCACCACCTAGCGTCATACCGACACCGAACAACAAGCCGCCGATAATGTAGCCACCCAATCCAAAGTTGGTAGTTCGATAAATGCTGCTGCCTATATCGACAAGCCCTGTCAACTCCAGTATTTGTGCACCTGCAACTGCGATACCCATGGCGAGTACCCACGCCCCGAAGCGCCCTTTCAACCCCATATTGACCCAGTCACTGACAGCGCCCATCGTGCAAAAGTTTGTCCTATTAGCAACAGCACCAAAAAGTGCCGCCAATACAAATCCAATACCCGTGACCAGATGGATGTTGGTAAATTCCATAGGGTTACCCTGCCGTTTGTTTAGAGACCACGCGTTTCATTCAATACCGTGCCAAAAGTGCTAAGACCTGCCAGACGAACTGTTATGCAGATCAGCTGGCAATTAGGATTTTTTGAGTCGGTAGATAAAACTGTCACCGTCTTCGGTAGACTCAAGCAGCTCGTTGCCGGTTTGTTTAGCAAATGCCTCAAAGTCTTTGACCGACCCCGGATCGGTGGCGACAATGCGAAGGATGTCACCGGAGTTCAGCTCTTTAAGCGCTTTTTTGGCGCGCAGTATGGGCATGGGGCAGTTCAAACCGCTGGCATCAAGCTCTTTAGTAAATTCGCTCAACTTTATTCCTCGATTGCAGCATCGTTATCAGTCATGCTCACCCATGGGTCTGGGTGGTCGTTTTTGTTTCAGCAGACGTTCCGCCTGACCTGGAGTCTCGGCAAACATCATCCGGTAGGTGGTGCCTTTCGCCACATTAGGTGACGTGCGGCACTGACGTAAATAATCCTTCGCTTCGCGGTAGCCAGAATGAGACTCCAGATGCGTAAGTTGTTGAAAAGGATTGATTTCAAAAACATGATAGGCCACTTCGACAGAGTATTACCGCGCTGACGCACAATCAATATCCCCTAAGAAATATGCCCAATTTCCCCAACCTGATGATACAGTCTTCAATGATATCAAACGTTGGCCCGCAATTCCCGCAAGCCAGCTCCAACGCGCACCCCGGCAATGCAATCACTTAGTACTTCCCTGTTGATCAACAACCGTCGGTGCCTGGTGGTTGGCGGCAATCCAGAAGCCATTGCACTGGCAAAATGGCTGCACCAGCACAGTGCACAGGTAACCTTGATTGGCTCTGCGCACATCGATTTACCAGACATTCATTGCCTGCACAAAGAAGTTCACGAAAATGATCTGCACAACTGCTGGCTGGTAGCTGCGTGTAGCGAAGATCGGGTCATTAACGATCAGGTTCGAAAGTGGAGCGAAGCGCGAAACTGTTTTTGCTACTCGACTGATAACCCCGACAGTAGTAGCTGGCAGATAAATCACCCCCCTGCCAGTGGCCCGCATGTAGCGCTTGTGGGCGCGGGCCCGGGGGACCCTGAGCTGCTCACATTACGTGCGCTCAGACTTCTTCAACAAGCCGATGTGATTGTATACGACAGACTCGTTAGCAAACCTATACTTGCCTGCTGCAACCCGAACGCAGAGTTTATCTATGCGGGTAAAGCAAAATCTGATCACACGCTGCCACAGGAAACGATTAACCATTTACTGGTAAGGCTCGCTCTAAGGCCTGCCAATGTTGTCCGGTTAAAAGGTGGCGACCCGTTCATTTTTGGTCGCGGTGGTGAAGAAATAGAAACGCTTGCAGACCACCAGGTTCCATTTGAAGTGGTTCCAGGTATTACTGCAGCAAGCGGTTGTGCGGCTTTTGCAGGCATTCCGTTAACGCATCGCGACTACGCGCAGTCATGTGCATTTGTGACAGGGCATCTGCAAAACGGGGAGATCAACCTGGACTGGCAGGGACTGGTACAACCTTATCAAACAGTGGTTGTGTATATGGGATTAACCGGTCTTGAAAAAATCTGCTCTTCACTAATTGAACATGGCCGAAGTGCACAGACACCCGCGGCGCTAGTTCAACAAGGTACGCAGCCGCAGCAGAAAGTGTTTGTTAGTACGCTTGAGAATCTGCCTGCGCTCATAAAGGAGAGTCAAGTGAGCGCACCTACGTTGATGATAATTGGTGAAGTGGTTAAGCTGCGAGAACGACTGGACTGGTTTGCCTGAGTATCAGAATCTGCACCCGAATCTGCACGGTGGCCAGGTGATCAGAGCACCGGTTGCTCCATAACTAGTCTTAGAGGGATAAGCTTGCGTATCCATCAACGTGCAGCACGTCAGCCACGCTAATACCCGGACTATCTAGCGATTTAATTCGCCGTAATATTCGCAGCGCTCGTTGCAAAGTTTGGTGAGCGCAAGCTTATCGCCCTACGAAAACAGAACATCATCACTACTTGCATTCCGACAAACGGTTTCGTGTAGTTTTTCTGTTGCTCAAACATTGATCATTGAGCGTCAACTACTGCCAGTAGGCTTTAACTCGCCGGAGCTTATCTGTTCCTGCTCAATTGATTCAAACAAGGCTTGAAAATTACCCTCGCCAAAGCCGTCATCTCCCTTGCGCTGAATAAACTCGAAAAATATCGGACCGATAACAGTTTTTGAAAATATCTGCAACAGAATTTTAGTCTCCAGACCATTCACAACACCTTCACCATCAATCAGAATGCCGTGCTTTTTCATACGGCCTACCGGCTCTTCATGATCAACCACCCGCTCATGGCTCATCTCATAGTAACTGTCAGGCGGAGCAGGCATAAAGCGAATCCCGCGTTCATGAATCTCATCTGTCGCATTATATAAATCTTCAGTACCAACGGCGATATGTTGAATACCTTCTCCTTTGTACTTTTTAAGATAGGAAACAATCTGACCGGTTTCACCACGGTCTTCATTGATCGGGATACGAATCTTTCCACAGGGAGAGGTCAATGCCCGGCTATATAAGCCGGAATGCTTTCCCTGTATATCAAAGAAGCGGATTTCTTTAAAATTAAAAAGGTCTCCATAGAATTCAAACCACAAGTCCATGTTGCCTTTGTAAACATTATGGGTGAGATGATCAAGATAGTAAAAACCAACACCATGCGGTTTGGATTCACCAATCCAATCAAATTCTTCATTATACGGCGAGGTATCAAAGTACTGATCGGTAAAATAAATCAGACTACCACCGATGCCTTTTATTGCTGGCCACTGTACTGACTTGCCATCTCCCTTGTACGGCTCCGCACCCATACTGATAGCATGATCATAAGCTAGTTCAGCATTTGCTACACGCCAGGCCATAGACGACGCGCACGGACCGTGCTCTTTTGAGAATTCGCTGGCGAAGCCTTGAGTGTCTGTATTGATAAGATAGGTAATGTCACCTTGTTGCCATAACTCTATGCTGCGCTTCTTGTGATTAGCAACATGGGTGTAACCCATACTGGTAAACAGCGAACGTAATTCATCCGCATCGGGATGGACGAATTCTACAAATTCGAAGCCATCAGTACCTGCCGGATTTGAAGGAGTGATGACTGCTCGTGGTGCGTTGTGCGGGAACGGACCCATTGCGGTTTTCCTTTTAAACTATTGCGTTAACTCAGTATAGCCGCTACTGACCGGTTTAGGTGGGTATCACAATTCGGTAACTGACAATGCAGAGGTTGTTATACTTGACCCAATCAGCAAGAGCGTTATTCATGCGGCTATTGAGACAATGGCGGTTCAGTCACTCCGGTTAATGTCACCCCCATAGGACCACGGGGAATCACCAGATCTATCAGCTCACCGTTACGGTTAACCTGAATACTGACAGACTCGTTACGTACTCCACCCGTCGTGCCGCCGCGTAAATCACGAAATTGAAAAACGCGATCATCGGCGTAGCGTATGATCGTGTCACCCACCTCAATGCCACTCAGGTCCGCAGCTGAGTTTTCAATAACACTCTCTATACGAACACGATTGTCTCTACCCTCCGCAACGAGTAGTTTGTCGTAACCTTCATCACCAAGCGTTTCACGTAGCTGCCTGCCGTCTCTGAGCGCGTTTGACTCATCACGAAAGCGATCAGTATTGATCCAGCCTTCCCTGATGGCCTGGTCTCGCAGCTCCAGTCGTTGCAGCTGATTGTCATCACGAATGGCCTGTATTTCAGCTACAGTGGCGGGTTCGAAAATTGAACTCAGTATTTCGGTCTGCTCTTCTTCAGTGGGGTTGTCACCCGGAAGTAACTCCCGTAACCGTACTTCTGCAAGGTCTGCTTCCAGTGCTTCAATCCGGTTCTCTGCCGCCTCGATACGCTGAATCAGTACCTCAGCGTCTCCGAACCCGGTATCTGGCGTCATGTCTGTCACGGCCGTGCTCTGTGGCTCATCAACAACCGTGAACGGGGAAACAGGTGCTGCCGCGCGAGCTACGATCTCCGTTTGCGCCACCTCCGGTACACCTGACGCCCCCTTTGTATCGAGGTAACTGAAGCCGGCCATAGCCACAACACCGACGGCCAGTCCGACAATAAAAATCAGAGATTTTCTAATGTGCATGGGACTCCGGCCCTACCAGTAACGGATCTATCATGAGAGCTGCCGCAGACTTTTTCAACCGTGGTAACTCACCTACTTGTCCGGTCACGCAAGTGCGGAATACGCTGTTTGGACACCTTAGTTGGCTAATACAGTTGGTAAGTAATTAAATTCACGATCGTTAGACCAACCTGACTCATATTAACCGGCACGGAGTGGCACGATGGGTTCATCACCACCCTCATCAAGCAGAATTTGTGGCAGACTGGCAGCTCAATCTGCCGAAAAAATTCAGCGCGGTGCGCTTTCCCTTCATGTCCCTGAAACTATTCTCCCACGCGCAGGAGGACCGGCCGCTGCTCGCAATTGTCCTACTGTTGATCGCGACATTCAGCCTCGCCCTGCAAGATTCGCTGATGAAGCTGATGGCCAGCGAGACGAGTTTCTGGCAAATACAAACACTACGTGCCCTCGGCAACATCGCGATTTCAGTGCTCCTAGCATGGTTCTCGGGCGGGCTGATGCTGCTCAGGCCGCGAAACCGGAATGGTGTTCTCCTGCGCTCCGCATTCCTTGCCATCACTATGTTTTTGTTTTTTTCCGGCGCACCGCTGCTGTCGATTACCGAAATGGCGGCCGGCTTATACACGTATCCGATTTTTGTCTGCCTGCTGGCAGGCCCTGTACTCGGTGAGCACATCGGCTTGTGGCGTATGGCAAGTATAGTAATCGGATCAGTTGGCGCGCTGATTGTAATCAGCCCGTGGAAGGACGGATTCAATGTTGTCCAACTACTGCCTGTCAGTGCAGGATTTTTCTTTGCCTGCAACCTGCTAACACTAAGACGCGTATGCCGCCATGAAAGCACACTGGCACTGTCGTTCGTTGCAGGCATCATATTCTTAGCCGTAGGATTGTCGGGGGCAACCCTGCTTTCGCTATGGCAGCCAACATCCCCGGGCCTCAGTGCAATGCCCTACGTTACTGTTGGCTGGCCCGAACTTACCTGGCTGGTGGCAGGTTTTGCACTACTCGCATCAGCATTAAATCTCACCGGCAACATCTGCATGACACGCGCCTATCAGACAGCTGACGCCAGCCTGCTCGCACCGCTGGATTTTGTATACCTAATATTTGCAGCGTTCTGGGGCCGTCTGATTTTTAATCAATGGCCATCAACAGACACCGTTGCCGGCATGATGTTGATTATTTTCGCGGGTGTTACCATTGCATTGAGAGAGCACAGACTAAAAGCAAAAAAGTAGACAACCCGGGTACAACGCTATGACTAATAAATCAGTAGGGATTATCGGTATTGGCCTGATGGGCCATGGTATCGCAACAAATATTCAGAGACATGGCTGGTCAATCGGTTTTTTAGAGCATGATGGCAATCAGCCTACTGAAAATCTGACAGATAACGGTGCTATCGCGTATCAATCTCTTGCGCAGTTAGCACAGGCCAGTGACATTGTTATTCTCTGTGTAACCGGCAGCCCTGAGGTAGAGAAAATTCTTACCGGAGCTGAAGGCCTGTTGCAGCACATCCGGGAAGAGACAGTTATCATAGACTGCTCCACTGCAATACCAGCTTCTACAATCGCCATGGCAGCACTGGTTGAAAACGCCGGTGGAAAATTTATAGACGCACCAATGACACGCACCCCCAAAGAAGCCAGCGTGGGTAGACTCAACCTGATTGTGGGTGCTACGCCGGAACTGTTTCGTCAACACTTACCGCTATTGGAAACTTTCGCAGAAAATATCGTTCATGCAGGGGATGTGGGCAGCGGCCATACACTCAAGTTACTACACAACTATGTGTCACTGGGTTTTTCAACAGTCTTAGCCGAAGCTACTGCTACTGCAAAAAAATCAGGAGTGGACCCTGCCGTTTTTCATGACGTGCTTGCCAAAGGCGGCGGATCAAGTGTAGTGCTTGATCGCATGGAACCTTTTATCGTCAACGGTGAGGTAGGTAATTTTGCTTTTACACTTGCAAATAGCGCCAAAGATCTTGGTTACTATACTCAAATGTGCCTGGACCTTAATGCCACGGCAACGGTGGCAGAAAGCATCAACAATACACTGGAGAAACAGGTCGATGAAGGCAACGGCAAAGCCTTCGTACCGCAACTTATAAATTTTTTATAAGGCCAGGGCATCCACGGTAACCACCACACCAAAAGGCAGTTGGATTAAATCAACAGGGCCGGCAGAGTGTCAACAAACGCCTGCGCTGCCCGAGACATGCTTCTGTCTGGGTTACGAACCAGCGCCACTGAGTAAGATACATCAACACCGGGAGTATTTAGCGTCGTCAGTG
Organism: uncultured Granulosicoccaceae bacterium; assembly: GCA_937998875.1. Classification (GTDB taxonomy): domain Bacteria; phylum Pseudomonadota; class Gammaproteobacteria; order Granulosicoccales; family Granulosicoccaceae. Next base: position 12,852 of record CALLBO010000004.1, read on the forward strand.
AGTCATCACCCTCAGACAACGGTAGACATGCCCATCCCATGCCGATAGAGGCCATAGAGCGTGTAGTAGGAAAATCAGAAACTTCCATCGCCGGCTTTACTTCAACATTGTTGGCGATCATCAACTGATCCAGTGTCTGCCGAATAGCAGAATTTTTTTGTGGAAGAACCCCGGGATACAAGGCTAAATCCTGAACGGTTACGCTCTCTTTCATGGCCAACGGGTGCGAAGCGTCTACAACGAGTTTCAACTCCTCTGTCCAGATATCAACACCTGCAAGGCGTGAGTGAGTGCTTGAAAATGAGGATTTCTCACTCACTGTGCACAGCGTCATATCAAGCAGCCCACCTTCTATTGCATCAAGTGATTCTGCAGACTTTACAAATTGAAGATCTATGTCAACATCCGGATAGGCCTGCTTATAACTCTTCAATATCGGCGCAAGTCGATCAAGACTGACATACTCTGCAACCCCGATAGATAGCTTACCCCCCACTTCCTTACCGAGGCTCAAAATTTCACTTTCTATACGCGCCACTTCAGAACTTATCTTCAATGCAGAAGGAAGAAGCACATGCCCAGCTTCTGTTAAATGAACTCTTCTTCCAACACGATCGAACAATCTCGATGCCAATTCAGACTCGAGTGCGGCAATACGCTTGCTCACAGCGGGTTGCGTTAATTTCAGACTTTCAGCAGATCTCGAGAACGATTTCTTATCTGCCACTTCTATGAAAGCCTGCAGGTTGTTGATATCCATAATAAGCTCACTTAAATAAGTATAGTTATATACACTGCTTTCCTATCCAGAAACCAGAACCACCATCTACAACGGTAAGTCATGCACGCTTTTTACCAACACACATAACTATGCTTACAAATACTTAGCCTATTGATACGCTGCACTACGAGTTATAGCAGCTACTCAATGCGTAGTGAACACTTAAGGCACCTACATAAAACACCTACGTAACACTACCGATCATCACACCGGACACTCCCCTGGAAGATCTTTTACAGAGATAGCCTGCCAACAGCACGCCGCAACTGGTTTATGTTCCGCACGCCAAGTTTTTCAAGTATTCTTGATCGGTGATGCTCAACAGTGCGGTAACTAATACCTAAAGCACGAGCTATAACTTTACTGGACAGTGGACTCTCAGCTTCTATCAGTAAATCAAAGATATAACGTTCTCTGTCAGTCAATTTACCGATTCGTTCAAATATTTCATTCTCCTTTCTTATACGAATTCTCTCATTTGCGTCTTTTGTTATAGCTTCCTCGATACTTAAAATCACCTCCTCCTTACGGAATGGTTTTTGAAAAAACCCTATCGCTCCTCCACGAATAGCTTTAACAGACTCTGCAACACCGCCATGTCCTGTAACAAATATCATGGGGATGTCATATTTACGTCGGACTAGCTCCGATTGCAGCTGCAAACCGTCCATCTCTGGCAGACGTAATTCAGTCACAAGACACCCATGTTCGCTTTTGAAATTCGCGAGAAACTCTTTCGCCGAAGAGTACTCCCTGACTTCAAGATCTTTTTCCTCAAGTGCGGGAGGAAGTGAGCCCAGCTCAGACTTATTTTCATCCACCAAAAAAACAATTGGCTTTTCTGCCTTTAGCACCTATCAAACCTCATCCATGTTCACTCAGACACATGGAATGCAATAGTGATCACTCGAATAAAAATGTGCAAGGGAATGACGGGTGGGGTTTAGCAATAAACGCATGGCACTTCGATAGCGAACGAACATAACCTTCCACCCGGTAGTTTCCTTCAAAAACTACAATTGCCACTTCCTTGGCGGGATTCTGTCGCACCCTGCAACCTTAACACCGTGAGTTCAGAAAATAAACTTTCCGCGGAAGGTGAACCGAGAGACTCTTTCGCAACCATATTTACTATTAGTAAAAGCAACTGTAACGCTGTTGAAACTAAATCACTTACCCTTGCTACCAGTGTTTATAATATAGGTACATACTATTTCTAATGGTTCTAGCAAAGTGAATATTTGGCGGGTTTGATAAAGATAAGGCATGCTTAACGCACAATCTCAGGAACTAGTGTGGTGTTTATCCGACACTACAAATCTGATTCAAATATTATTGTAACCTTGATTTTTACGAATTCCAATCTGTCTATAACGCATCTAGGTAACAAGGAATTACGGTATTGTAGAAGTACTGCGGCAACAGGGCGACAGTAAACTGTGGCTTTTCTTGCTTTCCTTTACAACGCCGCGCCGATAACATCCATTCGCGGCATCAACTCCAACAGGTGTCGAGAATACTCATGCTGCGGGTTTGTAAACAGCGCTTCAGCATTTGCAATCTCGCAAATAGATCCGTTGCGCATTACCGCAACCCGATCGCACATTTGCCGTATCACTGGCAGATCATGAGAGATAAATAACAGCGTCAACCCTAGCTCATCCTGTAGATCTTTGAGAAGGTTAAGAATTTGCGCTTGAATCGATACATCCAGCGCAGAAGTGGGCTCATCACAAATAAGAATTCTGGGTCTGGATGCCAGAGCACGAGCAATCGAAATACGTTGCCGCTGACCACCTGAAAACTCATGCGGGTATCTTAGTGCTGCATCTTTGCCCAGGCCTACATGCTCGAGAAGATCATGTACCAGACGGCGGGTGTGTTTTTCATTATCCGATTGCTTATAGAAACGGATGGGCTCCGCAACAATATCAAGCACTCGTAACCTGCCGTTCAAACTACTGTAGGGATCCTGAAAGATCATCTGCAGATTTAACCTGGCCGCTTTTATGCGTGGGTCTTTCTGATCACCCAGAACACTCTGGCCCACAATTTCCACAGATCCTGAGTCCGGTTTGTGCAACCCGGCTATTAGCCTTGCAACCGTAGATTTACCAGAGCCGGATTCACCAACCAGCCCAAAAGATTCTCCCTGTGCGATGGAAAAACTGACTCTATCCACGGCCTGCAACATGCGCCGGTTGCGCTTCAAAATCGCACCCTGAAGTTTGAACGCGAGACACAGGTCTCTGACTTCAATAGCGGGTGCATCTTTATTAAAAGTTGCTGGTGTCTGTTGCAGCTGACTTTGCTGACCCAGCCAGTGCGTATTGATATCTATGCGGTTTAACGTATCTGCCGCATCGCCGCTGCCATCAATGTAATCCACGCTGTTAAATCTGTGCAAGCGCTTGTCCGGTCGCGGAACAGCAGCAATCAGGCTTTTAGTATATTCATGCTGAGGATTCCCGAGAATTTGCCTGACGTCTCCCGTCTCCACAATGTTGCCACTGTACATAACCGCCACCCGGTCTGCGATATTGGCAATTACGCCGATATCATGCGTGACAATAATTACTCCAAGGTTACGTGACTTGCACAACCCGCGAATCAGATCGAGTATCTGAGCCTGCACGGATACGTCAAGTGCCGTAGTCGGCTCATCAGCGATAATCAGATCCGGGTCACCAGCAAGCGCCAGTGCAATCACCACACGCTGCCGCATACCACCAGAAAACTGGTGCGGGTAAGACCTAAGTCTTGCTCGCGCTTCCGTGATACCAACTGATTCTAATAACTCTTCAGCACTTTTCTCAGCTTCTGACTGGCCAATGCCCTTGGTTTTACGAATTGTCTCTATCAGCTGCTCACCAATGCGTAGCAACGGGTTTAATGACGTCTGGGGATCCTGAAAAATCATACCGATTTGATCACCCCGTATACGACGCATCTGATCTTCAGTTTTACCGCGTAACTCGTCTCCTTTAAAGCGGATGCTACCGGCCGTAATCTGCCCTGGTGATTCGAGCAGATCAATCACGGCGTTACCAATGGTCGATTTGCCGGCGCCTGACTCACCCACCAGACCCAACACTTCACCAGCAGCCACTTGTAACGACACGCTTTTGGCGGCGTGTATGTTGCCACGACGGGTCAGGAAGTCGACGTCCAGATTTTCTATTTCGAGAAGTTCTGACACGACGTTACCTGAGCTTCGGATTGAGTGCGTCACGCATCCAATCCCCTAGCAGATTAACCGCAAACACTAAAACCACAAGGGCAATGGCCGGAAATAGCGTGATCCACCATAACCCAGAAAACAAATACTCGTTGCCCACCCGTATCAATGTGCCCAGGCTTGGTGTCGTCGGTGGAATACCCTGACCCAAAAAGGAAAGTGTGGCTTCGGCGATAATCGCCAGCGCCAATCCAATGGTGGCTATCACCAATACTGGTCGTAAAGTATTTGGCAGCACATGTCTTAAAATAATCATTCGCTGTGGCAGGCCAATTACCCTTGCCGCCTGTACGTATTCTTTTTGCGATTCAACCAGTGTGGCACCGCGTGCAACACGTGCAAACTGCGGCCAGTCTGTCAGACCTATCGCAATGATCACAACCCAGATCGCAAATTCTTCCCGCATTTCGAGCGGCAGTATCGTGCGACCGATTCCGTTAATCAGAATCGCGAGCAGAATCCCTGGAATGGTGAGCTGGACATCCGCAATACGCATGATAATGGCATCGGTAACACCGCCGAAATAGCCAGACAAAACGCCCAACGTCACACCCAGCACCATACCAAGGGCAACGGCTGCCAAACCAACAAGTATGGATAAACGTCCGCCATACAAAATAGTAGAGAGCATATCTCTACCCTGATTGTCAGTACCGAGGAGATATTGCGATTGGCCACCCTCTACCCACGAAGGTGGAAGCTTACCATCCCATAGTGAAATCTGTGCCGGATCAAAAGGATCAAACGGAGCAATCCACGGTGCGAGCATTGTTGCAACGATACAAGTGATCGTTATCAGTGCTGCGATTATGGCAGTGGGTGAGTGAAAGAACGACCAGGCTATATCGTTATCAATCAGTCGCTTGAAAAAACCACGAGGTGCGGTAGCTTGTGTATTGATGTCAGCGCCCTGCCATTCTTATACGAGGATCAATAAAAACGTACAGCAAATCTACTATCAGGTTAACCACAACGAAAACCAAAGCCACAAAACACAGGTAGGCAGCCATAATCGGGACATCGGCAAAATCGACTGCCTGAATAAACATAAGACCGGTACCGGGCCATTGAAAGACGGTTTCTGTAATTACCGAGAACGCGATAAGCCCTCCAATATTAATACCGATGATAGTGATGACCGGTACAAGTGTATTTTTTAGTGCGTGCACAAAATTGATTGATCGCTCAGACAATCCGCGTGCCCGGGCAAACTTGATGTAGTCCGTTTGCATGACCTCAAGCATTTCAGACCGCACCAAACGAAGTATCATAGTTAACTGAAATAGACTTAACGTCAGCGCGGGTAAGATGATCGAACGCCAGCCATCAACCGATAAAAAGCTTGTTTTCCACCAACCAATTTCCACCAGGCCAGCACGTCCGGACGACGGTAGCCAGCGAAGTGTAACTGCGAACAGATAGATTAGGGCAATACCGATGATAAATGTCGGCAACGAAACGCCTACCAGTGATGATGACAGGATCGTTTTAGACAACCACCCATCTCGTCTGATACCTGTATAGACACCTGCGCCAATACCGAGTATCAGAGCTATCACTGCCGATACCGCAACCAATTCAAGCGTAGCGGGCAAACGTTCTTTAATCAACTCATCTACTGGACGTCTGACCCGGTAACTCAGACCGAATTCACCCCTGACTGCGTTACCCACAAAGCGCACATACTGAACAATAATAGGATCATCGAGTCCGAGATTTTCTCGTATTCGAAGACGGTCTTCGCGTGTTGCTTCCTGCCCAACCATATTGTTGACAGGATCACCTACGAAGTTGAAGAGAGAAAAAGAGATCAACGAGACCGCGGCCATAACCAGAATTGACTGACCGAGACGTCGAATAATATAGGCAAGCATATAGGTTTTATTATCCCACCTTGAACAAGCGCGTAGAACAGCACCACAAAAAAGGGCAGTGAGAAGTCACTGCCCTTTCAGGTATAGCTTTACTTCATTACCGCGAAGCGAGGACGGAAGGCATCGTCAGAGGCGATGGGTGCATCGACTTTTTCAGACATGCCCCATGCAATCACCTGGTGATGGATTGGAATGTATGGCATATCTTTTCGAACTTCAGTCCACGCCTCGTCAATCATATTCGTGCGTTTATCAGCATCAGTCTCGGAAGCGATCATTTTGGTGATCTCGTTGACTTTCTCATTGTTGTAACCCGCCGCATTCCACGAGCCTTCTACGTCTAGCAGATAAGAGAAAACATAGTGGCTATCAAGTGTTGGTACACCCCAACCCAGCATGTAGAAGTCAGTTTCACGATTCTGTATCTTCGGGAAGTGCTGTGATTTTGGAATTGCTTCCAGATTAACCTTTACGCCAACCTTTGCAAGCATCGCAACTGCTGCCTGGCAGATTTTCTCATCATTGTTGTAGCGATTGTTCGGGCAATCCAAACGTACTGAGAAACCATCTGGATAACCTGCCTCTGCCAACAAGGCTTTTGATTTTTCCAAATCAAATGGAATCTCTGCATCCTGATCAGGTGTGTTACCGAGAACACCAGGAGAGGTGATCATGCCGGCCGGAAAGCTTAATCCTTCCATCACTACACGCTGAATTGCTTTACGATCAATAGCGAGATTCATAGCTTCGCGAACTTTAACGTCTGCGAACGGGTTTTTACCTTTCACATCGGAAGTACGCAATTCTTCTACACCTGCATCCATACCGAAGAAGATGGTTCGTACCTGAGGAACAGTGATTGTCTTAAGACCGTCTGCACCTTCAATTCGTTTTAGATCCTGAAGCGGCGGATCGAGAACAAAATCAACTTCGTTTGAGAGCAGTGCTGCAACACGAGTGGCCGCATTTCCTATTGGACGATACTCAAGGCGGTCAACATTGCCCGGGAATTCTCCCTTACCCCACCAATCACCGTTTGCTTCCATGATGGTTTCTTCATCAGGAGCTCGCGATACAAGTTTAAATGGTCCGGTACCGTTAGTATTGCGTACCGCGAAAGTCTCTTCACCATCTGCAAAGTTCTGTGGATTGACAACGTCGTTTGCTTCAGCCCAACCCTTATCCATAATATACAGGGAGGTTAGCTGGTTTGGCAGAATTGGGTTTACACCATTCGTCACAAGTTCAATGGTGTGATCATCAACAACATTGATTTCAGTGACTGATTTAATCTGCTCTTTATAATCCGACGCTTCGTGTCTGGCGCGTTCGAAAGAGAAGACAACATCTTCTGCAGTGAAATCTTCACCGCCGTGAAACTTCACGCCTTGGCGGAGCTTAAAAGTCCATACGTTGTCAGCAAGGTCCCAGGATTCTGCCAACTCAGGCAACAGGGTCATTTCAGAATCACGAGTCACCAGCGACTCATACATCATGCCGTTCATGGCGATAGTCGGGGATTCATTCTGGGAGTGCGGATCAAGTGTGAGTGCGTCACCCTGGCTGGTCCAGCGAAGTACATTTTCTGCCAGTACCTGCCCGGAGGACAAGGCCATCGCAACAGCACTTGCGACAAGAATTTTGCGGTTAGTCATTTGATATGATTCCTCATTGGAGTTTCTCTTCTCGGCTATTCGTGATGTCAGATTCGGGTCAGTATCCGATAGGACACTACTGTCAGCCGATTGCTTCCATTCTTACACATTTTCCGGATTCGAGCAGTCAGCAATCGACATGTCGAGAGAATTTCGACCGGATACACAGGCTCCGGCACATTGGATACCGGCATTTGTCACCCGGGGTTCAAATTGGTTTACCCTGTCGCACACAACACAGTGAGAAGAACAATGGCTGGTACCCGCGAAAATGCCATCACCCGCGCTGATAGCTACATTGACAACGGTGATTTTGAAACCGAGCTGGCACGCCGCGTCGCTATCAGAACCGAAAGTCAGTTGCCGAATAACGCCCACTCGTTGAACGACTACCTACAGCGTGAAATGGTTCCGGCATTCGAGCAAATGGACTTCACCTGCACAGTATTTGACAACCCGGTGGTCGGGAATGGCCCGGTGTTACTTGCGGAGCGGCATGAGTCTGACGCGTACTCGACGGTGTTGGGCTACGGCCATGGTGATGTCATCATCGGTCAGGAAGATCAATGGCAAAAAGGCATGGGACCGTGGAAGTTACATCGCGACGGCGACACGTTATACGGACGCGGTACCGCAGACAACAAAGCGCAACATACCATTAACATGGCAGCGTTACGCTGTGTATTAAAAGAAAAAGGTCGTCTCGGTTTCAACGCAAAGATGCTCATAGAGATGGGCGAGGAAGCAGGCTCTGTCGGACTACGTGAAATTATCACTGCTAACAAAGACAGTTTCAGCGCCGATGTGTTTATAGGATCAGATGGTCCGAGAGTAGATCCCGCAACACCTACACTGACGCTAGGTTCACGCGGTGCTATTAACTTTGAGCTTGTTGTTAATTTACGGGACGGCGCACATCACTCAGGCAACTGGGGTGGATTAATTGCAGATCCGGCTATTATTCTGGCTAGCGCACTGGCAAGCATTACCAGCAACAACGGGCAGATACAAATAGCGGATTGGCTGCCTGAACGATCGGATGCAGTGAAAAAAGCACTTCGTAATGTTGAAGTAACGGGCGGCAACAATGCACCGGCAATAGACCACAACTGGGGTGATCCCAGTCTTACACCTGCTGAGAAAGTCTATAGCTCAAACAGTTTTGCAATATTGGCTATGTCGAGTGGCAACATCGACAAGCCGGTCAATGCCATTTCTCCAACGGCAAAGGCGCACTGTCAACTGCGTTACTTTGCTGGAACCAATGAAGCGCAGATCTTACCCGCACTTCGCAGGCATCTCGATGACCACGGTTTTGAGCAAGTATTTATTAACAGTAAACCTGAAAAAAACGGTGCACGATTCTCTGCGGCAAGAACCGAACCCGACAACCCGTGGGTAGTGTTTGTTGCAGATTCCATGAAACATACTAACCAGCAAGCTCCGGTTATTCTACCCAGCATGGGTGGTTCGATATGCAATGACCTGTTCACTGATCTGCTCGGCCTGCCTGCCATCTGGATACCACACTCTTACGCAGGATGCTCACAGCACGCACCGGACGAGCACGTTCTACTGCCCCTATGTCGCAATGCAATGGCAACTATGACAGGAATTTACTGGGACTTGGGTGCAGCGGTGTAACCCCATCGGGCCACCTAGTTCCGGCATTCTTAATAAAACCACAGCCCTGAGCGTTGTTAGATTTGTGCGAGCACGCCAAACACCTGACTACAATCGTTCAATGAGCTATTAAACGATAACCTCTACACTAGTCCGGACTGCTCGCGCGTTGCCATAAACTCAATATCCGGCCATCTTTCCAGGGTCATTTGAAGATTCACTCTTGTGGGCGCGAGATATACCAGCTCGTCAGCATGATCAATAGATAGATTCGCTGCCGCTTTGGTTTTGAAGTCCTTGAGCATCTTTTCATCAAAAACCTTAACCCAACGTGCCTGTTGTACACCCACAGTTTCAAACTGACAGTCTACCTTGTATTCATCCTGCAAACGCTGGGCGACCACATCAAACTGAAGTATCCCTACTGCGCCCAATATCAGATCATTGTTGTTGATCGGTTTAAATAGCTGCGTAGCGCCCTCTTCGCACAACTGGCCAAGCCCTTTCTGCAGAGCCTTCATCTTCAGTGGATCCTTAAGTACCGCGCGACGGAATAATTCCGGAGCAAAATTCGGTATGCCGGTAAATAGCAAATCTTCGTTGATGGTAAACGTATCACCAATTCTAATTGTGCCATGGTTGTGCACGCCGATAATGTCGCCACTGAAGGCTTCATCAAGACTGCCACGGTCAGAGGCAAAGAATGTCAACGCATCCGAAAATTTGATATCTTTTTTGATTCGCACATGCTTTGCTTTCATGCCCTTTTGATATTTGCCGGAGCAAATGCGTAAAAACGCTATCCGATCGCGATGCATCGGATCCATGTTTGCCTGAATTTTAAAAACAAAGCCGGTAAAGTTTTCTTCCAGCGGATCAACCTCCCGGGTTAACGTTTCACGTGGCTGTGGCTTGGGCGCGTGCTCTACAAAGTCATCCAGTAATTCAGCGATACCAAAGTTGTTGATGGCAGAGCCGAAGAACACGGGGGTTAATTTACCCTCACGATACTGCTCAAGATTGAATTTGTTGCTGGCACCTTGCACCAGTTCTATCTCTTCACGAAATTCCTGAGCCATATCTTCACCGATGATCTCATCAATCTTCGGGTTATCCAGCCCTTCAACAACCTCACCTTCCTGTACCTTGCCGCCATGCGTCGGTGAATAAAAATGTACAGTATTTCGAGTCAGGTGATACACGCCTTTAAAACGCTTGCCCATACCGATGGGCCAGGTGATCGGTGCACAGTTGATGTTGAGCATCTGTTCGACTTCATCCATCAGATCAATCGGATCACGACCCTCGCGGTCCAGCTTGTTGATAAATGTCATCACCGGTGTGGTGCGCAGACGACAAACCTCCATCAGCTTTTCTGTTCTGGGCTCAACACCCTTGGCTACGTCTATCACCATCAAGGCAGAGTCCACTGCTGTCAGCGTCCGGTAGGTGTCTTCAGAGAAATCTTCATGACCCGGGGTGTCCAGCAGGTTGACGATGCGGTCTTTATACGGAAACTGCATCACCGATGATGTCACAGAGATACCACGCTCCTGCTCCATCGTCATCCAGTCAGAGGTGGCGTGGCGCGCTGCTTTACGGCCCTTGACGGTCCCTGCCAGCTGGATAGCACCGCCGAACAACAGAAGTTTTTCAGTCAGTGTGGTTTTGCCTGCATCCGGATGTGAAATAATGGCAAATGTGCGACGCCGGTTTATTTCACTGGAAAGGTTGCTGTCAGCCATAAAGTTACGTAGATCTGTCTGTTTGGTGCGGTGCAAACGAAGCCCGGTATTGTAGCTTATCTGGCTCGCATTTATCCCGTTATAGGCCGTTACTTGCACTGTTAAGAACAACCCGCGCCTTCAGGACTCCGGAGGATAACCTCCCGGATACCTCGCCATAATCATTATTAAGCCCGGGCCAACCCGTGGACCAGATTTGACCACCTACTTTATCGTGTTAGATTTGTTAATTCAGGTACAGCGCGACAGTGCACTTCAGATATCATCTGCGGTTTTTATAATCGTCAAATCGCGAGACAGGACGAGCGCATCTTCCCGATTACGACGGTTGGTCTTGCGCGATTTTGCATTTGTACCGGGTCGCAATCGATAGTAGTTGTCGCGACGACCGATTTCCACAAACCCCAACGACTCATAAAGTGCTATCGCGGCATGATTCGATTCGCGTACCTCCAGAAAAATCACTTTCGCAGCATGTACCATGACTGTAGCTATACACTGCTGCACAAGGGTTCTGGCATAGCCCTGGCCTCGATGGGCCGGGTCAACACAGATATTCAGGATATGAGACTCTCCTGCACCACTGCTGGCAAAGGCATAACCGCGTATCTCATCTGCCTCACAAAGTGTCAGTGCGTGGTAGCCTACTTCAAGGCAATTACGCATCAGGTCTTCAGACCAGGGGAAATCGTAGCAAGCCCGTTCTATGCGAAGAACCTGAGGGAGGTCATCTGTACTCAAGGTACGAATCGACAGCGTCTGCTCGGTCATCGCCTCGGCCACATACAATAGGGGCCACCGTACAATTCTGATGCTCGCAGGTGCAAACGGATAATTCTAACGTTGAACTCGATTTCGCAGGTATAGAAACGCAACTGCACGGCACCCGTTACGCCTGAGTCAGCCACTGACGCAACTGCTTAAGATCTTCCCAGGCAGGACGTTTTAATTCCGGGTTATCCAGCAGAACCTGCGGATGAAAACTCACAACCACGAATCCCTTCAAAGACGGCACTTCATGTCGGACTCCGCGAACCGGCCGCAATGATGTCGGATCACCACCGGCATTTATCAACATAATAATTGCTTTTGGATTTACAGATGCTTCCAGCTGACTAACGGGTATTGCATCATCTGCCACTGAAACTCCAGCATGCAACCACATCGAAGAATCCAGCCCGATTGCATCAAACATGGAGCCGAGCAGTTTTCGGCATTCTCCGGTCAAATTCAGCTCTTCAGTGATCAGCAGCAGTTCAGCGGGCTTCGCAGGTTCACTGCAACTCACCCGCCAGTTTTCAACATCAGCTGCAAGCTTTGAGACCGAAAGATCGGTTTGCGTGTCAGGATCAGAGCTCAATGGTGCCGCACGCGACTCCGCTGCACTCCCGGAAACAGAAGAACCGACCACCGCCGCAGCGTCAAACGAACTGTCGCGATCTACCCATAGATCAATACCCATGGCTTTCAGATATTGTCGGTCTATCCCGGATTGATCATTTTGTTTTTCAGGCATGCGTGATTACGGCTAATGAATCTATTTTTGAGATGTCTCGACACGACGTTTGCGACGTCTGAACCATCGAAATAACTCAAACACCGGGCCCGACAGTGCATAGACAACAAAACCTGAAAACAGCACTCCCGGAGGATCAAGCGAGGTAAACACAAACACCAATACCAACATCAGCAAAACAAAAAACGGTACACGTTTGTTGCTGCCAATATCCTTAAAGCTGTAGTAGCGAAAATTCGAAACCATCAACACTGCTGAACAGATAGTTACACACATTGCCAGCAGCGTTAACTGACTGCCGGTATATCCATTGTCGTGAAATACCCATACGGTGCAAACCAGAACGGCAGCCGCTGCAGGACTTGCGAGGCCCTTAAAAAATCTTTTATCTACTGTCCCAATCTGGACATTAAATCGCGCCAGCCTCAATGCTGCACAGGCAGTGAACAAAAATGCCGCAACCCACCCGGCCTGCCCGAATCCTTGTCTTGAGACATTGTGCAACGACCACTCATACATAATGAGTGACGGGGCCAGACCAAAAGAAACCATGTCTGACAGACTATCGTACTCTGCACCAAAGTCGCTCATGGTGTTAGTCAGACGTGCAATCCGGCCATCGAGTCCGTCAAGCACCATAGCTACCAGTACGGCAATCGCTGCATGCTCAAACCGATTGTTGATTGCCGCAATAACCGCATAAAAGCCTGCAAACAAAGCTGCGGTAGTGAAGAGATTTGGCAGGAGATAAATTCCCCGGCCCCTCTTGTCTTGTTCTTGTGATGTGCTCATCTGTCCTCAGACCGCGAGTTTACTATTGCCTCACTACACATTGCAGCAAGTGATGTGAAAGCCGATGCCCTGAAATTAGATCGACAATGTATGCACGATGCAATCAGCCATCCCTGGCTGATGCTCAGTGCAGCATGAGGTCGTGCTCAAGGCCTCAAGATAACCGGGACTACACCTTCAGACCGCGTTCGCCACGGGCGATTCCAGTGGCCCCTGAGCGAACTACCTCAAGGATCTGATCATCTCCGATTGCTTTGATGAATGAATCCATCTTTTCGATGCCTCCGGTCAACTCAATGGTAAACGTACTCTCGGTTACATCGACAACCTTACCCTTGTAAATGTCAGCAAGTCTTTTGATTTCATCGCGCTGTGCCGCAACAGCTCGCACCTTAATCATCATCAACTCGCGCGCAACGTGTGCCGTTTCGGTTAAATCAACCAGGCGGACAACATCAACGAGCTTGTTAAGCTGTTTGGTGATCTGCTCAATCGTTCGATCATCACCGCTGGTCACCACTGTGGTGCGCGACAGAGTTGGATCATGGGTTGGAGCTACTGTTAAAGACTCAATATTATAGCCGCGCATGCTGAACAACCCTGCAACTCGGGACAATGCACCTGATTCGTTCTCAAGCAGCATGGATATTATATGTCTGTTGGCTGCCATTAGCTCAGCACCCCTGTTTTAGGGTGCATACGCATCTCATGATGTCCTTTACCCGCTTCGATCATCGGATAAACGTTTTCTGAAGCATCTGTTTTGAAATCAAGAAAAACCAGTTTGTCTTTCATGGCGAATGCTTCGCGCAGCGCACCCTCAACGTCAGATGGTTTATCGATCATCATGCCAACATGATTGTAAGACTCAGCGAGCTTTACAAAGTCAGGCAGTGCGTCGACATAGGAGTTCGAATACCTGCCTTCATAGGCAAACTCCTGCCACTGTCGCACCATACCCAGGTAACCGTTGTTCAGATTAACAACCTTGACAGGTAGGCCGTACTGCATAGCGGTAGACAGCTCTTGAAGACACATTTGAATACTTGCCTCACCGGTCACACAAGCAACATCAGCTTCAGGAAAGGCGAGTTTAACACCCAGTGCTGCCGGCAATCCAAAACCCATCGTACCCAGACCACCGGAGTTGATCCAACGACGCGGCTCATCAAAATCGTAGTATTGCGCTGCCCACATTTGATGTTGACCAACATCAGACGTCACGTAGGCATCACCATTGGTCACTTCACAAAGTTTCTGCACTACATACTGTGGCTTGATCACTTCGTCAGAGTATTCATAACCCAGACTTTTCACATCGCGCCACTGATCAATTTGCTGCCACCAGGCTGCAATGTCTTCGGGGTTCGCACGCCGGCTGTCTTCAGCCAGCAACTCGAGCATACGCTTCAATACAACTTTTAAATCGCCCACTATCGGCACATCAACGCCAACATTCTTGGAGATTGATGTCGGATCAATATCCACATGAATGATTTTTGCGTCGGGACAGAACTTTTCTACCTCACCCGTTACACGGTCATCAAAACGCACACCTACCGCAAGCAACACATCGCAGTGGTGCATGGCCAAATTGGCTTCATAAGTGCCATGCATTCCTAACATGCCGACAAACTGCTGATCAGAGGCCGGGTACGCACCAAGCCCCATCAGGGTGTTGGTCACTGGATAACCAAGTTCGCGGGAGAGCTGCCGGAGTTCTTCATGCGACTCACTCATTAACACACCGCCACCCGCATAGATCATCGGCTTTTTGGCTTGCGCGAGCAATTCCACTGCTTTGCGCACCTGCCCGACATGACCGCCGCTGACCGGTGCATACGAACGCATTGAAATTTCCTTCGGGTATTCGTAAGGAATTTTTACATTGGGCGCGGTGAAGTCTTTCGGAATATCTACAACCACAGGCCCTGGTCTGCCGGTCGTCGCAACATAAAAGGCCTTCTTCATCACTGTGGCAATTTCATCCACGCTTTTGACCATGAGGTTGTGTTTGACACACGGACGAGTACAACCAATGGCATCGACCTCCTGAAAAGCATCCGTACCAATATATTTGGAGGTCACCTGTCCCGTGATGATCACCATCGGAATAGAGTCGAGGTGCGCAGTTGCGATACCGGTAATGGCATTCGTCGCACCGGGGCCGGAAGTCACCAGCACGACACCCGGCTTGCCGGTAGCACGCGCGTATCCATCGGCCATGTGGGTTGCACCCTGCTCATGGCGCACTAGTATGTGTTGCACCTGTTGTTGTCTGAATATTGCATCGTAAATATGCAGTACCGCGCCGCCCGGGTAGCCAAAGACGTACTCAACGCCTTCGTCCTGTAACGACTGAATGATTATCTCACCGCCGGATAATTCCACTGTGATTTCTACCTGTCAGATCTGGTTGGGGAAAAGTTCATAAGCGTTGCTGGTCAATAGCTATTCCGCTCGCACAGAAATACTGTACAAAACTACAATTGTGCAAAGCCGCTGCGCGCTATCGACAACCGGTGTGATGGGTGAGACCGGTGCTGTTACGCTCTATTTCAAGTGGGCCATCGGTCGCTGATCAACACGGCCTGTTCCCACGTTTCGCTCGGAATTTACGAAATGCCCGGCAATTCATTGTCGCCGAACACTGAATATGACATTTCAGCTGATCAGCGTCTAGTGGTGTTTGCCAAATTTATATCAAGCCGAGCCTCGCGCACATTTCTGAGCGCTAATTTTCGGTTTTGAGGTGTTAAGAGCGTCGACAGTCACAGCTTGATACACTGTTTGCCGATAGCAAACTTAAGAGACGCAGCGCTGTCCTGAAAATGATGAATACACGTTATTACACGAGCCTTCTTACCAGCACACTGCTTGCCTGCAGTGTGACGCTGAGTACCGGATCTTCTGCTGCATACCCCAAGCTCAATCTGCCGCAGATGGGTGAACCGGCCGATCAGGTCATGTCTCCGCGAGATGAAAAAAGAATCGGTCGCAGCTACATGCGGCAGATACGCACCCACCTGCCACTAGTGCGCGATCCGGAAATTAATCACTACGTTCAGCGACTTGGCAAAAAACTGGTTTCGAGCCAGCCCGGTATCAACGCCGACGACTTCACATTTTTTATTGTCGATAACCACGAAATAAATGCTTTCGCGCTTCCAGGTGGCTTTATAGGCATCAACAGCGGCTTGATAACGGCGGCCGCAAACGAATCCCAGCTCGCTAGTGTGATGGCACACGAAGCTGCGCACGTCATGCAACGTCACATTGCAAGACTTCACGCGAGTCAGGGCAATCAGGGCGTCAAAACTGCAGCTGCGATCATGGCGGCTATTCTGATTTCGCAAACCTCGGCCGAAGCGGGCCAGGCAGCATTGCTGACGGGTCTGGCCGCCAGCCGCCAATCAGCAATCAATTTCACTCGCAGCAACGAGTACGACGCCGACCGGCTCGGCATCAAACTGCTCTCGGACGCTAACTACAACCCGCGTGGCATGGTGGATTTTTTTGAGGTATTGCGTAAACGCACCGCACTCAATATCACCGAACAACTTGAGTTTCTGCGCACCCATCCGCTGACCAACAACCGTATTTCAGAGGCGCGCAACAACGCCGAGCGCCTCGAAAACCCGGTGGGCATTCAGGACAGCACCGACTTTCAGTTTCAACAGATGAAAATGCGGGTCGCGCATTCAGACAATCCGCAAATAATGCTTCGCGCGCTGAAAAACGGCCACATCAGCAACAGCGAATCTACCAGACTCTACGGCCAGATTCTGTTGCATCTCGACGCCGGCAGTGCCGGGCAGGCAAAGGCGCTTGCAGAGCAACTACTGTTCATTCAACCCTACAACAGTGCCGCCAAGCTAGCAGCTGCCAGAGTCGCACTGCAAACGAATGACTACGATCGTGCAGAGTCATTGTTGAAATCAATATCTGATATTCAACCGGACAACTACGCAGCGCTTGAAT
This sequence comes from uncultured Granulosicoccaceae bacterium, assembly GCA_937998875.1. Classification (GTDB taxonomy): domain Bacteria; phylum Pseudomonadota; class Gammaproteobacteria; order Granulosicoccales; family Granulosicoccaceae. The sequence continues at coordinate 30,057 of CALLBO010000004.1, forward strand.
TGCTCATCGAGACTCTGGTACCACAGGGTAAAACCGACGTTGCCGAGCGCTCCATTCAGCAATATCTCCGCAGTACCTCAAGTCCGGTGCCGGATGTCTATCGCAAGTATGCAACTGTGCTGGAGTTAAAGGGCCAGGTGACAGCCGCACACGAGGCAATGGCTGATCATTATTTCTCGCTGGACGAAACCCGCGATGCGATGGGGCAACTCGAACTGGCGCTTAGATCAGCCGATGAAGAGTCCAACGCTTCGTCAAGGGTAGCCGCGAGGATTCAGCAGGTTCGCAGAGCGCTGGGGGAATAAGAATTAGACTGTGACTTATGTACTTCTACGTTTCTCGTAGGAGGATAAGCGCAACCGCTGCCAGGCTTTCACTTAAGCACTACCGTTGCACGCCATCAATATTCGATCACTCTCATGGCGCATCCACCGTGTCACACTAGAAATCGATTCTGAGCTTGCGTGTAGCCGACTCGATAGAAATTCATTGGCTCTTAACTTTTAATGTACACAGACCTGCTCAACCTGACGAGCGTGGCATTGGTGGATGCGCGTTAAGATCGTGCAAGCATTGAAACAGTTCAAACGATAGGTTTGTGCGTCCACCTCAACCGCAGATGAAGCTTATCCCCCCTACTTTGATTGTAATACGTGCGCTTCAGCACCTCGTTCTCGTAGGGGGAATATGCGCACCACGCCAAACCTCGCCCTATAAGCCTGTACGCTTGCGCGCCGTCACTACTTGAACAGACTCACGCGCATCTACCAGTGTCACGCTCGAATAGAAGCATTAAAGTTGAAGTAAAGCGCTTGCAGAACGCAAGCGCTGACAAGATTACTTTTTAAAGCTGCGGTCCTGCTGCGACCAATGACTTGCCTTCCGGGGTATCTGTATATCGTGCAAAGTTGTCAATAAACTGCTGTGCAAGATCACGTGCTTTGCCATCCCATTCAGCCGCGGTGCTATAGGTCTGGCGGGGATCAAGAATGCCGTCGGAAACACCTTGCAACGACACAGGCACCGCCAGATTGAACACCGGCACATCGATAGTTTCTGCGTCATCGATTTCGCCGCTTAAAATGGCATCGATAATGGCACGCGTATCTTTAATAGAGATGCGTTCACCGGTGCCATTCCAGCCAGTATTTACCAGATAAGCTGTCGCACCGGATTGCTCCATTCGCTTTACCAGCTCCTCTCCATAACGAGTTGGGTGAAGTGTTAAAAACGCTGCACCAAAGCAAGCAGAGAAAGTCGGGGTCGGTTCGGTAACACCCCGCTCGGTACCTGCAAGCTTGGCGGTAAACCCAGACAGAAAATGATACTTGGTCTGCTCAGGTGTCAGGCGTGATACCGGTGGTAGTACACCAAACGCATCTGCAGAAAGGAATATAACCTTGTTGGCGTGTCCGCCCTTGGAAACCGGTTTCACGATATTGTGAATATGTTCAATCGGGTATGACACCCGGGCGTTTTCAGTTTTAGAGGGATCATCAAAATCAATTGATCCATCATCGCGAACCACTACATTTTCAAGCAAAGCATCGCGTTTTATTGCGCCGTAGATGTCAGGCTCAGCCTCTGCACTAAGCCGAATGGTCTTTGCATAGCAGCCACCTTCATAGTTGAAGACACCGTCATCATCCCAGCCATGCTCATCATCACCCAACAACTGACGTTTGGGATCTGCTGACAATGTGGTTTTACCTGTTCCGGACAAACCAAAGAACACGGCAACATCCCCGTCACTGCCCATGTTAGCCGAGCAATGCATTGATGCGATGCCTTTCTGCGGTAGCAGATAGTTCATTACGGCAAACATGCCTTTCTTCATCTCACCGCCATACCAGGTGCCGCCAATCAGCTGCATCTTCTCGGTTAGATTAAACGCGATGAAATTATCTGAATTGAGGCCGTGCTGCTGCCATTTCTCATTGATGGTTTTTGCACCATTCATGACAACAAAATCCGGCTCGTAGCCTGCCAGCTCGTTTACAGAAGGACGAATAAACATGTTGGTGACAAAATGAGCCTGCCATGCGACTTCCATGATAAAGCGCACTGCAAGACGGGTATCTTTGTTGGCACCGCAGTAGGTATCAACGACGAAAAGCCGCTTACCGGAAAGCTGCTCTGTCACCGCGCCGTGCAGATCATTCCAAACGTTCTGATCAATAGCCTGGTTATCGTTGCGTCCCTGATCCGACCACCACAGCGTGTCGCGAGTGACATCGTCTTTGACAATATATTTGTCCTTCGGGGAACGTCCGGTGAACTCACCCGTATCGACGGCAACTGCCCCGAGATCGGTGACAACTGCACGTTCAAAACCCTGAAGATCATCCCTTGTTTCTTCAACAAACAGAGTTTCAAAGGATGGGTTGTGGACGACTTCAAGGACGTTATTGATGCCATAAACAGACAAATCAACGGCCTCGCCCAGCTTTTTCGCGGCGCTACTCGTCATTTAGCTCTCCTGCAAGATTACTAAAAAATATTGTTATTTTGCACAATAGCTTTTTCCCGCAATCAAAACAACCGTGCCGGTAACAGCGGTACGACCGGAAATTGTTGTAAAAACACCTCGTGCTTATGGGTAATGGCGACAACAAACCAAATAACTAAACCAGCTCGATAATCCCGGCCTTACGGATTCGACTTGTACCCCTATAAATCCGGATAAATAGAACTAGATGTCAAAAAATGCATAATGCGGGCCGCAACTATTCACTCGGCATGAAATATCCGGATACTATTACCCAACTTTGCTAATGAAGTACCGGAGTGACTATGTATTTGAAAATGATTGTCAGCACAATTCTCATAGGCACACTGCCTGGTTGTGCATTTTTCGAGGATCCGTTAGACACTCCCGAAGCCCCCATCCCTTTGGAATCCAGCCCTTCTGCAACCACGCAGAACGAGCGACTTAAAGTACCGGCACCCCCACCGTTACCCACTGCATCGCAAGACAATTCCGCATCTCAAGACAACAGTGAAAAGCCAGTCTCAGCCCCATCAAATGTAATCTGGTTTACCGTTTCGAGCATATTCGAAGTTCCGGAAAATGTTTCAAACCTCTCTTTCGTGCACTTCACGGATCGCAGTAGTCGACGTGAGAAAGCACTATGTGAAGCGTTACTTAACCGACACCCGATTACCAGTCCGGCCGACGTTCCAGCAAACGCACGTGATCTGATTGTCTGGCCGATTGCTGAAGGTGCATCTGCTGACAACTGCAGTGCCATGGTTGAAGCTCACGAGCCGCTCGATATCAGCAGCCAGACAGCCGCTACCGTCAATTCGAATGGACCTTACGTCCTGACCCGCAATTCGCAAAGTGAGAAACAGATGATTTACGATTTCTCAGCGATTCGGACAACTAATCTCGCAAAAGAATTAGATGAGTGGCGAAAAGTACTCAGCTCAAGCATCGAAAACTGGCCACCAGTGATTAAACCCCGATAGGGGTATCGGCCAGGGCTGACTGAGTTACCGGACTGCCGGGGCAACCTGTTCGTCAGGCTGCGTTTTTGAAGTCATCAACTAATTGCACGTGCGTCATGCCGGAAGAGCTTTCTGTGCGAGGATCAGTGGACAACGCCAGTACTTCCGCAACCAGCGCAGCACGCTGCTGCTGAATCGTTGCAACCCTCTGCTCTGCCTGCACCAGCTTGTGTTCCTGCAGTGCTACAGTCATGGCAAAGTTGCGGTAGCTTTCCTGCAGGAGTGAGAGCCCGTCAGCAGATTCGGCAGGGACAAGCTCGTCCATCGAGGTCAACCTCGACTCCGCCTGGTGTAACTGGTCTCGCGATCGATCGAGGCATATCTCAAGACTCTGGCAACGCTCCTCCCATTTCGCATAATCTGCAACCAGCGCTGCGTCCTGTTCCTGAAGAATGACCAGGCGATCAGCATGATCCTGTTCAGTATCATTACGACACAGCAGGTGCACATTATTCTGCACAACACTACTATTATTTTCAGCAAACCGCTCGCGAGTATCTTGCAGAGAATCACTGTCTGCGCGTCGACGAGCAGCGGATATCCAACCAGGTAACCATCGCATCACTAGTGGTCGCAATACGGTGCTGTGTGTTTGTAGCTTATCTGAACCCAACGGTATGGCTCCGGTCATACTGGTTAATGCAATAGATCTTCGGGCTACGCTTTAGTTATCAATAATGACTGTCGCCCGCGCGGACGGGTGTAGCGGCAGATTGACCGGATACTTTAGTCGCGGCCCGATACCCTTGATATACTCAGTGCATCCAGAAATCCAGACTTGCAGCACACCAGCCCGGAAGCCAACACCACAATGCTCTTTTATTTTTTCCTCCTTGCTGTGGTCGCGATTTATCTTGCAGGTCCGAAAGTTTCCATTGATACCAGCTACACCATACCCGTCTTGCCGGATGATCTTGACCAATACCTGGAACAATCTGAAAGTCAATTTGACGATCTCACACCGGGGACAGAGAAGATCATCCACTGGGCAAACCCCGAACAAAAAGAACAAACTCCCATAGCATTTGTTTATTTTCATGGTTTCTCGGCAACTCGGCAGGAAGCCATGCCAGTACCGGATCTGGTCGCACAACATTTTGACAGCAACATCTTTTACACAAGACTGACAGGCAACGGCCGAAGTGCCGACGCGGTAGCTGAGGGTAGTGTGAATACCTGGGTCAACGATGCCAGTGAAGCAATGGCAATCGCCAAACGACTGGGGCGCAAAACCATAATAATAGGTTGCTCGACAGGCGCATCGTTAGGTTGGAGGACTGCATGCCAGGAAGACTTTACTGCACAGACAGAAGCTTTGGTGTTTTTCTCACCCAACTTCGGACTCGCTGATACCAGAGGAACACTGTTAACAAAAAGGTGGGGAAAACAACTGGCAGAGGCAATTATCGGCAAATATCGGGAAAGCGAGCCCGTATCCAGTGCACATGAGAAATTCTGGGCCCTTCGCTATCCGAGTAAAGCGCTTTTACCGATGATGGGGATCGTCAAGGTCGCGAGAAAAATTAAACCCGCTCTCTGGAAGAAACCTGTTTTTATCGTCTACTCACCATACGATGACACCGTAGATGCAAACAAAATCCAGAAATTTTATCAAAAGCTAAACTGTCGAAAGCGCATACTTGAGATTGATGACCCGAAAGCGCCGAGTCAACATGTCATTGTAGGTGACATTCTGGCGCCGCAAAATACAGAACGTGTTACCGAAGCGATTATCGATTTTATAGAAACAGACGTATTGCAATAAGTTACTACATCACCTAAAACACAAAAAACGCGCTCTACTGGTTTTCAAATGAAGTAAGCCTGTCATCCATATCACTTAGAATAACAAGATTTGTAAAGCCGCTACGCGGCATCACAAATAGTGAACATGGATGCGTCACAACCTGAGCAACTTTTTTAGCTGCAGATGGCTTTATCTGTCCGATTCTAAGTAATGCATCCTGTCCCTTTATTTCAAGCTTATCGCCGAGTACTGATACACCTACCCCTCTACTACCGGCAACACCAAAATCCACTAACAATGCACCCTGTTTACTGAAGTCGATTTGAGCAGTTACCCGCTTTGCCTCATCCTCTTTCAAAGGCGATAACCAGTCATCCAGCACCACCTCATCAGTGAACCAGATAAATCCGCCTCGCGACAAAGCTTCACATCGATCAGTCTGAAAGATTGCCCTGACAGGCATGCTCGTCGCCGTTTTCAGGGTTGCTGCAGATTTCTGCACTGCGACCGAAGGGTTGTTATTGCCACTACGGCCGCTGTTTAAAATAACGTTGCCACCACCCTTAACAGACGGTGCAACTGGAGGAGCAGGTAACGATTCTGTTACCGTTTCCAGTTCAGGTGCCGGTTCAAGCACACCGCAGGCAGATACCGCAACGGCGATCAGTGCAGACACAGATACTTTCAACAGGCAATTCATGGACTCAGCTCGCATACCAGTTACCAGCCTATTCTATATTAAAACCAAACCCCGGTGAAACCATCCACCAGATTGCCGCTATAAACACGATGCCCTCCGGCATCGAGTTAGACTTAAGTTTCCGTCACCGCTTTGAGAACATCATGCTGGGTGATAATTCGCATTTTATCGCCACCATCCGGCACCATCACAGCGGGGTTATCACGATTTATAATTGACGCCAGAACATCGAGCGTTGTGTCTTTGGGTACAATTTGAAACGGCTCGCCCATCACATCTGATACGGACGTTTCTTTTACCGACGGATTCTCCATGATCATAGCCAGCAACCTGGAGTCTATTAAGCTACCGACAAAGCTTCCGTTATCAGACACTGGCGCTTGTGAAACATTGGCCTGTGTCATCTGCAGTACAGCCTCACTCACCGTGGTAGAAACATCCACACTTAACATGGCACGATCCTGATCGAAGGACCCGATAATATCTCTTGCAGTGGCATAGTCCCGTTCTTCAAGGAAACCGTGATCTTTCATCCAGCTATCGCTATACACTTTGCCAAGATAACGGGTACCGTGGTCCGGCAAAATTATAACCAGCACATCATCTTTTTGAAGATTGTTTTCTGCCGCCCAGTCCAAAGCACCCGCAACCGCCGAACCGCAGGACCAGCCGCAGAATAATCCTTCCTCACGTGCAAGCCTGCGAGTCATGATTGCAGCGTCTTTGTCTGTGACTTTGACAAAGTGATCAATCAAATCAAAATCTACGTTCTTTGGCAGTATATCTTCACCAATCCCCTCGGTCATGTACGGATAGATTTCGGATTCATCAAACACACCAGTCTCTTTGTACTTTTTAAATACAGAGCCATACGTATCGATACCAACTGTAACTACATCACGATTCTGCTCTTTTAAATATTTAGCAACGCCACACATACTTCCGCCGGTTCCGACCCCGGCAAAGTAGTGGGTGATCGTACCGTCAGTATCTTCCCAGATCTCAGGACCGGTCGTTTCGTAGTGTGCCTGCGAGTTAGACAGGTTGTCGTACTGATTCGGGTAAATGGAATTGGGATTATCCAGGTGAGCCTGCTTTGCGACCGAATAGTAGGAACGCGGATCGTCAGCGTCGACGCTGGTCGGGCAAACAATAACCTCAGCACCTACAGCCCGCAAAATATCTATTTTTTCCTGCGATTGTTTATCAGCCAAGGTAAAGATACATTTATATCCTTTGGCAATTGCCGCTAGCGCCAGACCCATGCCGGTGTTGCCGGATGTGCCCTCGATTATCGTTCCACCAGGCTTCAAGGTGCCGGCTTTCTCGGCATCTTCAACCATCTTGATCGCCATACGATCCTTCATGGAATTACCGGGATTAAAGTACTCAACTTTAACCAGTATCTGACATGGCAGATTTGCACCGATTTTGTTGAGCTTTACCATTGGGGTATTGCCAATAGTATCGATAATATGATCGTGCACTTTCATTGTGTTGTTCCGGTGAACATTGCGTCACTGAAGTAGTTGTGTGATTGATTCCAGAAGATGATCTATATCAGCGCTCTCGGTAAAATACCCCGGGGATACACGAACAGCACCACCCGCCTCTGCGGTACCAAAAGCACTATGGACTGCAGGTGCGCAATGCAAGCCGGCACGAACGCAAACATGAGCATCAGCATCAAGCATCTCAGCCATTTGTTGAGCCGGCATACCGTCTACCAGAAAGCTGAGTGTCGCCACATATTCGTTTTGTTCTGCTCGCTGCCCCATCAGCCTTACGCGCTCGACTGATGCAAGATGATCCCATATTTTTTTAGAGTGTGTGGTTTCTGTCTTGTGTATGTGATGTCTGGCCGCCTTACAGTTAGCTGCGTGATCGACTGTCTTTTCTTCCAACACAGACTGTCCAAGCGCTGCAAACCATTTTTGGGCAGCATTAAGCCCAGCCACACCCGGTATAGATATCGTGCCAGCTTCCAGCCTGTGCGGATAAGTGTCCGGTTGAAATGCAGAAATAGAATCCATACCAGTACCCCCAAAACGACTGGCTTGCAGTTCGACATTTTCAGCAACGATCATCCCGCCGATACCCATCGGCCCGAACAGACCTTTATGGCCAGTGAACGTCAGAACGTCAATACCGTCTGCCATATCAACATCCAGAACGCCAGCGGTCTGTGCCGTATCAACAATCACCAACACACCATGTTGTTTCGCAACTGCGGCAATAGCGCCAAGATCCTGCACAATGCCAATCACATTGGATGCATGGTTTACAACAATTGCTTTAGTTTTCTCGGTGATACCATCGGCGACCGAATCGATACCGATTAGACCCGACTCATCTGGATTAAGTACAGACACCTCGACACCCATATCACGCCGCATGTGATTGACCGGACGCAGTACCGCATTGTGATCAAGCTGCGATATCACGATATGATCGCCAGTGCGCAACAAGCCCTTCAATGCCACGTTCAATGAGTCCGTCGCATTTTGAGTGAAGACCACCCGATTCGGATCACCAGTGAAACCGAAAAACTGCGCCAGCATTTTTCGGGTAGAGAAAATCATTTGCTCGGCTTCGATGGCGAGCGTGTGTCCTGACCTTCCCGGGTTTACCCCGTGGGACCGAAAAAATCGATCCATAAACTCGTAAACCGGTTCAGGCTTGGGCCAGGTGGTCGCCGCATTATCAAAATAATAGTTATCTTTCATAAAAGGATCTTAGACTATGCTGGCAGCGCCATCACTACGCGGATCGCTCGCTCCTTCAATCAATCCATTTGGATGCCTTACCAATGCACCGGCATGGCCCATTACCTCATCAAAATCACCAATTATCTCGACGTCATGACCGGCTTTTTTAAGCTGGTCGTAGACCTCCGGTGAAAACCGGTTTTCTATTCTCAGATTTGTCACATCACTACCCCAGGTTTTACCGAGCAACCATCGCGGTGCGGTGATTGAATGCTGCAGATCGCAACCGCCGAACACATAGCGAGAGAATATCATAGCCTGCGTCTGCGGCTGCCCTTCGCCACCCATCGTACCGTAGGGCATGACACGCCCGTCACCAAGCAGGGCGAGCGCCGGTTGTATCGTGTGAAACGGCCTGCGACCGGGCTTAAGACAATTATGGTGACTTTCGTCAAGGCTAAAACTCGTACCACGGTTCTGCCACGTAATACCTGTGGAAGGCAGTATCACCCCTGAACCAAATTCCCAGTATATGCTTTGAATAAAGCTGACCGACCTGCCTTCTTTGTCTATAGCACCAAGCCAGACGGTATCTCCACCGGCAACTGCATCCGGCCAAGGCTGCGCGACTTTTCTGTCGATACCCGCAGCGAGTTCATCAAGTAGGGATTCTGTCAGGAAATCCTCTGCCGGTTTGACCATATAGGCTGGATCACTAACGTACTTATCGCGTATTCTAAACGACTGCTTGGTTGCTTCTATTAAACCATGTATGTAGTCAAAATCATCTGTAGTACCGGTTCGTAGACGCCCATAGATACCAAGCAACATCAGCGATGCAAGCCCCTGCGTTGGTGGTGGCAGGTTATAAATCTTATGTCCGCCAACATCTAACGACAGAAGTTTTACAGCAAGCGCTTTGTGATTTGCAAAATCATCCGCCACCAATGGCGAGCCTGCAGCAGCCAATTCATGAATAATTGTTTCAGACAATCTACCTGTGTAGAAACTCTGCAGTCCGTCACTGGCCAGCTCGCCAAAGGTTTGCGCGAGAGCCGGTTGTTTATGTAGCTGACCTTTCGCGGGTGGCACGCCATTACTCAAATAAGCATCTGAGAAACCAGAAACATCGGCCAGCTCAGGCAACTTCGCAGCAGCATTGTTAGCAAGCGTAGCAGCAACCGGCACACCTTTTTGAGCATGATGGATCGCATCTTCAAACAATCGCGATAGTGCAAGTGGCTTACCCCACTTTGCACTGTGCCGCAGAGCCATGTCCCACCCGGAGACCGCACCCGCCATGGTAAGCGCAGCTTCAGAACCACGCCCCGGTATCATGTTATGGCCAGCTGTTCTATAGCGCTCAACATCTGCTTTGCTACCGGCCGCACCACACGCATCTATCCCGACCGGCTCTGAACCCGGTTCATGAATGATCCAGAAATTGTCTCCCCCAAGGCTATTCATATGCGGGTAAACCACCGCAATCGCAGCCGCCGCGGCTACCATTGCCTCTACCGCATTACCTCCGTCCGCCAACACTCTGCTGCCTGCTTCAGCCGCCAGGTGATGAGGGGCTACGACCATGCCGTTGTATGACTTGCGTGTGTGAAGCATTAAGGTTGCACCGAAATAGCGTAAGTATGCACTATTGTAGGCTGCCATCAAAAAAACGGCGTTCAACCCGAATCCACGTTTTCACAGGATTTGCCAACCTCGTCCGATCGAGGTAACTATTTCTATACTTACGGTTTAGCAAAAGCACACTCACAATCGCGCGCAAACCGGCATCATACTCGCACATGTGGTTCGTCCGTAAGGCCAGCACCGGGAAGTAAATTGAGTCTACTAAAGCAAAAGCGCTTCGCACCCTACTTTTTGACGCAGTTTCTGGGTGCATTCAATGACAACGTATTTAAAAATGCGCTGGTGATCCTGCTTACTTACAAGATCATCTCCGAGCACAGCAGCATCCTGGTAAATCTTGCAGCGATCATATTCATCCTGCCGTTTTTTCTGTTCTCGCCATTATCCGGACAAATTGCAGATAAATTTGAAAAAAGCTTCTTGATCAGAAGAATCAAGTGGGTAGAGATCGGCATTATGTGTGTCGGTGTGCTCGGACTCTACCTTAGCTCTATTCCCTTGCTGCTGTTTGTCTTGTTTCTCATGGGTTCTCAATCAGCGTTTTTTGGACCAATCAAATACAGCATCCTGCCACAGCATTTGCGTGAAGATGAATTGATGAGCGGCAACGCACTGGTAGAAGCAGGTACATTTCTCGCCATCCTGTTTGGGACTATACTTGGCGGTATTCTCGCGAGTTTTGAGCAATATTTTTTACCTGTCTCGATTGCAGTTCTCTGCTTTGCCGCACTCGGCCGCCTCACAAGTCAATTCATTCCAGAAGCGCAGGCCGAGCAGCCGAACCTTCAAATCGATCGCAATCTGTGGCGCGCAGGCAAGAGTATTTTTTCCGTACTGGCGTCAGACAGAGCTGTTTTCTATACCGCTTTTGGCATTTCATGGTTCTGGTTTTTCGGCGCCACATTTCTCACCCAGATCCCGATATTCTCGCGCGAATTCTTATTTGGCAGTCCATATGTTGCAACTTTATTGATGGCTATGTTTTCAATCGGTATTGGATTAGGTTCTTTGATATCTTCCAAACTATCAAGGGGCAGAGTTGAGGTCGGGCTGGTACCGATCGGTGCATTTGGCATGACTTTATTCGGTGCTTATCTGGGTTTTATGGATTTTCCCTTCAGTTCAGAAGAGAATTCAATCGGTGATATGTTCACGTCATTTGTCTATATCAAAGCACTCCTCGCACTGGTTTTGCTCGCTGTATCCGGAGGACTTTTTATCGTTCCGTTGTACGCAAACATACAAACCAAAACCCCTATTGAGTATCTGTCCAGAAATATTGCAGCCAGCAATATGCTCAACGCACTGTTTATGGTGCTGGCGGGGATCTTCGCTATTATTTGCTTTAAGCTTGGCAACAATGTTCAAAGCCTGTTTGTCATTGTTGCTTTGATGAATGCCGTAGTCGGGCTGTTTATTTTCAACCGTGTTCCGGAATTTACCATGCAATTAGGTGCATGGCTTCTCATGCACTCGATCTATAGAATCGGCAAACATGATCTTGAAAATATTCCTGAAGAAGGTGCGGCCGTACTTGCCTGCAACCATGTCAGCTTTGTTGACCCGATAGTCATCGGTGCTGTCAGCCCCCGGCCGATGCGCTTTGTGATGTATCACAAAATATATAACCTGCCAATAATCAACCGCTTCTTTAAACAGGCTGGTGCAATTCCTATCGCGCCAATGAAAGAAGATCCGGAGCTACTGGAAAAGGCTTATGACAGTATTGCTGAGGCTTTGGAAAATGACGAGCTTGTTGTTATTTTTCCGGAAGGTGGCTTGACACCAGACGGCCAACTACAGGAACTCAAGCCAGGCATCACCAAAATTCTTGAGCGCACACCGGTACCGGTGATACCGATGGCAATCGGCGGATTGTGGGATACGTGGTTCTCACGTGTTAAAGGCCGTGCCATGAAAGGCTGGCCCAGACACTGGCTGAAAAAGATAAATGTATATACCGGAAATCCCATACCACCTGCTGAAGCAAACATTGACCGCCTTAGCACCGAAATTTTAGCGCTACGCGGTGAAGAGCTTTGATTTTTGTCTAAGCATCTAATACGTCATAAAATACCATGCATATTAAAGCACCAGGTAATATCCCAGTGCAAAGAGCACCATGAGTGTTAAAAACACAACAAGCCCACCATACAGAGAATTCACACGTCCAGGTTGATCTTCTCCTGTCATCATAGCCCTATGCTCTTCAGTCAATTCTATGCCACACTTTTTACAATGCATATATGTATAAGCCAGAAACTCACTGCAAGCCGGACACCTTATTGTCTCATCGTTATAACGGTGTAGCGGTGCCTTAGCCTTGGAAAGGCCCTCACTTGCCACCGCTTTCATTTTTTCCACCTCTACATGGTTGAATAATTTGCCGCACCATCTGCAATAGTTATCACCATGCGCCACCCACTCATCACAGCTGGTGCAATTGAAAATATCGCGTTTACGTAGCGGCCTGTAAAATATCATCAAAGCAGACTACCCCCGGAAATCACATTGGAGATCACAATGAAGTTCCCCCTGAACCACCACAGGACCAATGTGTCAACCAACAATTAACGCATACTCCTCAATACAATCCTCGTAGCTTCACTTACCGGCTGCTGCGTCTGCTTAAGTAGTTTTATACGATCAAATTGATTGTCATCGTTGCACACAGCCTGTCGCAATGCATCACCAAATGCCATGCGCAGCTCCGTGCCAATGTTATACTTACAAATATTGGTGGTCGTCGCGAACTCTCTGCGCTGATCAGCCGGCACACCGGAGCCACCGTGAATAACCAAAGGCACACTGGTTTTTGCCTGTATTGCATGCACACGGTCTTTGTCTAAGCCATCAGACTTTTCTGTTTGCAGATGGACATTGCCAACAGATATCGCCATTGCATCCACACCAGTCGATTCTGAAAATTGCGCTGCCTCATCGGGATTGGTGCCTGCAGACTCCTCACCATCTGCATAGCCGACAAATCCTATCTCCCCTTCACAGGATATCGATGCGGCATGCGCAAGTTCCGCAACCTCAGCTGTTTCATCTATATTTTGATTCAATGGTTTTCGTGATCCATCATACATTAGTGAGGTGAATCCACTATCAAGTGCTTCCCGGCACTCCAGCAGTGTATAGCCATGATCGAGATGGGCAACAACAGGTATTGTTGCCTGCTCGGCAAGATATCTAAACATTTTTCCAAGCACCGGTAACGGCGTATGTTCGCGACAGCCCGGCCCCGCTTGTAGGATTACTGGCGCATTCTCGGCTTCTGCCGCTTCAACATAGGCGCACATGTCTTCCCAGCCAAGACACACCAACCCTGCTACTGCATAGCCTTCATTTAGCGCTGGCTGTAATACTTCTGAAAGTGTCGCTACTGTCATTTGAACTTCGCGATCATGTCCTTGATACCCGGGATGGTTTCTATCTGATAAGCATGAGTAGGTTGAAAGTATTGAACCAGAGACCGCTGAGACAAGCCGCCAAGAATCGTAAAGTAATACATCTCGTAGCCAGGTAATACGGCACACGGGTGATAACCGTTATCAAGGCAGATAGTCGATCCATCTACGATGTGATAGGCATCACCGGGCTCGTTATCCACTCGTTGTAGCATTTGAACACCGGAGCCGTGATTAGGCTTAAATCGAAAATTATAGGTTTCATCGTGACGAGTTTCATCAGGCAGACGGTCAGTATCATGCTTGTGCGACGGAAAACCGGACCATCCGCCTGCACCGACAGTAAATAATTCACTGACAAGTAAGCGCCCCACTTTGTCGTGCTGCTGCTGACCAAGAATATGTTTGATCTTCCGATGCGTTTTTGTATCATCAGAACCGTATTGCACCCGGTCAATACCATCCACCCGAACATCGAAAGGCTCAAGCACTTTGTCGTACTTTGCACCGGCAATAAACGTCTCAGTGCTATCACTAACGCAGGATATTGTAACTTTCGCGCCAACTGGTATGTAGACACCCTCAGGCTCACCATCCCAGACATCCTCTCCACGATTACCGAGAGACTTAAACCCTACGCCTTCAACTTCGACATCGACGGTACCGGTTGCCGGAACAATACAGGTTTCATAGCCAGGAACCTGGTACTCGAACGCTTCACCCTTTTTGAGCTTTACGATATTAAAGTAGTTCAGTGGAACGGTTTCATTGTCTGCATCAACAATAGCCTGATTCTTGTTATCAAATGGAGCAATATGCATAGCGGGTTCCCGAATAGTAAAACCTGAATAGTAAAATATAAACTAAGTAAAGTGTTTTCGTCACGCAGTGAGCTTACTTGCATTAGCAGCCAAAAATTCATCAAGCTGTGTCGGTGTGGGCATAGCCGGAGCACACCCAACACGAGACACAACAATAGACGCACAGGCAGAGCCGCGCAGTACAGATTCTTTTAGTGGATAACCATTGGCAAGTGATGCGATGAAGCCACCCATAAAACTGTCACCGGCCCCTGTTGGCTTTAGTGCTTCAGCCGGATAGATGCCGGTTTGGAATTCTTCATCAGACGTAATGGTGATCGCACCCTTCTCTCCCATTTTATAAACGACAACGCTCGCAGTGGAATGTGCGAGCTCGCGTGCCTTATCAAGCCCCTGATCATAGTCTCCTGCCATAAATCCAAACTCGACATCATTGCCAATGATGATGTCGCACATGGCACCGGCGCTGGAATACACTTCAGCGGCTTCATCTGCAGATGCCCAGCTGTAAGGTCGGTAGTCAACATCAAAAATTAATCCCAGCCCTTTAGCTTTTGCCTGCTCAAACGCATAAAACGCAGCAGTACGTGAAGGCTCGGCAGCCAGCACGGTACCTGTTGTAATGAGTGCACAATAAGGAGAGAAGTCGATCGTATCGATGTCTTCTTTATTCATTTGAAAATCTGCAGCACCGTTGCGGTAAATAACCGTTTGGTGATCCTCAACCCGGCTTTCTGATACGGCCAGAGAGTTACGATACTCCCCATCCTGCGGCCGAACATAAGTTGCGTCAACGCCATACTGCTCGAGTTGTTTGATACAAAACCGCCCGACCGCATCATCTGATACACAGGTAACCAACGACGTTTCGCCGCCATGCTTCTGGATGGCAACGCAGATGTTCGCGGAAGATCCGCCAAGACTTGCAAAGAACTGCGTTGCATCCTCCGTTTTCGTCCCAGCTGGCTCCGGGTAGAAGTCCATTCCGGCCCGGCCGATCACAACAAACCGGTTACCTGACAAGCTCGATAAATTAAACATGGCAGAGCCTTAATCGAAAACGCACTACACACCGCGCCGTTGTTTATCTCTTGAAGACTCCCAGTCTTCATGTGCGGCTCGAACTTTATCGTTATCTGAAACATGCGGAGTGCCGACTTCCCACCAGGTATGACCCTCAGTGGTCCAGCCATCGAAGGCATCTACCTGCATTACAATGACAGATGTCTTGTCAGATGCTTTAGCCCGCTTGAATGCCTCGCCCAGTTCTGCAGGATTCTTCACTGTCTCTGCATTGGCACCCATTGATGCTGCATGCGCCTCAAAATCAACTGCAAACGGTTTGTCTACTGTCGGGCAGTCCTTGATCAGATTGTTAAAGCTTTCATTGCCCGTGTTATTTTGTAGCTTGTTAATGACAGCAAAACCGCCATTGTCGAGCACCAAAACGATGACCTTTTTGTTGCTCAATACAGACGAATAGATATCAGAATTGAGCATTAAGTAAGAACCGTCACCTGTGAATATAATGGTGTCTCTATCAGGCTCGTTCTCTGACTGGGCAATTCGTGCACCCCAGCCACCGGAGATTTCGTATCCCATACAGGAAAAACCAAACTCGACATCGACCGTGCCGGTTTTAAGTGTGCGCCAGTTTGCGGTTACCTCCGCCGGCAATCCACCAGCTGCTGCAACAACTCGATCAGATGGATCGCATAAGTCATTCACTACACCGATTGCCTGGGCATATGAGTTTGGGCGATTGCCATGGGAGACATTCATCGCTACATACTTATCCCATTTTGCACGCTCTTCACGAGCAAGTGTTGTCCAGTCTGATGGTGTCTTGTAGCTATTCATCCCTGCACTCAGGGCCGCATCAAGCGCATCAATTCCGAGCTTTGCATCTGAAACTATTGGTAGTGAACGATGCTTACTGGCATCGTGCCGTGCCGCGTTAAGCGATATGAACTGTGCTTCCTTGGAGAAGGCCGTCCATGAACCAGTAGTAAAGTCCTGTAATCTGGTGCCTACCGCCAGTATCACATCCGCTTGTTCTGCAATATTGTTTGCAGAATCAGATCCGGTGACTCCCAGAGGACCGGTATTTAATGGATGTGTCGATTCAAAGTTTGCGCGCCCGGCAATTGTCTCAACGACAGGTATCTGATACTTCTCGGCAAACCGGGTAACTTCGTTTATCGCTTTCGAATACTGCACACCTCCACCGGCGATGATCATCGGTTTTTTGGCAGAGCTTAACAATGCAACTGCATCTGCAATTTCATCTGCATCCGGCCCGATCCGTCTGATGCGATGCACTTTCTTCTCAAAGAATACTTTCGGGTAATCGTAAGTCCAGCCCTGTACATCCTGTGGCAAGCCAAGAAACGCAGGCCCGCAATCAGCAGGGTCAAGCATGGTTGCAATTGCCGCGGGGAGTGACTGGATTATCTGTGCCGGGTGGCAGATGCGATCCCAGTATCGGGTGACCGGTTTAAACGCATCGTTAACGCCGAAGGTAGGGTCGTTAAAATTTTCCAACTGTTGCAAAACCGGGTCCGGCAAGCGGGTGATAAAAGTATCGCCGCATAACATCAACATGGGTAATCGGTTGGCATGCGCAAGCGCGGATGCAGTTAGCAGGTTTGCGGTACCGGGGCCTGCCGATGCGGTGCAAAACATCATGCGTTGCCGAAGATGATATTTTGCATACGCTGCTGCTGCAAAACCCATGCTCTGCTCGTTCTGTCCGCGGTACAGTGGCAACTCGTTGCGGTGCTCGTGTAGTCCTTCACCAAGACAAGGCACATTGCCATGGCCGAAAATTCCGAAGCCACCACCAAAGAGCCGCTGCTCTCGATCATCAATAACAATAAACTGTTGAGCCAGCCACTTAACAACGGCCTGAGCCAGCGTCAACCGGAGTGTTTCTCCCGCGCTGGCATTGTTATCAACACCCATCCTGTCATTCCTGTTAAGTGAACTGCCGGTCAGTGAACCGAGCAATTCTTGTTGACGATTCGCGAACCGCGAGGATAACATGCAACCGGTTGCAATATAAATATCACACCGGACTCCCAACCCGTTCCGGACTATCCTGTTTCCTGACTACAATCTACAGCGACGCTTGTCGTCTTTGGGCTGTGATCACAACAGAATCTAATTTTACAGATCTAAGAACCATGACCATCAGAATCGGAAACGCACCCTGCTCCTGGGGAGTCGAATTTGCTCAGGACGACAGAAATCCAGCCTGGCAAACTGTATTAAAAGAATGCGCGGACGCGGGCTATACCGGCATTGAACTCGGTCCGGTCGGATTCATGCCTGAAGACCCGGCAGTCCTTGGGGATGCATTGGCCGAGCACAAGCTGGAGCTGATCGGTGGCGTTGTCTTCCGTCCATTCCATGATCCGGGTCAATGGGACGATGTACTCGACGGTGCCCATCGCACCTGTGCCGCCCTGAAAGCACATGGAGCCGAGCACTTTGTACTCATCGACTCCATCTCAGAACGACGCGCACCGACTGCCGGCCGCGCCGCAGAAGCCGAGCAGATGGATAACGATGAATGGAACGCTTACAAAGGCCGGATAGAAACCGTTGCGAAGATCGGTCGTGACGAATACGGACTGATTCCCGAGATACATCCACATGCCGGTGGCTTTATGGATTTTGAACCGGAGATCGAACGCCTTCTTGAAGAAGTAGATGCTGATCTATTGAAGATTTGCATAGATACCGGCCACTGCACTTACGCAGGCTTTGATCCGGTTGCCTTTATGCAACGTCACATGGATCGCATCACCTATGTGCACTTTAAAAGTACCGATGCCAAGATCAAACAACAGGCAATCGCTAACCGTACCGGGTTCTATGATGCCTGCGGCCAGGGCATCTTCTGCAATCTATCTGAAGGCGAAGTGGACTTCCCCAAGGTACGTGATCTACTTGCAGAAAAAGGCTACACAGGCTGGTGCACAATCGAACAGGACTGCGACCCCAACCTGGACCCTGATCCGGTGGGTGATGCACGTGCGAATCGTGAGTACCTGCAATCTATCGGTTTTTCTTAACCCAACTCCCCCTCAAACTTTACGTAGCAACTAACATGGCAAAACTCAACTGGGGTATCGTCGGTGGTGGCGAAGGCAGTCAGATTGGCCCGGCACATAGATTAGGCGCAGGCCTGGATGGCTTATATAACTTCACCGCCGGTGCGCTCGATCACAGACCTGAAGAAGGCAAACGCTACGGGCAGGAACTTGGCCTGGATGCAGATCGTGCCTACGGCAGCTGGCAGGAAATGCTTGCAGGGGAAAGCAAACGATCCGACCGCATCGATCTGGTGACAGTTGCCACACCTAACTCCACGCACTTTGAAATAACCAAAGCCTTTCTGGAAGCAGGTTTTCATGTGTTGTGTGAAAAGCCGATGACCATGACAGTTGATGAAGGCGAAGAGATTGTAAGGGTCGCTAAAAGTACCGGTCGTATCTGTGCCGTTAACTATGGCTATACGGGCTACTCACTGGTAAGACATATGCGTGCAATGGTAGCGCGTGGTGATCTTGGCAAAATTAGACTGGTTAAATGCGAGTTCGCACACGGACACCATGCTGATGCCGCCGATGCAGACAACCCCAGAGTCAGATGGCGCTATGACCCGGCCCAGGCAGGTGTTTCTGCACAGTTTGCGGACTGCGGTATCCACGCCATGCACATGGCAAGTTTTATCACTGGCCAGGAAGTCACCAGGCTGTCGGCTGATATTGTTTCCTGTATTGCATCACGTGAACTTGAAGACGATGCGCTAGTTAATTTCCGTATGGACGGCGGTACCGTTGGCAGACTATGGACGTCTTCCGTTGCTATTGGCAATCAGCATGGTTTGTCTATTCAGGTGTTTGGGGAGAATGGTGGCTTGCGCTGGGCGCAGGAGCACCCTAATCAGCTGTACTACATGCCGTTGAATGAACGATTGCAGATAATCGAGCGTGGAGAAGGTGATCTATCACCGGAGGCGGATCGCACCAGCCGCGTTACCGTCGGGCATGCTGAAGGTATGCCATTGGCTTTTGCCAATATTTATAAGGATATTGCTGAAGCTATCAACGCTGAGAAGGAAGGTCGGGCGATGGATCCTGCAGCTAATCTTTATCCTCGCGCTGAAGATGGGTTGCGGTCTATGGCGGCTGTCGGGGCTGTTGCTGAATCTGGTGGCGCTGATGGTAAGTGGGTTGATGCTCGGCCGCCTATGTTTAGATAGTCGATAGACATATGTCCTCAACGAATTTTCGCGTAGGGGGATAAGCTGACCAACCGCTAGACTTTGCCCTTAAATTCGTTACGAGTACATACAACCAATACTTGAACAATCTCAAGGCGCATCCACCCTTTTATCTATACGGACGTGTTCAGCTTGACGAGCGTGACATTGGTGGATGCGCGTTAAGGTCGTGCAAGATTTCACAACCTTCCACTATAATATTTCGAGCCCACCACTACCACGGATGTGCTTATCCCCGCTACGTTGATATGTGATATGCGTAATTCTACAAGGTCCACGTAGGGGGGATAAGCGCACCAATCACCATAACCTGCCCTTAAACTCCTTCCGTGTACACGCCACCAATACTTGAACAGCATCAAGGCGCATCCACCATTTTATCTATACGAAAGTGTTCAGTTTGACGAGCGTGACATTGGTGGATGCGCGTGAAGGTCGTGCAGGATTTCACAACCTTCCACTATAATATTGTGAGCCCACCACACCACGGATGTGCTTATCCCCTCCGTTGATATGTGATATGCGTAATTCAACAAGGTTCACGTAGGGGGGATAAGCGTACCAATCACCATGACCTGCCCGTAAACTCCTTCCGTGTGCACGCCACCAATACTTGAACAGCATCAAGGCGCATCCACCATTTTATCTATACGGACGTGTTCAGCTTGACGAGCGTGACATTGGTGGATGCTCGTTAAGGTCGTGCAAGATTTCACAATCTTCCACTATAATATTGTGAGCCCACCACTACCACGGATGTGCTTATCCCCGCTACGTTGATATGTGATATGCGTAATACAACAAGGTCCACGTAGGGGGGATAAGCGCACCAATCACCATGACCTGCCCTTAAACTCCTTCCGTATACACGCCACCAATACTTGAACAGCATCAAGGCGCATCCACCATGTCCCGCCTCAACCTAATAAAAAGAAACTAACTCCAGAATTCAATAATCGAATCTATAGTTTCACGCTGCTTGGCGATTTTAATTTCTTTGGAGCCATGACAACTAATCACTTTGGGGAACTGGCGGCTGCAGTGCCTTGACCAAAGTGAAAACGTGTTAGCTCCTGTGTCTTGTACAACCAGCAAATCACCTGCTGCGGGTTCCGGTAGTTTTACAGAACGTCTTATAAAATCGCCACCAAAACAGAGTGGCCCTGCGATATCACATTTAATGGGCGGTCCATCTTTCGGGTTTCCATCTTTGTCTAGCAGAAACATCTCATGATGCCAGTCACCGGGGTTGTAGCACTCGCGAAGGAACATGTCTGCTCCCATATGCGTGATCAGGTTTGTGTTTTTACCGGCCGGCTTTACGTATTCTATGCGGCTAATGCCCCACCCTGCGTTGGCGTGAACGTAACGGCCGAATTCTGTAATCAGTGAATAAGTACCATCGAACAAACGTGGTAACGCTTCGCGCAGCGCAGATACGTAGGGTTCAATTTCAAAGGCTTGTTGATCATGATGGTAATTGACTGGAAATCCTCCACCAATATTTAGGG
Organism: uncultured Granulosicoccaceae bacterium; assembly: GCA_937998875.1. GTDB lineage: Bacteria > Pseudomonadota > Gammaproteobacteria > Granulosicoccales > Granulosicoccaceae. Next base: position 51,407 of record CALLBO010000004.1, read on the forward strand.
TTCTGATTTTCGGTGCGCCGCAAAGTGTATTAATTTCATCAGCAAGCTCAAGAATCTTTCCAATGCCGTTGATGGTCGGGCTGAAGTCTGCAAACTGAGACCCCAGGTGGACATGCAGGCAGTCAAGCTCATTAAATTCACAGCATGCGGCGATTATGGCTGCGCGATTAGATATCGGTTCGCCAAACTTTGACTCACTGGTACCTACATTCATATAGCCGATAGAATCACTTGATACTAAAGGGTTTACCCGTAGACCTAGTCGTAGATTGCCTCCTGATCTCGGGAATCTGGATAACTCGGATAAAGAGTCGCAGTTGATCCGAAGATCGGGGAATTCATTCAGTAGCTGTTGAATCTCTGATTCTGTTTTTGCCGGTGAATCGAAGACAATCCTTTCAAGAGCAGTACCCGCGTGCTGTGCAAGCATGACTTCGGGCAAAGATGCGGCTTCCATACCTGCGCCGAGTTCGTGGATGTATTTGAGCACTGAGACCAGTGGATTGGACTTTACAGCGACAGCGTGCAAACTATCTTCTGGAAACGCTGCAACCAACCGTTGATACCGGTCAGCTATAAACGACAGATCCTGAAACAGTACAGCGGAATCGTTTTCATCGATCAATCCACTTGACATCGCCTCATGCCAAACCCTGACAACGTGATCCTGACTTGCTACCTCCATTTTTTAGATCTCTTTGGCTGGCAATACAATGGCTGAGATGCAGTGTAATCAATTTCCATCAGATAATCTTAACCGAAAAAGCCGCAACTCTAGTCCCCGGGAGAGCAGGTCAAGTAAAAACAACAGGCCGGCGCGTCAAGTATGCGCGACTAAACAGCGATACTTGACCAGTTTTTTGAAATCTTCCGGATCCGGAACGTAGCGCCACATATGGCAAGTCAGCGTGTAAACCAATCACGTCAATCAAAATACAAAAACGCAGACCGGTACTCAGAACCCTATTCCCAAATCCGCATCTCCCGAACCCTATCCACCGGCAAATCGTGTCTTCTACTCTCAGCATTTGCTTCGGCTCGACCAATCCCGATATCTCGTAAAATATGATCCGGCAAATCCGCAAGCTCTTTACGTTCCTGCATAATGTCAGAGTTCAGCTGCCGTGTAGCCCACCAAACACGGAATGTACTGGTGACAGAAATCCAAAGCGCTTGTGGCAGACTACGGTGTTCAAACACGTCTTCACAAGAAACTGCGCTATAGCCATTGCGATACATGATCATCTCCATCAATATTTGTGAATGTGATCTACTCTCTGATCACATATATTGACTGTAGCTGCAGAGCGACCTGTAGCGTAAATGACTTCTTTTGATACCCCTGTTCACCGGGATTGATAGGTAGCGGATATGAAAGCTTTAAGAAATCTTGACCTCAGTACGTTACGGAGTTTTGTCACTATTGCCGAGACAAAAAACATGACCAGAGCTGCCACGCGGCTACATCTGACTCAGTCAGCTATCAGTATGCAGATAAAGCGTGTTGAAGAGTCATTAGATCTGACGCTTTTTGAGAGAACGAAAAAAGGCATGGAAACTACCAGCGCCGGTGAGCATCTGCTGCACTATGCAAAACAAATGGTCGAGCTTAACGATGAAGCATGGAGTCGCCTGACCGCTTCAGAGTATGAGGGTAGAATAACGTTGGGAGTACCCGCGGACATCATCAATCCGCAGGTGCCCAATGTATTGCGTGCTTTCAGCCAGGCATTTCCAAGAGTACAAATCACCCTGACCTCTTCACTGTCTCACGCACTACTCGATCAGTTCAACAATGGCGCATTCGATGTCGTGCTGACCACTCTCAGACAGCCTGATAACAATGGAGAAGTAATAAGCACTCAAAGACTTCTCTGGACAGGCGCTATCGATGGCACAGCATGGAATCGTCGTCCGCTGCCAATTGGATTTTCGCAGGGCTGTGCTTTTAGAAACGATGTGCTCGAGGCACTCAATGCAAATGGCATTGAGTGGTTTGATGTTGTCGCTGCAGAGGACGAGATTGCCGGTATTGCCACCATTTCTGCAGATCTATGCGTTGGTGCTGAACTCGAAGGAAGTGATTTATACGGACGAGAGTTCATAGACCATGATGATGCTCTACCCCAGCTGCCTGACTACTCCATTGTTATGTATCGTGCAGAAAGATCACCTGACTCACCTGCAAGCGTACTGGGCGACTATCTCAAGGAGGCATACAGGTAGTTGACCTGCAATACCGAGGGCTAACCATATACGGGGCTACTAGCCCAGACTATTCAATCGGCAGACAAATTTCAGTTAGCAACTCTGCGGGTGAAGTATCTTGTGGTGAATTTAAATAAATTTCACTACAGGGCTGATCCCTCACCGTAGCATCAGCAGACGCCAGCCACTTATAATACAACCACTCATAGCCCTGGCTTAACAGGGCGTATGGGCCTTCATGAGTTAGCACCGCAAAATTCCCGCCAGGGTAATAGTATACCTCGAGATTATCGGGCACCTCGACGTCAGGCGACATGACAATGCCTGCAAAGCTTTTTAGTTCTGGTTCATCAGTACAATCCGGATCGGCGAGATATAAACCTGTCATTTGTGGAATAGGCGGCATGATCCCGGCTATTGCACACTGCGCCATTACGTTTTCAAACGTCACACCAATTGTCATATAGTCACCACGGTGCCATGCGCCAACCAGCCGCACTGCAGGTTTTCGTTTTATCTCGACAAACTGAGCCCTTATATCGCCAGCATCCGATGAGTTGTCTGACAGTTTCGGATTCCCCCGCGAACCTGCCTGCGTATGGCGAAATTTTCCGGGAGATATTCCGTAGAACTGTTTAAACGTTCGGGTGAAGGAATGAATTTCAGGATACCCTACAGAAGCACCAACGTCGGCTAACGGAATGTCGGTTCTTATTAGTGTTGCTGCGGCATTATGCATACGACAACGCTTAACGGTGGCGGCTGCAGATTCCCCGGTGATTGCCTTATAGATTCGATGCCAGTGATAAGGAGATAAATGAGCAACCTCCGCCAGACGATCACTAGTCAATGGCGCTCCCGGATTATTGTGAATGTATTCAATCACTGATCGTATTCGTTTCTGATATCTCGACCAGTTTGTGGCTGAATCATTCATACTTTACTCTCCTGTCCTGCGCCGCTACTGCCCGCTTACTTTACCAAATCGAGCGTAAAAGTAAGCAGGCAAGGCACAACTCAAACCAATGGTAAGATTCAACGCAACAAACAAATAGGGAGCAGGCATATTTAAATCTTTTCGCTTCTCACTAAACATAAACAACCAGAAAGCGACTGAAGCAATCAGCAAGTCGGCAGTAAACCCACCCGCGGCACCATTTACAAATAGCGACTTAACAAAAAGTGGAATATTCAAACCTTCCTGTTGAAAAAAGTCAAAGAAGAATAAATACGGAATAACCGCACCCAGGATAGCCAGTACCAGATAAATATTTCTCATGCTCTACCCACCTTTTGAGTCTCTCACACACAACAACTGCAATTCTCACGCTTTGTTTCTCATCCACCACGGTTCATAGATGCTTGCAACAATACACTTGTGAGCCTCAACGCTGACGAGCGTTGCACTGGTGGATGCGCGTTTAGATCGCACAAGTATTAAGACGGTTCAGACCTATAGTTTCTGCGCCCCCCCACAACCGCGGATGTGCTTATCCCCCTTACGTTTATTTTGACATTTGTACTTTGAACCCCGTACACGTAGGGTGCTTACCCACTGCCAGACTTTCCCGTAAACCCTTTGTGTGTACGCTACCAATATTTGACCAGACTCAAGGCGCATCCACCGCCGCACTCTGCAAGTGCGATCGTATCTAATCGCCTCTCAGGTTTCGACAACGGCACATCAAACCGCAATTATTTGAGCAAGTTACTGCGGCACATCCGGTGCGAACATCGCCAGAATCTGCGCCTCCGTCATGCGTTGACGTTTCGCTTCATCAGCAAACCGATACCAGCCAGGTTCACCATCAACATATACTTCATGATCAAACACAAGCACACTTTGATCCTCTACCGTACCGGCAGACAGAATGTATTCACCATCAGGCACCTCAGGTCTTGGCTTCAGGTGATAGTACAGGCTGGAGCCGCAGGTCTTGCAAAAGCCCCGGGCGGCCCATTCTGATGATTGATATTCCGATATCTGTTCTGCACCCTGAAATTCCACCTTGCCCTGAGCATGCGCAGACATAAAAGGCCCGGCGCTCCATTTTCTGCACATGCTGCAATGACACGCGCCTGCGCCGGATTTAAGTGTCGCCTGGTACGTTACGGCTCCACACAGGCATCCACCTGTTACCGGTTCCGCTACGTTGGTACTTTTTTCGCTCATCATCCACTCCCGGATATCATTGCCCTAACCGAGATTCTATTGAAGCACATCGCAGGTTAACAAATCCTGCTGACTTTGATTCTGAAGGTCTTCCAGTCTTCGGTGGATTGCAATTTCTGATTGAATAGCCGGTCAAACAGCGACAAACTCACCGCATAGACAAACCGCCATCCATAAAGCAGTAATCCACAGCGAATAATAATGACCAACTCAGACGATCAAATCATCTATCACGCCTATCCTCAATCACCGGTTGCTGAAAAAGTCCGGGTCGCGTTCGGCGTTAAAAATCTGAGCTGGCGCAGTGTTGAAATACCACGATTACCACCCAAGCCACTACTAACCACGTTAACCGGAGGATACAGGCGCACACCGGTTATGCAGATTGGTGCAGATATCTATTGCGATAGCTTTTGCATTATCGAAGAACTGGAGCAGCGATTCCCGTCAAATAGCTTCTACCCTGACGCTGAAGCCGGCCTTGCGCAGTGTCTGAGTCGCTGGACAGATGGCGCGTTGTTCGAGCTGGCCGTCAAAATAGTACTCGGCTCCGCAGGCGATGCATTGCCGGAAGATTTCGCAGAGGATCGCGGCAGACTTTACCTTGGCGGTGATAACTGGGCTGAAAACCTAAAGCGGGCCAATGCGCAGTTACCGCATCTTGTGGCGCAGCTGAGAGTCTATTGTTCATGGCTTGATCAGGTACTGGGTGACAACCGTAAGTATCTGCTGGGCAATGATGCAACCGCCCTTGATGCACAAATCTATCACGTGATCTGGTTTATACGGGGACGTTTTGCAGGTGGTGAAGCATTGCTGTCTGAATTCCCCAATCTGGTTCGGTGGGAAGAAAGTATAGAATCGCTCGGCCACGGCTCGTCAACAACACTGACTGCAGAAGAAGCTATAGAAATCGCCGCTGCAACGACTCCGAAAACAAAGAATTATGTACAGGATAACGACCCGCAGGGACTACAGGCCGGTATGCAGGTAAGTGTCGGGCCGGATGTCGAAAGCGGTGAACAGTTTGTTACTGGTACTGTCAGATACGCAGATATACATCGTATAACAATTATAAGAACATGTGACCAAACCAATACAGAAGTCTGCGTTCACTTCCCTCGAACGGGCTATCGTATCGAGGTGTAGCATTTCAAAAGTTCGCTGCAGCGCGGAAAGGTTTAGGCCAGCCTGTCTACACTCACACAGACATCAATCGATGCATGCAGTCGTCTATACTGGCAGTTGCCTATACTGGCAGTCAACTATACTGGCAGTTGCCTACATTGGCACGGGGGTATCGGGATGGAGCAACTCTGCTGTTTTTAAATCACTCCACAGAGATGCAGGTATATCCAGATTCCACCAGTTAAAAATATCTTCGACTTCACCACGTGAACGCGGGCCGGGTATTACCGTTGCAACCAATGGATGCGCAACCGGCATTCGAAGAGCCGCAGCAGGAAGTGGAACGTTGTGTGATAAACATACTTCTTCGATTTGCTTAGCCTTATCGATCACATCTGCAGGAGCTGCCGAATAGTTCCAGGTGTTGCCACCGGCCAGAATACCTGAGTTAAACGGGCCACCCAGTATAATCCCTGTGCCTGCTTCATCACAGGCAGGCAATAAGTCATCAAGCGGACTTTGTTCCAGCAGCGTGTAACGACCAGCCAGTAAGAAAGCATCCCAAAATCCATGCTGCATCGCTTGTATGCAAACCTCTTTTTCATTAACACCCAAACCAATCGCTTTGACATTACCGTTGCGACGCAATTCATCAAGCGCTTTATAACCACCAGTCATGGCGTCTCTTAATAAGGGCGCGTTATCCTCTGCCCCATGTTGAAACTCACCAATGTCATGCAACAGCAGTGCATCAATATGATCAAGCCCGAGCCGCTGAAGACTGTCTTCATAGGACCGCATAACCCCGTCATACGAATAATCATAAGTCTGTTTGAACGGGAACGATCCGGGCCACTCAACTGCTTCATGCTCCGGTGCCGGACCGGGCGAAAACAGCCGCCCTGCTTTGGTTGATAAGGTCCATCCGGTCCTGTCACGAAGCGCATCACCCACATAATGTTCCGAGCGACAAAAGCCATAAAACGGCGCTGTATCGACGAACGTCATACCACCGTCGAGTCCAGCTTCGAGCGCACCTCGATTGTCTTCTTCTGATACGGCACGATGATTACCCGCCATTGCCGCGCAACCGAGCCCGAGTTCTGAAACCTCAAGACCACTTGTCCCCAACAATCGGGTTTTAATTTTGTTCACTGACATCAATAAATACCTATCGCCAAATGTTATTCGCTTCACTCAACAGCGGAACGGATAACACTGATCGTTACCGTCAACATGCAGTTCTGCTGCAGTTAAATCCTGTAATAGCTCGTGTGTGATTGACGCCAGTTTTTCTATCGGAATGCAACAGGAGTCTTTGATATCTATTACTGGCTGACAGGAAGACTGGCCGAACCACTCAGGACTCGTTGCATGGCTAACATACCACCAGAGAGCAATTATTTGATGTTACCAGAATACTGTAGACACAGCCGAATTCGAGGTGACCAAACTCGTAATTGTTATCTGAAATCTCGCGGTAACTACAAAATTGCGGCATAGCATCTTGATCAACTCTAACGACCCAAGGTATGTTTGTTACCTCACAACCGCTGACCACAGGCTCATGAGCAGACGCAGAAGCAAAAGCCCTTTGAAAAGAACTAAAGAGGCTTTCATAGGGCGGAGATCGTTCTTCAGCGTCTTCGGTATCCCTATAATAATTCTGCTGGTGGTATTCGTCGTTGTGAAGCTAGTAACAACGATCGCTGCCTGACTCACCCCGAACGACCAACCCTCGCCAATACTTAGACGTCCCTACTCTCTCCAGAAGTGCGTTAGCACCGACTTTGGTGCTGTAGCTGTTTTGTGCTGTTGCAGTTCGGTGCAGTTGCTTTTTCAAAGCATTTGACCAGTTTTTTGAAAATCTTCCGTAGCCGGAGCGCAGCGCCATGGATGGCGCGGAGAGCAATGTGTACATGGACGTACCCATAGTCATCAATAATGGGCGCGGCCCGGTGGAGGATGATTTCAAAAAATGCCACAGGCACCCGCAGGGCTGATCAACGCGAAAAACACTTTTGGTTACTTTTCGTTTTGAAAAGTGACTCGTACCACCAGGGACTGGCAACGAAAAAATCGACGGGATCGATTTTTCACAAGCGCGGGATTTGCGCGCAGCCCGCAGGGTGAGTTCCATGGACGGGACGAGTAAACCCGCCATGGATGGCAAGCATATTCGTCAAGTAATAACGTCCATACAACTCGTCAAGCCAACTCGTCAAGAAAAAACGTAAAACAACAACCAATCAAACCAAAAACACTAACTCCCCCTCAAAGTACCCCGTTCCACAACAACAGAGGGAAACAACCGCGCCTCAGGATACCGTTCCGGATCATCGATCATCGCAACAACAAGTTCAATTGACGAACTGATAATCTGCTCTATAGGTTGTTTAATCGTTGTCAGGTTAATACTCTCCCAACTCGACATCTCCATATCATTCAAACCAATAATACCGACATCTTCAGGCACGCGTTTGCCACCATCTTTAAGCGCACTTAGTACACCAATAGAAAGCACATCATCGCCGCAAAAGTATGCCTCGGCAAGCCCGTTATCGGCCAGTATGCGCAACATCTCCGCCCTACCTGCGTTAAACGAATAAGCTTCAGCAAACGACTGCGAGACTCTAACGTTCGGGTGTTTACGCATTTCACTTCTAAAACCCTCCAGCCGATCCTGCGTTGAAGTGGCGGCCACCGGACCACCCAGAAAAGCAACACTTTCGTAACCGCGGCTCACCAACTCACGCGCGGCAATACGTCCCCCTTCGATATTATCAATACCCACAACATGTACTTGTGGTGTTGTGGTATGACGACCAAACGAATGCACCACAGGTATATTCGCATCCCTGAATGCACTCGCAAAATCCGGTGTAAGCGTTGAGGATGCGACTACCACACCGTCTACCGAATACTGCTTGAGCATCTGCACAGTACGTGCAGAGTCTGTTTCATCACTCAGGTTTACCAGCAGTGGTCGTAAGCCACGTTCCTGCAAACCGCGGGTAAACAGATCGAATACTTCAAGAAATACCGGGTTATGAAAGTTGTTCGATACAAGGCCAATCAGCCTGGTTCTGCCAGTGGTCAGGCTGGATGCCAGTGCGTTGGGCGTGTAACCCAATGCACTGGCCGCCTTCTCAACCTTTTCACGCGTCAGTTCAGAAACAGACGCCCCGTCTGTGAATGCACGTGACACAGCTGAAGGTGATACTCCGGCTTTTCTTGCCACATCTCTTAGGGTCACTGACATAGCAAAAGCCCTTTTGTAGACAAACCAGCAACCCTGCTCAATATTCTATTCCGGCCAACCATCAAAAAATAATTGTTGCGCAGACCCGCCCGCAATTGCCGCAAACAGTATCGCCCACAACATTGAACCCGCTAGAAACTCAACCAACGCCCAGACTGTGCATACGCCAACCACCGCTACTCTGCGCCACACCGGCAGGAAAAAGTCCACCTGCAGATCAAACAGGCCTTTGTTTTTTTTCATAGCTCACCGCCTCTGATGTGGTGCCCAGACAACGCGGGCCACCGAAAATTGCCACGATCATGAAGACGCGATACATCGCGCCTATTCATTCGGTTCATCGACGCCAACCGATTGAACTCTAGCAAATTCAGGCTCTATCGCAATTCTTCTGCGGCAGCACACGCACGAATAGCAAAAGTCGCCACCTACCTTGCAACCGGTTGCACAACGCTATTGATTATGATTGAATCAGCGACGAAGTTGTCGAGAAAATGTCGTTAACTCATCCCGCATCACATTGGAGGCACTATGAACTCAACCCTTAAAAAGCTCGCGCTGGTCGCCGTCGCGGTGGCCGCACCATTCATTGCCACACCCGCAATGGCTGAAAAGTATGTCCTTGTTAGCCACGCACCAGACAGTGATACCTGGTGGAACACAATCAAAAACGGTATCGCACTGGCAGGAGAACAGGTCGGTGTTGACGTTGAATATCGCAACCCGCCTACCGGTGACATCGCTGACATGGCACGTCTGATCGATCAGGCAGCCGCAAGCAGTCCCGATGGCATCATTACTACGCTTGCCGACTTCGACGTTCTAAAAGGACCGATCTCAGCGGCAGTTGACCAGGGCATCGACGTCATCATCATGAACACTGGCACGCCTGAACAGGCGCGTGAAGTTGGCGCGCTAATGTACGTTGGCCAACCGGAATATGATGCAGGTCTCGCAGCCGGTATCCGCGCCAAAGGTGAAGGTGTTACAAAATTCCTTTGTGTCAACCATGCTATTCAACAGCCAACGGTCGGCGAGCGCTGCCGCGGTTATGCAGACGGTCTTGGTATCGATCTGGGCGATGCCATGATGGACTCAGGCACTGACCCTGCAGAAATAAAGAACAAGGTACTTGCTTACCTGTCTGCCAACACAGACGTTGACGGCATCCTTACTCTTGGCCCGGTCTCAGCTGATCCAACATTAGCAGCCCTTGAAGAAAACGGTATGGCCGGTGACATTCACTTCGGTACTTTCGATCTTGGTGAAGAGATCGTTAAAGGCATCAAAGGTGGTGTAATCGCATGGGGCATCGATCAACAACCGTTCCTGCAGGCATACATGCCAGTTGTGATTCTTGCCAACTGGGATCGCTACGGTGTACTCCCGGGTAACAATATCAATTCAGGCCCGGGCTTTGTCACCAAAGACGGTTTGGCTAAAGTTGAAGAGTTCGCAGGTGAGTACCGCTAGTCTGTAACTTTTAATCGTACCTGCCGATAGCCGGGACACTCCCGGCTATCGGCCATCTCAGGCCCTTCCCAGACAGTTCTCTAAAACCCGGAGCGAATCAATGGTAGATGCCGTTCAAGACGAACGAGTACGCCAGGTTTCGAAGTGGCGCCAGGCACTCATACGACCCGAGCTTGGCAGCATTGTCGGCACCATCGCGGTCTTTACGCTATTCGCATTTTTTGCCTACGATTCCGGTATGTTCAAGCCGCAGGGCATCCTGAACTGGTCCATCGTTTCAGCTCAATTCATGATCATTGCTGTCGGCGCATGCCTGTTGATGATTGCAGGCGAGTTTGATCTTTCGGTGGGTTCAATGATTGGCTTCGCCGGTATGATGATCGCAGTATTCGGTATGGTCCTGGGCCTTCCAATGTGGCTGGCCATACTTATAACGTTTGTGATTTGCGCTGCCATTGGCGCTATCAACGGCATTATTGTTGTTAAAACAGGACTTCCCTCTTTTATTGTTACGCTGGCGTTTTTGTTTATTCTGCGCGGCTTTACTATCTTTATTCCACAAACCATCGAACGTAAAACCATTATTGGCGGTATCAAAGATGCTGCCGAAGGTGACTGGCTGGCACCTGTTTTCGGTGGAAAAATCGGCCAACCGATATTCCGATGGTTAGGCGATGCAGGTTTTATCGATACTTTCCAACGCGGTTCTCGCGAAGGCCAGCCTGTCATTGATGGTATACCGATGCTTATCGTTTGGGCGATAGCCCTGATTATCTTCGGCCATATTCTGCTTACAAAAACCCGCTTCGGTAACTGGATATTCGCAGCGGGAGGTGACGCAGAAGCGGCCAGAAATTCCGGTGTACCTGTCGCGAGAGTGAAAATACTGATGTTTGTATTCACTGCTATTTGCGCAACTATATTCGCCACCTGTCAGGTTATGGAATTCGGATCGGCAGGCGCTGATCGCGGGTTACTTAAAGAATTTGAAGCAATCATTGCTGTGGTAGTTGGTGGTGCGCTACTTACCGGCGGTTACGGATCTGTTATAGGTGCTGCATTGGGGGCTTTGATATTCGGGGTTGTGCAGCAAGGTCTCTTTTTTGCCGGTGTCGACAACTCTCTCTACCGGGTTTTTGTAGGCGTGATATTGCTCGCGGCCGTCATATTGAATACCTATATCCGACGACTCATCACGGGAGAGCGGTAATGCCCGATAGCGCGATGCCTGACAGTACAACGCCTGGCAGTACCATGAGAAGCCCAATTATTGAGATGCGCGACATCGAGAAGCACTTTGGCTCTGTGATCGCATTGGCCGGTGTATCGCTCGATGTGTTTGCCGGTGAATGCCATTGCCTGCTCGGTGACAACGGTGCAGGTAAATCCACCTTCATCAAAACCATGTCAGGAGTGCATCAACCTACTTCAGGTGAGGTATTTTTCGAAGGTAAGCCAATGTCTTTCAGTGATCCAGCTGCAGCAATTGCCGCCGGTATTGCTACCGTTCACCAACACCTCGCCATGATCCCGCTGATGTCTGTCACGCGAAATTTCTTCATGGGTAACGAGCCTGTAAAAAAAGTTGGTCCGTTTAAACTGTTTGACCAACAGCTTGCTAACAAAGTCACCATGGAGCAAATGAGTGCAATGGGCATTAACCTGCGAAGCCCTGATCAGGCAGTTGGTACTTTATCAGGTGGTGAGCGGCAAACTGTAGCCATAGCCCGCGCTGTACATTTCGGTGCGAAGGTTTTAATCCTCGACGAACCCACCTCGGCCCTGGGTGTGAGACAAACCGCCAATGTGTTATCAACGGTAGACAAAGTTCGCAAGCAAGGCATTGCAGTGGTATTTATCACCCACAATGTCCGCCATGCTCTGGCAGTAGGAGATCGTTTTACGGTGCTCAATCGCGGCAAAACACTCGGTACGGCAAACCGCGGGGAAATTACACCTGAAGAACTACAGGATCTGATGGCAGGCGGGCAGGAAATGGTGGCGCTTGAAAGCTCCCTCGGTGGCACTGTTTAGGGCGCACGTTTAGAAGATATTTCACTTAAATATCCTTCCAGACCGCCACCAATAGCCATCACCACTATGGTGAATATTTCATGCATAGAACCGGGATGGCATCTACCTGCCGGGCAAGTTTGGCTCGAAACCGGAAGATAGGGTTATACTCAGACAAGATGGTTGGAAGTTTTCTCAGGGTTAACCGGGAACTTATGCATCATTAATATCCAGCATTCTCCATGCGATACATTGATGCATAGCTGATAACCACCAGCCAAAGAACCGCTTCTTTATGAATCCAATCGACTACACCCCGGTTTCCGGAATGGACTTACCCAGGTTTGCGGGTATCCCTACGTTCATGCGATTGCCGCATGTTTCAATTACCTCCGACCACCTGTCGGATGTTGATATAGGCCTGATTGGCATACCCTGGGACAGCGGCACTACGAACCGACCTGGCCCGAGACATGGCCCACGTCAGCTCAGAGACTTATCGACAATGATTCGTGCTGAGAATGGTGCTACCGGCGTACGTCCGTTTGAAAATGCCAAATGCGCGGACCTTGGAGATGTCTCACCGAATCCGGTAGATATGCAGGATGGTCTGAATCGAGTGCAAGAGTTTATCGCCAAAGTAAAAGCTGCCAATGTTCGACCACTGACGGCAGGCGGAGATCATCTGTGCTCGCTACCGGTACTGCGCGCATTGGCAGACGATGCACCTGTGGCGATGGTGCATTTTGACAGTCACACAGATCTGTTCGACAGCTACTTCGACGGCAATAAATTTACTCACGGGACCCCCTTTCGAAGAGCAGTGGAGGAAAACCTGCTCGACCCGAAGAAAGTCGTGCAAATTGGTATTCGCGGCACCAGCTATGGTCGAGAAGACATAGACTTTGCAGAAGCGGTGGGTATTCGCATCATACGTATTGAAGAGTTTTTTGAACGAGGTATAAATGATGTCATGGTTGAAGCCCGCGAGATAGTCGGCACAGCCCCTTGCTATGTTTCATACGATATCGATTTCGTTGACCCGACCTTTGCACCGGGAACAGGTACACCGGAAGTAGGCGGGCCAAATTCTTTTCAAGCTATTCAAGTCGTTCGAGAACTACAGGGGCTTAATCTCATCGGTGCTGATCTGGTGGAAGTATCGCCACCATTTGACATGAACGGCATGACCGCGTGGCTGGGTGCATCGCTGATGTTTGAGCTACTTTGCATGATGACGCAAGGCTAGAAACGCGAATAACAGTACTTCCCATACGAAACGTTCCCTGCCACTCATTCAGACCTGTTTTCTGCCGTGGCTAACGCATACCAAAACGAATTACACATTCGGTAAACAGACTTATTAAAAGTCTGATAGGTTGATAAAGAATGTTATCAGCACCGCCCGATTTAAACCCGACATCACGATGGTTCTGCTCATCTTCAAGGATAGCTTCAACCGTCTCAAGAGCCTGCTCATCATTCACGCCACGAAGATACTCTATCTGAGCGTGCAAGTGCTCAACAACAACATGCTCGACGGCCCACGTGCAAGCCATAACACCCCGTCTACCAAATAGTGCTGACGTAAATCCCATCACATATCCACCGAGGCCACACAGCCAGTAGCTCTTGCATTTGATACCTTGCCGGCGTTGAATCTCGGTCCGGAAAATCTCCAGATGACGTTTTTCATCAGCTAGAAATTCCTCGATTTGAGGTACCAGCTCTTTCATAAATAGCCTGGCGACGAATAACTGGGAACGATATATATTTACCGCACCAAACTCACCTGCATGATTTACCTTGAGAATTTTTCTCGATGTATCAAGACCTGTCTTACTATCCTGATATCTCATATGATTAGTCGTACTGACGCGCCGGAAAGTTACCAACAGTATAACGATTATATTTCCAGCCCACCCTGTTGCAACAACCGGTACTTCTCCGACCACATTTCCGGTGGCAAAGCTGCCCTTTCCTGTATCCACGGGTGGATCTCTACTGCCTGTTTCAATCTGTCAAAAGCCAGACTGGTGCGATTTTGTGTTCGTAACACATGATACATCCCTGAAAGTGCACCAAAGTGCCAGGGTTTCATCTCTAACGTGATTTCGAGATCAGAAAGCGCGCCATCGAAATTCTCGCGCAAAAATCTCACAAAGGCCCGTTGGTTATATCCTTCAGCATAGCCTGGATCGATGTTGATCAATTCATCAAAGTGTTGCTCGGCGGCGCTGTAATCGTAAGATTCACGGCGCTGCATACCTTTTTCAAGCAAGTGCCGGGCTTCAACTGACTGTGATTGACTAAACCAGTACTCCCACAACTGACTCTCCGCATGCCGACCATGCGGCTCTGTTTCCGCCTGCGCAAGCGTTGCCAGCAGCTTCCGTTCTACCGCATCCGGTTCCGGCTCTGCTGCAAATAAAGAACATGAGAAGAAACAGAGAGCAAGCCCGAGAGAAACAGAAGGTGATTTTGCAAACATGGTGATCCTGTGCAGAATCTACAAGTATGACCATACCTGATATTAGCACTGTTTGCGGACCGACATATCTGACACTAAAACACTACAAGACTTTCAAAATAGTTGTAACCGGGTGTAAGACTACAACCGATCAAGCTGTAGAGCTGATCCATGTTCCGGTGAAACCATCACTATCTGATTAGCTGAGACACTGTATGGGTTCATCGCACCAGATTGTTTCGCCATCAATCCCTTGGTGAACCTTAGTGCCAGTGCGGCCAGCTCGTTGCCGGAAGTTTCCTTGATATCATCAACAGAGATGACAAACATCTCTCCATCTACTGTCCATGTGCCAATAGACTCCATCCGCATCGGTAAATCAGAAGTAACCTCTGTTTTGGCTGTAAATGAGCCATCTGCGTTAAAACTGTAGGTCGCACTTACGTTTCTCTCTTCTTCAACTGACGGATTGAGAATTGAGTATCGCCACGTTCCTACAAAGTCGTCTCCCGATAACGCACCAACAGTGTCGGCTCCACTGTATGCCGGGCGCTCCGGTGCTGTGGTAGTGGCACAGCTCGTTGCGAGGCTGAATACAAATAATACAAACAGTGTGGCACCAATAGCTGAAGTGAGCTTACTGTATACAACCCTGGAGGCGTGCGGCTGTGTAGTTCCGTGCATACTTCGATATCCTTAAATTGTGGGTGATTGCGGGGCAATCACTGATGCCATTCCAGTTTGTCTACAATGAATAATCCTGTCAATTAGCTGAAAGTATTAGTCCCGGTATCAGTGCGGCTGCGAGTGTTTTTCTGCCACACAATCTGGAACATTGCTTAAGCTAATTCGCTTTCTTTGTTCTCTTCCAGATGAATGCTTAGATCGGCGATAACCACATCTGCCAGCAGAAGTTCCTGAAACATGTCCACGTGTATGTCACCACTCACGGTTCCTCATCTGCACCGAACGGTTCAAATCCCTGTTGTTCCAACACCGGCTTAATCAATTTCTCATAAATATTGTCGAAGTCGAGTCTCTTTCCATCCGGTCTTCCGTTCGCAGCGACATAGCGGTACTGACTTTTACGGGTCAGGTAATCAATCCACAAGAGAATCACCGTCTATTGGAGGTTAGTAATTCCGTGTCAGCAACAACCAGCAGACTTAGCTGTCTTTTCCATGCCACTTACCATCCGCTCCGCAAACGTACCCGTTGATCACGGTTCCCTCTGGATAACTTTCACCGGAAAATGAACAGTCAGCATGTGCCGCCTGCGAAATAAGCAATAAACAGCAAACAATCATTTTTCTCATAACTATGGCTCCTGATCAGGCAAATTAATAAATCTGATTGACGGAATCGCTTTGGCGATAACCTGTACTGAAGGCGGTGGGTTTTCTGTACCGAGCAGCCTCGCACCGAATTTCTCGGCTACGATAATTTTTTCAAATTCCCGTTGATGAGCCGGGCATTCGTGCAACAAGAGTTCATTTGCATTTTCGATCATATCCATGCTGCCGCCATCTTCCGTTGCGATCGTCAGGCTCTTGTTTAAAAACATGCTGTCGGCACAAACCTGAGCTCTGGAAACACCAATCTGATCACTGAATGCCAACTCTACCGTTACATCCGGGGCGAAGAACGGACCTCGCATTCGTTCATGCATCTTGCGTAACTCAATCGAAAACGGACTATCGTAAGCCAGCTTTTCTATAGCGGATATCAAGTCGGAGTCTATTTCATAAAGGCCAAATACCCGTTTTGCTGATTCTTTGTTTTTATGGAAGCTGCTTTCTTCACTCAATAACTTCTCAAAGTCTATCCCGTCTGAAGTTCGTTTTATCTCTACTCCGGGCATAACTAACGATATGCTTCCCCCGGTAAGAGTGTGATTGTCTTGGCTGTTAATCACAAGCAGGGTCAGTATGCCAACGAGGCTCAAGCCCAGAGTAGCCAGTTTCACGTGATAGATATTCATGTCAGTCCTTGATAAGTCTTAATTAAACACCGGTTTCTGCTGCAGTTTCCCAACCTGTACTGCAAAGCTCTCCATACCATGTTCCTTCAGTACCCCGATAGTTTTAGAAAAATTGAATCTAAGCTCCACAATTTGCGGATCCTTAGCCGAGATTTTATAAAACTGCCTTAAACCCAGCCGCATATAAGCCAGTACCTCTCCATGTTCAAATACACGTGCTATAAAGATATCTTTCCGGTTTTTCATCAACACGTCTTCCTCCATGTTCCGATAACCAGTCACAGGAGTCGGGTTAAATGCATACACGGTTTTAATGGCGTCACACCCATACGCAGCCTGTTGCGCAAGACCACCCCCCAGAGAGTGGCCAGTCGTTACTATCTGATCAACATCTCCGACGGACGCAGTAGCATCCGCAATCACGGAATTGATATTGTTCCGAACCAGATCATAGTGGTCATAGACTCCAGGTATAAACCGGGTCACCCAACGGAAATTTGAAAACCAGTCTCCAAGACGCTTTCCGGTACCACGAAAAGCTATAATTAACTGTCTTTCCTGTTCCCAGTGCCAGACCTGATACCGAAGTCCCTTTACAGATTGTCCTTTATCTTCCTGACTATCCGGGTTTGTCACATCTGCAACTAACCGGCATCCATCCGGTAGTTTGATTGGGCCCGTGCTGGCATCTTCTTCAGAGTACGCATATGCAGAGAGCATTGCGTAGTGCTGAAGATGTCTGAAGTTGCGATACTCGGGACGATGCAGTACGCCAGCACCCAGCGGATGATACCAAACACCCTCTGATGTTCTGTAGACAACGGAATCCTTGGGTTGATTCAACGCCAGCTTAAGCCTTTGCCAGAATCCAGCTTTATGCTGTTGCATGTTCTTCCTCCGCGGACACAAGTGAAAGGTGAAGACCATGTGCCAGGTAAGAAAGCCCCAACAGCCCACCCGAATGTTCTTTTCGGGCGACAATGTGAAACAAGCTGGGCGGTACAAAAAGATTACCCGGATTGTCAGCGCTGTTTCTACCGCCAACGAGATGCTCCGCCGCGTCAAGCGCAGGCTGCAACGCAGATCTGAAGTGTTGATAACTTTGATGTTCAGTTCCAACAATACGTACGATTTGCGTGAATACACTGATCGCTGCTGCTTTGTGCGCAGGATTTGCATCTTCTCCGTCCAGCCCCAGCATTTCTATAAACCCCGGCTGCATCTTGCGTAGTACCGCAGCCTGTACAGACGCTACCGCTTCACCATGAATTTCACGTTCAAAATGAATTCGCATGGCATGATCAACAATATCTGCCGCTGTAAAAGGTTTAAAGGCCAGCTTGGTTTGCTCTTGCGATCTCCGCTCGGATGGTGCGTACGCTGGAAGCGGCAGGAGGTTAGGTGGCGCTACGCTAGCTCTTACACATCGTGTTAATCTATTCGGGTTTGTATCAGTGAGCCTCGTGCTGCTACCCTGGTTGTGCTTTTCAAGCATCGATAAAAAACGCTTACTTACCGTGGCGTTGGTAAGTTCCGTAATCGTTCTTTGATTTAGCGGCCAATGGCAGCCGGCTGTAGCTGCAACGAATGCATACTCCGCGCAATAGATCAGATTCTCGGGACGCTCGAACCAATCGTTTGCCTGCTTTTGTTCTACGCTACTTCCGGCAATAGCAAACAACATCTTCGTCACATGCCGCTTTAACGCCTGCACCGTACAGCACGCCAGCGGATCACCACCATTGTATCTACCACCACCGGGGAACTTAACAACTGCATTAAACGCCAGTGCCATCGTGCGTATGTTGTCATTAAAGTCTGTGTGTAGATTTGCAGGTAGATAGTCCGGGTATTCCGGACGCACAAAGATCATCGGGTAATCGGGGGCACCGAATCGACCCGGCGTGTTTGCCTCACCACCGTAGGATTGAGGGCTGTTCAAAGTGACTACTCCCGGAATACCCCGAGCTCTGTCAGACACGCCGATGGCAATCTGTATGTGCGTGTCCTGTAACTTCAGATGCTCTTTCAGCTCACTGGCGGGTGTTGTTTCTGACAACAGACGGTTGTCACAACGATGATGTTTAATCGCAAAAACCACATCACCCTCTGTAATATGTTCACAGAGAGCGCTATCACCACTGACGTGTTGACGACCGGAAGCATCACGCCTCTGGCTATCAAAGTCACTGTACGGTAGCAATCTGAGTGGTTGTTTTGAAAAAAGATGAGTGTCCGCTGACAGTTTACCGTAATCACCGAAGTCGAGGGATACACGGAAGAGATCCTCCGCGTTCCCGATTGTTGGCGATCCTTGCCAGGTTGAGCGCAGCAGTTCCTTGTCTGCGTTGTAAATCATGGTGTGCTCCTATCTATGAGTCCATTGTTTCAGCTATACGACCAGAAGAGCGCTGAGTTTGTTGTACCAATTGTCCCTGAGCCTCTTCAAAGCCACAGAAACGGAGCATGTCAGCCATGGTGAACCGACCTCTTTGCAGGCCCAGATCCGGCTGCCAGCTCTCTGCCAATATCGAGTGTTCAGATCTCTTGATCAACGCGACCAATGTCTCTGCGACAATGGCACTTCCAACTTCACCTAGTTTATTTCCAGCCTCCCGAACGGCCGACTCCTTTAAAACGTAGTACCAGAGTGGCGTACGTTCAGTAAGAGACGCGCTTGACAAGGCGTCGGATTCCGTAGCGCTGGCATTACTTTTCAGCTCCGCATCGGTCAGTACTGAGGCACCAATGGCCTTTGCGATTGCCTGCCCGGTAGGTAGGCTCATCAGGTAACCACGCAACAGGTTTCTACTGGCTAACATCGCCATCAGTCCCTGTTCGTTAGGTAGCCTTTCCAGTTCACCCGATAATCGCGTATCAATCGGGCGCGCAACATTAGTGGCATCTGCACCATCTATGTTGTAAAAGTTCCGCCAATTGATAATCCAGCTTTGTGGAACCGGCATCTGCTCCTGCCCCGAATGGGTGAACGCAAACAGCAGGCTAAAGTCCGTGATATCGGTACCGAATATACTGTTGTGTTCATACCTCTGCCTGATCATCGAATGACCAAATCGATATGCCGCAACGCTGAATTCAAACGGCATAAAGGTCGGCATATCATCTTTGTATAAACGCGGATTGGAAAGCGCCGAGTCATGCGCCCCGCTCGTTACAATCCTCGGTAGAAAGTCATGCAATACAATCCACTGGTAGTGTTGAACGGTTATTTTCCGCGCCTCGGCAAAGTGTTTTGTCGCGTCTGTATGAGCTCCGGCTATGGAGTCGGCAACTTTGTTGTGAAACACCTGGAATGCATGGTGTGTTTGGGCAACCAACAAATTCTCGTCATTGCGATCATCACCTATCACGGGTTTGCCATCCGGCTCGCGTAAGAGATCCCGATTTCTGGTCGATGACGCAATGTGGTTCGGGTTTCCACGCCCGTCGTCCCGATTGTTACCGAGCTTCAGGTGCACACCGTCCGATTCATATAGATCCGGGTCTGCGTCAGGCCCGGCACCGTAAACGCTGTCCAGTTCCAGCGCAGCGGTTCTAACATTCTTCATCATTGATGTTGCTTCATCAGTGAGAATCGGATCAAAATGTGGTTTTTTAATTTGATCATCCAGGCCGCCGGCTTTGGCATCCCGCGTAATGTCATGATCAACGAACTGACCGAGATAAGTGTATCCCGCAGGTATTCCGGAATCAGGACCGGACTGCGGCTGCGGATCGGCCATACCTGCACCAAGTTTTTTTAGTGCAGCAATTGTTTCGGCTCCCTCCGGGAGTCGTGCGTCAGGATCTGCTGCCAGGCTCTCAAACAAGTAACCAAATTCATGTAAACCGAGTGGTTTGTTCGGTGGATTCTGGTCCTCTGATTTAAGCTTATCGATAAGGTTCGCAATATCTTCTAATGAATGACTCTTGCCGTGACCGTTACCAAGGTTGAATAATTGTCTCATGTGAAATTTCCTTTTCTACAATGAATCCGATTCTGTCAACGCGTTACACCATTCGCATTAACCAGTTATCATGAGTGGTTTCTCATGTACCTCCTTCATTCCTAGTAGGTATTTAAAATAAATCAATTTTTATTTTCACATCAGGCGGGAATATAAAATCAGGTGCTTATATTCTTACGGAATAGTTACCACAGCTGCAGTAGGAACTACACCAGAAAGATTCATTAAAGTGCATTGAGACACACTGGAAACAGCACGACGGTATTATTACCACGAAATACTATTTTTATCGTTTATTTGTATTGACAAAGTAAATTACAGCTGCGTTTGCGCAAACGCACTCACCGTTGAATCAATAGATGCATGCGGGTGGAGCACTCGCCTTTGAAACCATGTACTTTCGTAGGCAGCCGCTAACAAGTAACAAGCGAAACCATTTTATGTTCTGGCAACAGCAGGGGCACCAGAAGATAGATGCGCCACCTTAGTACCGGGTTATAACTGCTGCCATGGAAGTCCGGCATAGCGCCAGCCGTTTTTGGCACTTCGGTGATGATCTTCATCAAGCTCACCTTCAAAACCGTGAAGCACGTTATAAACGTCTTTAAATCCTGCTTCCTCAAGCGCTTCACCCGCATCAATAGAGCGATTACCGCTGCGACATATCAGCACTACCGGACGATGTACCGCATGCCCGGCCAATCGCTTCACCTCGCCAACAAAATGTGGATTGAGTTCCCAGTCTTCTCCATCCTGCCAGGCGACGTGCATCGAACCTATCGGGTTACCCACAAAAAAGTGCTCGGCATCGCTTCGGCAATCAATAAACAGTGCGTCCGGGTGTTCTTCAAGAAAGGATTTGGCTTGTATTGGCTCTAGATTCTTCATACCTGAAGTGTAACTGTTTGACCCCATAGCGTCATGCAAAGAATTTCCAAATGAGTCGAACCACCCGTTCCACTGGAACTACAGTACAATCACCACACGCTCGAATTTCTCACAAGTTACACCGGACAGACTGGTGAGCCGGAGTGCTGCCAAATGAGACTGAAGCAATGGGAACACGACACACATGAGTAACTCCACAAGCCTGCATGCATACTTTGACCAGGTGTGGAACTTTGTTCGGCGAGTGCCACCCGGCAAGGTCGTTACGTACGGACAGATTGCACAGTCGATCCCTGAACCAGAAACTCTGCTGTTGAAAGAGCGTTCGGGCTCCGTTGCAAGGCTGGTCGGCAGTGCAATGGCGGCAAGTCCTGCGGATGTACCGTGGCACCGGGTTATCAATGCACAAGGCAAAGTCAGCAACAGGGCGGATGCTGGTAATCAGGTACAACTGCTTCAGGCGGAGGGATTAAATTTTGCACACGGCAGGATAGACCTCAATGAGCACCAATGGCATGACTCCCAACCCGGCGTTCGGCCAAAGCAACAGCAACTGTTCTAGTCCAACAATAGCTTACTTCTGGGCTTGATCTGGTTTTGATCTGGTTCCGGGCTAGCTCGTGTTGCGACTGATCAAGTATTCTCTAACACCAACATAGATTCCGCTTGCGACCACAATGACCGCTCCAACAACTTCATGCAAGGCCAACACCTCCCCGAAAATGAGATAGCCAAGTACGATTGCCCACACCAGAATAAAGTAGTTAAAGGGCTGCAATATGACCGCACTGGTTACTTCCAGCGCTTTGATCAACAGCATATGTCCGGCTACCGAAGTAATACATATACCCACTAGCAGAACAATCGTTTTGATGTCGGGTGTTTGCCAACGCCCCACTACAGCTACCGACGATCCAAGTAACCCGACTACACCAAAGTAGACCATCGATGTTTCGAAAGAATCTTTTCTGGATACTTTGCGAGTCAGTATATTATACAACGAGAATAGCAACACACACAGCAACGCCAGTAGTGCTGCCGGGTTAAACACGTCGGCGCCGGGCTGGATTATTATCAAAGTACCAGCAAACCCGATTGATACTGCAAGCCACCTTCGCCAGCCAACCTGCTCACCCAGCAATGGCACGGATAAAGCCGTAACAACCAACGGAAAGCAGGAGAATATCGCATGTATTTCCGCAACACCTAGAAATTGAATTGCATAGGCGAACAATCCGATCTCCACACTCATCATTGTGCAGCGCATGATTTGTAGCTTGGGAAACGCCGACTTGAAAACAGCGGGAATACCGATTCTGCGACGGGCGTAGATAAGCGCAAACACAGAAAAAGCTGCAAACCTAACTACGACAATCTGGGCAACAGAAATATGAGAGCCTAGCTGTTTTGTGATGACATCCTGCCAGGCGAATAACACAGTCGTAACCAATAACAGTGTTATGCCTAGTATTGGTGAGTCAACTTTTTTATTGTCTACAGCATTTGTACCGGATGAGAGCTTTGACATTGAAAATGTTGCATAGACTACGCTTTTCGAGCAACTTTATCCAGAATATTCTCTGACATAAAACAATGCAGACAGTTACGCAATACACCGCAAAGTCACTGAAGAAAATACGGCATCCGCTCCGTATGGTCTATGAATGCTCTGGTACTCTCATATGATCTTCAGCTGTAGAGTCCTCTATGAGGAGCTTGAGTTTCCTTTGCAGTTCACCGATGTCGACAGGCTTGTGTAAGATCGGAATTCCAGTAGAACTTATCAGATCGAGAACGTTCGGCGCCGTATCCCCGGTGATAATTAAAGCGGGTGTACAAGACAAACCAGGCTGCTTGCGCAGGCTGTTTATCAAGTCCACGCCATTAGCCTCTTCGGAAAGCCGGAAGTCCGAGATAATCAGGTCTATATGCGCTATATCGCCTATCAACTCGTGTGCACGGCTCGACGATTGTGCGAGCGTTGTATCTACCCCCAAAGAAGTCAGCACCTGCGACATCGCTGCCAGACCGATCAGGTCATCATCCACAAGCAGGACATGCTTTCCTCTTAGATCAATTTCATCTACACACTCAATAGTGGAATTTCTCTGTGGTACCAGTGGTTCTGAAAGCGGTAAGGTAACAGTAAACAACGTACCTTCACCATGAGTTGAACTCATCGCAAGCTCAAGATCTAAAAGGACGGCAATTTTACGACAAATCGAAAGCCCCAAACCAAGCCCCTCGTCACTATTACGCGCAACGTTGCCAACCTGAAAAAACTCCCGAAATACATTTTTCTGATCCTCTTCCCGGATGCCAATGCCGGTATCTCTAACCTGTATCTCCAGATTCCCACCCTGCGGTAAAAACGAAAGCGAAACTTCACCGCTGTCTGTGTAACGTACTGCGTTTGTTAACAGGTTTCTCAACAGCCTGAGCAGCAACGTGCTGTCTGAGTGCACATATCTATCGATAGACTCCACCTTAAACGCCAGTCCTTTTCGGGAGCACAAAGACAGAAACTCCGACTTCAGGTTTTCAGCAAGCTCGAGCACACTGATATCAGTTTTGTCTAACTTTAGTGCACCAGATTCCAACTGTGATAAGTCCAACAACGATTCAAGAAGATTATTAAGATTGGAAACAGTCTGACTTAGTTGCGTATACACCGTTTTACCACGATCAGTAACCAGCTCTTCTTTAAGTGAATACGATAGCAGCGAGAGCGCATGAACAGGCTGGCGCAAGTCATGATTGGCAGATGCAAGAAATTGTGTTTTCGCACGATTGGCATCCTCCGCGCGAGCTTTTTCTTCTGCCAGCCTATCTATGAGATCCAGATTCTCGAATCGAAGCCTGATTCCGGTATATGCCTGATCACGAGATTTAAAAGCCACCCCAACCAACATCAGGAGCAATAAACATATCATCACACCGAGAATATTCTCGTTTCTGTCACCGTTGTAAAACAGAGATAGCGCGGTAAGTAAGACTGACGGCACCGCATAAAACAGATAGCCCTGCAACCAGTAGCAGGAAATCATCACTGCACCGGCCGCTGTGCCAACGATCAAGACATATAAAAGCACAAGCGCCGTCTGCGACTCGGGCACATAAAACAACCATGCAGCTGATCCCCAGAGTACCCCTGAAACTAGTGAAGTCGCGGCAAAACGGTTACCCCATTTCCAGGGCTGAATTTCATCGACGGAACGTTTACGATACTGAAGCGTCAGCAGCATACGCGATACATAGATAAGACAGGACGCGACACACCAGAGAACTATTATCCAGGGTGCAACCTGCCCCCAGAATACATATGCCACAATAACCGGATAAAACACCTGGATGCGACTGACATCCATCAGGTTGCTGTAGACAAAATCAACGGCCTGTGTGGCAGTTTGTAAATCCAGTTCCGGTTTGGTTTTTTCCGGCATTTCAATTGTCAATAGCTGGCTCCATTAGCTGGCAAAGAGAATCATCCCTGCCGCTAGGCTACCTGCCGGCTATACACAATTCAATACAGCCAATTCAACGTAACTTGATATGAACAGTGTGACCGTTTCGCGCGCTAACGAACCTTTCGGCATAGTTATGCGTTCCAACACGAAAACGTGGTCTCGACCTTCGGGTATGACGAGCGGTTCGTAGTCGATACAATCCAACGACGGAAATCGCTATCCACGACACCTGTATCAGCAGTGACGCAAGATTGAACTGGTTCACAAGGCTGATCAATACCAGTGTTGCCGCAACCATGTTCATTAATGTGTAGCTGTAACTCTGGCCTGAAATCCGACCAATTTGCAGCAACCCGTAGGCGAGCATGTAGAGAACAAAACCCACGACACCAATCAAGTCAAATAGCGGCTGAGGCAGGTTAGAAATTGTTGACATCCTTGTCATCCCTGTTTTGTTGTACTAGTGGATGGACCACGCTCCCTGAGGCAACTCCTGTGATCCATGCCCCAGCCTTAAACTATTATGGGCAGAAATTTCAAAATACGGTATCGTTCTGGAGAGGGATCGTCTCCCCCTTTCGGGGGAGGCAGATAATTTTCCGCCAGAGCAAAAAGGAAATTGCCAAAATGAAAATTCTCGTCGTCGACGATCATGCGATGTTCGCAGAGAGCATCAAGCTTTTACTTGCCTCCCATCACCAGATAGCAACCGCAATCGACGGCAAGTCTGCAATTGCCCACCTCACTTCGGAATCACAAGGCATCGTACTTCTCGATCAACATTTGCCCGACATAGATGGCATTACACTGCTAAAGGTCATTCGAGCTTTGCCATCGCCCCCTCCAGTCATTCTTCTCAGTGGGAATCAAGATAGCGCGCTCATGAACACTGCACGCCAAAGTGGCGCTGCAGGCTTTTTGCACAAGTCGCTTCCAGCAGAGGCACTGCTCAAGGCGATTGAGAAGGTTGCCAATGGGCAAACAGTCTGGCCGAACGTAAGTGACCATCAGGAACCTGCAGACACAGAACATGTTAGTGCAATGGCAACGAAGGAAGTCAATGCTCAGCTTGTACAAGAGCTTGGCATTACGGAGCGCCAGATAGATGTGCTTCAACTTTTGGTAGCAGGCCTGCCTAACAAATCGATAGCCAGCCAATTAGGTATTGCAGAATCAACGGTGAAGACCCATATAAAATGTTTGTTTCAGGCATTGAAAGTAAACAATCGTGTTGCGTGCCACAATCGGGCAACAGAATTGAGCTTGTTGCGCTAAGAGAAACGCAATCGACTTAACCGCCGTAAAAATCTCAAATACTCTCTATGGCAACAGCGAACTGACCTCCCGTTTGTACCTATTCGGTGTCAGGCCATAACTTTTTTTGAACTCACGAGAGAAGTGTGAAGGGCTGGAGTAGTCCAATAACTCCGCAATTTCTGTCACACTGAATTTTGCTGCGAGCAGTTCTTTACTTTTCTGCAAACGGGTTTCTGCGAAGAACTTACTGTAGCTGCTGCCGGTATGTCTTTCCATATTGCGTTGAAACGTTCGTGTAGTGGTATTAAAACTATCTGCCATACCGGAGACCGTTACTCGATCCGGGACTCGCTCTCTGACCGGGCAACTGAAATAATCCAGAATCTTATTCCGTACCTGAACCTCAAATCCCATGAACCGATTGGTGTCAGTGACATACCGATCAGGGGCATGAATTTCCTGCCGGGGATTAAAAGTGTTATAAATATTACGAATTGTCAGCTGTATTTCCTGATCACTGATCGCTTTGTCCATGTAGTTGTCTGCATAGGCATTGAGGCCCTCCATTCGAAGTGACTTGTCGCTGAAGCCAGTTAAAAGTATCACGCAGAAATCCGGATAACGGGATTTAACCGTTCTACATACGTCAAAGCCGGTAATATCCGGGAGATTCACATCACAAATAACCAGTGGCCTATCATTAGCATGGGCCTCAATAACCTTCAGACCAGATTCACCATCACTCGCTACATAACAGCTAAATTCCTCCTGAAACAAACTGCAAAGCCGCTGTAAGTCACGGTCATCGTCATCGATTAAAATAATTGAAGGCTTTATCATTTCAGCCGGCACTAACGATGTTTTTAAGTATCACAGTGAAATGACTACCTTGAGGCATATTATCGACGACTGTGATGCTGCCGTTATACGTTTGGACAATTTGTTTAACTATGGCAAGCCCTAAGCCAAGGCCCAGTATCCCCTCGTTCTCCGGTAATGGCAGCCTCCAGTAAGGCTGATAAATTGCCTCCACCTTGCCGGGATCTATGCCGATACCATTATCGATGCATTCAATTATGAGATCCCGATTAACAGCCGTGATTTTAACATTTACCGGCTCTGTGGGTTCGGAGTACTTTAGCGCATTGGTAAGCAGGTTCAATACAACCAGGTACACGGCATCTTCATGCGTAACAATATTAACATCATCCAGTTCATCAATAATGATTCGATCACTATCGTTACTTAAAAGCAAAAGTGCACTGTCGACTACATCTTCGAGCATGTAGGTTTCTTTTGGCTTTCTCAGTGCAAACTCAAAGTTGGCTATATTTCTAACATCATTGAGAAAACCTATTGTCCTCTCCATTAAAGGGCTAATAGAGGTATCAATAAACTCCCGGTCATCCGCCCGCAGCGTACTCGAGCGTTTCAGTTTTTTGAGATTATCATTTGCCCTGAAAAGGTGTGGTCTGATCTCATGTTCAAGTACGCGATAGTGCTGGCGAGTCAGGGCCTCAAGACTTCTCCTTTCGCGTTTTCTGCTATATCGAAAAAACAATACAGCGAGCAACATTACCGCAATCGCAGCCAGAAGCAATCGAAACCAGGCCCTCTCAATTAACGTTGGTGTTATGTAAATCCGGTATTCGGTAGCTGAATTATCTTCAACACCGGAAATCTCAAACACATGATGCCCGGCACTCACATTGGTAAAAATCGCCTGCTGAGGACCAGCATCAGTGTACGTCCATGGTGTATCAATATTACTCAGCCTGTGGCGACTGGTCTGTTGATTGTTGTTGCTATAACCCGGTATCGTATAGTTGAATTCGAGCTTTCTAAACGCTGAATCAACAGTGAAGCTGGAACCCGGTACCGGGTTGTTTGCAACCACCTCGCTGCGACCTTGCGCGTCTGTAGCAAGCACGAGAGTCAACACTGGCAACGCTTTCTCCGACTTTTTGTCGCTTGGTCGCGTCAGAATATTAAGGCCACTAACGCCGCCAACATAGATCTCATCATTTAAGGAGCGGTGCCATGCGTTAAAATTGAACTCGTTGGACTGCAGTCCGTCCTGGTATCCGAAGTTTTGGAATTCCAGCGTTTCAGGGTTGAAGTAACTGAGCCCGTCAGCAGTAGTGACCCAGTAATTTCCCGTGGAGTCCTCAACCATCGCATAAACCGTGGTGTTAGGAAGACCGCTCTTTTTGTTCAAGCGTTGTTCCACCTGAAACGAATCGCTGTTAAACAGATCAATACCGTTCCCCGTACCTATCCAGAACTTTCCATCTCCGCTTTCGGATATTGCGCGTACATCCTCATCACTTAAGTCCGTCGACAATGCTGATGATCGAAGGGTTTTAAATGTGTCTGATTCTTCATCCCACAACGACAGGCCGCCACCTGTCCCCACCCACAGCCGGTTTGTGCTATCCAGATAAAGGCTTCGAACTCTGCCGTGGGGAAGCGAAGTAGAATCTTCAGCGGAAATCGGATACTTTTTAATCGTGTTGTTAGCAAGATCGAGCCTGTTCAGCCCTTTGCGATTAGTACCTATCCAGAGGCTGTTTCGAGCTTTGTCGTGTAATAAGAGTCTGACAAACTTGCCAGACAGAGTTTGCTCCTCTGGGTCGTTAGCTGCAGGCTTAATGTGAGTAAACTCGCCTGTTTCTTTATCAAAAAAAACCAGTCCGCCCCAGATACCAGCCCATATTTTTCCATTAATCTCTGTCAAAGCCCAGACAGAACAAAAATCGAAGTAGTTAGCATCATTGCCTACACGGCTGTGATCAACAAATACTGATGCACCATTCTTTCGCACAGCCAAGCCTGTGTTGTTACCGACCCAGAGATCCCCATCAGTATCCTTTAAAATGCTCCATACCGTCTCATAGTCAACCGATGTTGCAGTTTCACAGGAATGATTATTAGTCGTAAATGGTGTCTGCTTAAAGTCTGTAGCACTATTGAGCAGGTTGAAGTACCGAAAACTGTCCTGACCGGTATATAGAATATTCAACCCGTCGAATTCACTACCCACAAAAAGCGTATCGCCAACGCTATGCAGCAAAGTCAGTTTATTGCTGGAGAGGCTGTGTTCATCGAACGGCAGATGTCTTGAAACAGTTATCTCTTCATCTTTAATTCGAAACAGACCGGTTACAGTAGAAATCCATACACTGCCATTGCGATCCTCAGCAACTGAGCGGATATCAAGATCTTCCAGTGACAGTCCCGTTTTATCTATCACTGCATTTAGTGAACTGAGCTCTGTTTTACCGTTGCTATGGCAAAAGAGCCTGGTTTTGCCTGTGTCGTTTGCGACGGCAGCCAGCAACAGCGTCTGGCAGCTCGGAATCGACCAGGCTTCACTGACAACACCATCGATTAGGTCCACTCGTTCGCGGTCGGCGGGGTGCGAGTTGTTCACAACTTTAATTATTGCTTCACCATTGGAAAGGATTGACGTGACCAAATCATTTTCGATAGTCACTGAAACCAGGTTTCTACCAGTTTGTGGATCAAGCAGCTCTTGTACCTGCCCGTCCGGGCTCACCGTGAGCAGTCCCAAATCGGATTTTATAATCGCGATCTTTGAGCTTTGTGTTGTGAAGATAGAGGAAACCGAACGGCCCGCTGATTCAGAATCAATCCTGATGAACTGATTTTCATGGCTATCGTAGTAGCTGATACCGTCAGATTCGGAACCGACCCAGACCCTGCCGTCGCTATCCGCGGCCAGAGCGGTAATGACATTATCCTGGACGCTGAAGAGATCATCCGGATCACTTCGAAATACTGTGACTTCATAACCGTCGTATCTGAAAAGCCCGTCTTCTGTACCAATCCAAAGTAAACCGGACGCATCCATTGCGAGTGCGTTTATGCTTCCCTGCGACAAACCACGCTCTTTGTTGAGCATAGAGAAGCGAAGTTCGGCAGCGACAATATGTGACGAAATCAACAATCCAACAGTGACTGCAAGCAACACCTGGCATCCAAGTGCCAAAATCCTTTTTTTTGTCATCTGAATGTCTGGTTCGTACTATGAAAAGCTGATAAAACTCTCTTTGCGCTTTTCACGGACGATTAGCGCTTTATAAGGTTACCTATGATTACTCATCGGATCGTCAGATGCTTTCTTGCTAGTGACTAAACCTTAACAGTCCAGCGTGTTTTGACGTTCCCAGTCACTTAAGTGTGCAGTGTAGGAATGCCAATCCTGCATCCGCAGTTTTACATACGCGTCTATCAGATCATCACCTAACGCTTCACGTAAAGGCTTACTCTTATCCAGTAAACGAATTGCATCCAACAGATTCAAAGGTAGCTTTTTAGCACCTTTGGCTTTCTCCGGCTCTGCATACATATTGTTATACAAAGGTTTACCCGGTTTGCGCTTGTTGTGCACGCCATCTAGCCCTGCAGCAATTATTCCCGCCTGCATCAGATATGGGTTAGCCGCACCGTCCATTAAACGTAACTCAAACCGCCCATCATCTGGAACACGTATCATATGTGTTCGGTTATTGCCTGAATAGGTAACGGTATTGGGTGACCATGTGGCACCGGAACGAGTCAATGCACCATTGATACGCTTGTAGCTGTTTACTGTGGGATTGAAGATTGCGGTTAACGCTTCTGCGTTATGTATGATACCGCCGAGGAAGTCGTAAGCCACTGCAGACAAGCCGAGCTCCTGCTTATCCTTCTTATCAAGAAATAAATTTTTAGCACCGGTTTTATTCCAGATTGACACGTGCGCGTGGCAACCATTACCTGTTAAATCGGCAAACGGTTTCGGCATAAACGTGGCGCGAATATCATGGTTTTCAGCCAGCGTTTTTACCATGTACTTAAAGAACACATGACGGTCAGCAGTTTTCAGTGCGTCGTCATAGTCCCAGTTCATTTCAAACTGGCCGTTCGCATCTTCGTGATCGTTCTGGTACGGCCCCCACTTAAGCTCAAGCATCGAATCACAAATAGCTTTTATCACCGGGTAACGACGCATTAAAGCTTGCTGATCGTAGCAGGGCTTTGACTGAGTGTCTTTTAAATCAGATAGTGCAGTACCATCTGAGTTGGTTAAAAAATATTCACACTCGACTCCAGTTTTGACTCGGT
This sequence comes from uncultured Granulosicoccaceae bacterium, assembly GCA_937998875.1. GTDB lineage: Bacteria > Pseudomonadota > Gammaproteobacteria > Granulosicoccales > Granulosicoccaceae. The sequence continues at coordinate 82,825 of CALLBO010000004.1, forward strand.
AGCCTTTCTTTTCAGCCGCCTTTAACTGATTCTTTAACGCCACCCGGGGAGAGGCCGCCACTTCTTCACCATCCATCCACAAGTCTGCTGCAAGCCAGCCAATTTCCGGTTGCCACGGTATCTGAATAAGACTGTCAGGGTCCGGAACACCGAACATATCGGGATGTGCAGGTGTCATGTCAAGCCACGCGGCAAACCCCGCAAAGCCTGCTCCTTCACCCTGCATTTCTTTGATAGCGCGCGCCGGTACCAGCTTAGCCCTGAGCACACCGAACAAATCAACAAAGCTGATCAGAAAATATTCGATCCCTTTAGCTTTAGCGACTTTCGAAAGATCGGTCATTGTGTTTTCCTCAAATTTGCCGGTTTTGGCTTGTTAGTTATGGTTATCGATGGTTACAACCTGCCGGGTATCCATTGTGTTCCCGCCAATGGCACACCGGCCATTGCCGCCGCTTCAATAGTAAGCGCGGCGAGATCTTCCGGTTCAAGGTTATGCACGTGAGACTTTCCACAGGCGCGAGCAAGTGTCTGCGTCTCAAGAGTTAGCACATTTAAATAGTTCGCCAGTCGCCTGCCCGCCGCTACAGGGTCAAGTCTGGCACTTAAGGCAGGATCCTGGGTACTGATACCAACCGGATCTTTGCCGTCCTGGTAATCATCATAAAAGCCGGCACTGGTTCCAAGCTTGTTGTACTCATCTTCATAGGTTTCATTATTATCACCCAGCGCGATAAGTGCCGCAGTACCAATGGAAACCGCGTCAGCACCCATTGCCAGTGCTTTGGCAACATCAGCCCCTGAGCGAATTCCACCAGAGACAATCAACTGTACCTTTCGATGCATATCGAGTTCCTGCAACGCCTCAACGGCAGCGCGAACCGCCGGCAGTGTTGGTATACCGACATGTTCGATAAACACATCTTGTGTTGCTGCCGTACCGCCTTGCATCCCGTCAACAACCACAACATCGGCACCGGCCTTTACCGCAAGCGTTACATCATAGAACGTTCTCGCTGCACCCACTTTTACGAAGATGGGTTTTTCCCAGTCCGTGATCTCGCGCAGTTCAGCAATTTTAATTTCAAGGTCATCGGGGCCAGTCCAGTCCGGATGTCTGCAGGCTGAGCGCTGATCAATACCCTGTGGCAAGTCACGCATTTCAGCAACGCGCTCGGAGATTTTTTGCCCGAGCAACATTCCACCGCCACCGGGCTTTGCCCCCTGCCCGACCACCACTTCTATCGCATCGGCCTTACGCAGGTCTTCAGGGTTCATCCCGTAACGCGATGGCAAATATTGATAAACCAGATACTTTGACTGACCGCGTTCCTCGGGTGTCATACCCCCATCACCGGTCGTTGTACAAGTACCCATTTGCGATGCACCGCGTCCAATCGCTTCTTTTGCTTGCGCAGACAACGCACCGAAACTCATACCCGCAATGGTGATCGGTATATCAATTGTGATTGGATTCTTTGCAAAGCGATTACCAAGAGTGACGCTGGTATCGCAGGTTTCCCGATACCCTTCCAGCGGATAGCGAGACATACTCGCGCCGAGAAAAACCAGATCATCAAAGTGCGGAATACTGCGCTTGGCGCCAAAGCCACGAATGTCGTATATACCGGTCTCAGCAGCGCGCTGAATTTCACGAATGACTGGGCGCGAGAACGTTGCGGATTCTTTTAACCAGGATTTATCTACCATAATTATATGTTCCTAGTAAGAAGACGCATTGTCGATATTAAAGTTATAAAGCTTGCGAGCAGAACCGTAGCGCTTGAACTCATCAACGCTAAATTCACTAATGCCAGCCGATTCCAGTAACCCGCGCAATGCCTCTTTGTGCTCTGCACGCATCTCTTTCTCTTCACAGTCGGCGCCCAGACTTTCAACGTTGCCGCGTATGTAGAGCTGTGCTTCATAAATTGAATCACCCAATGCATCACCGGCATCCCCGCAAACAACAAGCCGACCGGTTTGTGCCATAAACGCGCTCATGTGTCCTACATTACCCTTCACGACAATGTCTACACCCTTCATGGAGATACCACAACGTGATGAAGCATCTCCTTCTATGACCACCAGACCACCATGTGCCGTAGCAGCACAATACTGCGACGCGCTACCGGTAACACGAACACGACCAGACATCATATTCTCAGCCAACCCGGGTCCTGCATGACCATTGACTACAATGGAAGCTTCAGCATTCATCCCGGCACAGTAGTAACCGACATTACCGTTGATCTCTACATCGTGCGCATCGGTTGCACCAACAGCAACTGAGTGCTTACCACCCGGGTTGTCGACAGAGACTTTACCCGCTACTGAACCATGTAAGTGTTGATTCAACTCTCGCACAGTGGAGTCTGCAAGATTAAAAGAAGCCATCAGGCTGCCACCTCGCCGCTTTGGTTACCTTCCCAGGTATAGATTTTTGCAGGAGCAGGCTCCCATACACGGGCTTTCTCAGCACCGGGTAACTGTGCGATGGCGCGGTATTCGGAACTCATCGCTACCCAGTCATTGGTTTCGGCAAGCACTGCAGGTTTACAGGCTACCGGGTCCCTGAGCACCGCAAATCCGTCACGAGTGCCAATAGCGAAAGTATAAAAACCATCCAGATCACGAATTGCCGCAGCCAGTGCCTGACGCAAGCTATCACCTTTGGACAATCGCCAGGTTAAATACCCTGCAGCAACTTCGCTGTCGTTGTCTGTTTCAAAGCGGATTCCGGCATCTGCCAGTTTAACCCGCAGACGATTATGATTGGAAAGGCTGCCGTTGTGCACCAGACACAGATCAAGTCCGGTAGAAAAGGGATGCGAATGGCTTGTTGTAATCGCACTTTCAGTCGCCATGCGGGTGTGCGCCAATGCGTGACTGCCGGTAATCTCGCTTAGCGCATAGTTACTGACAAACTCACTCGGGTGTCCTTTCTCTTTGTATATTTCAATTTTTTCCCCGGCACTCATGACCCGCAGGTCCGGGAACTTTTCACGAACCCATGATTCCATGTCCGATTGCGTGCCCGGTGATTCTATAACGAGGTGGGTACCGCGACGCCTTAACACGGCATCAGGAATAGTTTGCCCAACCAATGCTGCAATCGAATCGATATGCGCTGATTCGTCATGCTGCACGGTGACTTTGGAATTTGCAGCCGACTCTGAATAAAACGCAGCCCCGGCACTGTCGGGCCCGCGCTCACCCATTTGAGTCAACATCGCCCCCACATGCTGACCGAGAGTGTCCCGGATAAGATCACTTTTGGCATAAAGCCCTACGATACCGCACATATGGGTTAGTCCTCGATTAGCCTGCTTCGGCCGGTCGTTTACGGGGGCACAAAGCAAACGGAATTTCTATCGAGTCTACGAAGCAGATAGATCAGAAGCAAGCGACAATCGGGGAAATGACCTGCCAGTCGCGCACGGGACAAATGGAGGTGGGTGCCAGATAAAAAAAGGCGACCATACGGTCAGGGTATGGTCGCCGACAGACCGCCGAAGCGGCTTTTGCTGGAGTTATTACAATAGACAATAGAGATTGAGATGGATTCTGCACTGGCGAATCCCAACTGCAAAGTCGCACACCGCGGTCAGGCCCTCTGAATCGCTTCGGGTTCAGTGCGGCTCAGACGGATCAGCGCACGAAGCGCCACAAATGTAGCCGCAAGCGCAAAACAATTTCCCAGTACCAAAATGATGAATACACCCATAATTCTTCAGCTCCGCAATAAACTATGCTGAGTATTAAAGCAGTTAATCCTGACAATGCCAGGATGGAAATCTGATCAATTATGGCAATACTGCTTGCTCCGCTAGCGGGATCAGTTCAGCCTGCGCCTTTATGTATGCACGCACGACCGCACCGGAACCTGAAAATCCTGCACAAACCGCAACCAGTGCGACACCGCTATACTGTGATTGACGCGAAAGTTGAACAACGGATATCTCAATGCACTCGCCACAACAGCACCTGGCCGCCCTTTGGCACGACCTCAATCTGCCAGCCGATGCGCTGGCCCGTGTCAAACTCGATGGCACCGATCCGGTACTGCCCTCATCTTTCGCCGTGGGTACTGCTGCACAGGTAAGCATGGCCGCCGCTGCATCAATGGCTGCTGTAATAGGTACACACCACGGATTGCCGGAACAGTCTGTCACCGTAGATATGCTGGAGGCGGCAATCGAATGCACCGGCCACTTTACCCTAGATGATGTAGAGACGCCGAAGTTCGCAGAGCTGTCCGGCTTATATCAGTGCCGCGACGGCTGGCTGCGTTTGCACGCAAATTTTGAACATCACAGAGACGCTGCATTACAGGTTGCAGGCCTGGCCACAGGTGCGACCACAGCAAGATCAGCGCTGGAAGCAAAAACACTCTACTGGGATAAGCAGGCGCTGGAAGATGCCATACTTGACAATGGTGGTGCATGTGCGGTGGTTAGAACTTTTGATGAGTGGGATGCAACACCACAGGCAAACGCAGTCTCACAACTGCCACTGGTAGAAATCACCAAGACAGGTGATGCAAAACCTCGCACTGTTGATCCGCTTAGTAACTGTCAACAACCGCTGAGTGGAATACGCATACTTGATTTAACCAGAATTCTGGCAGGCCCGGTTTGCGGGAAAACACTCGCCGCCTACGGCGCTGATGTGATGCTGATTAACTCTCCGGCGTTACCGAACATAGACAGCATTATAGAAACCAGCCGCGGAAAATTATCTGCCCATATTGATCTGAAAAAAACCACAGACAAAAACAAATTACATAACTTGCTCATGGACACCGATGCCCTGGTGCAGGGTTATAGACCCGGATCACTCTCAGCACTTGGAGTCACCCCGGAGTCACTCGCAGAAATTAAGCCGGGGATCGTATACACAAGCCTGAGTGCCTACGGTCGCAGAGGTCCCTGGTGCAATCGAAGGGGTTTTGATTCGCTGCTGCAAAGTGCCAGTGGCATCAATATGGCGGAAGCAGGAGCGAAGGGAACAGACCATCCTGCCGCATTGCCGGTACAGATTCTCGATTATGCCAGCGGCTTTTTGATGGCATTCGGCACACAGGCCGCCCTCTACAAACAGCAGACCGAGGGCGGCAGCTGGCATGTACAAGTGTCACTGGCGCGCACTGGCTTGTGGTTGCGATCGTTGGGACAAAATGCCGCATGGCTCGGTTGTGAAATGCCGGACATCGATCAGCATCTAAAAAGCTACAGCTCGACCTATGGCGACTTAAAAGCACTGCCACATCCACCTCGATTTTCCCACACAGATGTGAATTGGAACCGACCTTCAGCGCCACCCGGTACACACCAGCCTCTATGGGACCCGACCGTTTAACGACCGGTAGTAAAGTTAACCTACCTGCTCATGCATGAATTCAATCAGTTTGGTGGTATTTACCCGAAAATCATTGAAGGCAACCATACCGTCAGGATCGATCAGGATAATCCACGGCGTACCGCCAGTCCGGTACTTGATCATTGTGTCAGATATTTTTAAGCCTTCCGGGTCACCCGGGTCATGGCCCATCACTATCGGCAGTTGATATTCCACTTGCAGTTCTCGCACAGCATCCTGAGTGTTAGTGGTAAACCCCTCAAAAACCGTTTGAATCGCGGCAATGGCTACCTTCGGATTTTCATAAAACTCTTTTGCAAAAGCCTGCAAAAACGGAAACCCGCTTGCATGGCAACCGGGACACCAGTTTTGAAAACACTTCAAAACTATCCATTTACCCCTGGAGTCTGCAATGGAGAACTTGGAGCGATCACCATCGGCGTCAATCCAGTATTCAATATCGAGCTCAGGGGCTTCATGACCCTTTATACCGTACTTTGAATCCTCCGATGCACCAAGATCAGCCGCTGCATTTGCAAAACCATTCAGGACACCATTAGAAAGCGTTGCAAGCCCTATCGTCTGAGCAGATCTTTTAAGGACGTGGCGGCGCCCGATGCTACGAAGCGGATTCATTGATTGCGCCATTCTCCGGCTGTGATAAAACACTGTTGAGTTTCGAGTTCAATGCTACGGTTTAGTTCCATCTGAATATACAGTAGTTCGTCGCAGCATCGGTTTCAGAGAGCCGGGTTCAATTTCAGAAAATCTAACTCGCAACATCCCGTATATGCCGGTTCAGGCCTGCAATTCGCCTGTGATAACATAACTCTCATTGATTTCACAAGATTCTGTGCCATGAGACAAACCGGCCGCCACTTCTTACAGATTCCCGGCCCAAGTGCTGTTCCTGATCGTATTTTGCGCGCTATCGATATGCCTGTTGTCGATCACCGCGGACCTGACTTTTCAGAGCTCGGTTATCGCGTACTTAACGGTATAAAAGGAATCTTCAAGACCACGCAACCGGTTATCATCTATCCGTCGTCAGGTACCGGTGCCTGGGAGGCTGCACTGGTAAACGCATTGAACCCGGGTGATGAGGTGTTGATGGTAGAGACCGGTCACTTTGCGAGTTTGTGGAAATCACTGGCAGAAAAAGTACAACTCAAGCCAACACTTATTGCAACAGACTGGCGTCGAGGTGCGGATCCGGATTTGGTAGAAGATGCGCTTAGGAAAGACGGTTCACACAGGGTTAAAGCGGTTTGTGTTGTACACAATGAAACCTCAACCGGGTGCACGTCGCAGATAGCGGCGATTCGTCAGGCTATTGATAACGCGAACCACCCCGCTTTATTAATGGTCGATACTATTTCCGGACTGGCTTCGTGTGATTTTCGCTTTGATGAATGGGGTGTGGATGTCGCGGTCTCCGGTTCGCAAAAAGGGTTAATGCTGCCACCCGGCCTGTCGTTTAATGCGGTCAGCAAGAAAGCAGTCGCAGCAAATAAGAACTCGAAGATACCCAGGTCATACTGGGCGTGGGATGAAATGCTTTCTGCCAACGAACGCGGCTATTTTCCGTATACTCCGGCAACAAATCTGCTTTATGGCCTTGCAGAAGCGATTGATATGCTCAACGAAGAAGGTCTGGAGAATGTCTTTATAAGACATCAGCGGCACTCCATAGCCACAAGAGCGGCTGTGGCCACATGGGGCCTTGAAACACAATGTACGGTAAACGAAGAACATTCGCCCGTACTCACCGCTGTTCGTACGCCGGAAGGACACGATGCAGACCACCTTCGACGTACCATACTCAAACATTATAATATGTCGCTTGGCAATGGATTATCCAACGTGCAGTCCCGTGTGTTTCGCATCGGGCATCTTGGTGACTTCAATGATCTGATGTTGATGGGTACTCTCACGGGCATCGAGATGGGGTTACACCTGGCGTCAATACCGCATCAGACCGGCGGTACACAATCTGCACTGGACCTCTTAAAGAACACACCGGCAAGTCACGTCTAAGCAGCCATTTCCAAAGTAACAAAGCAGCCAAAGCTAATGCCCAGTCAGATATTCACCGTCGAAGATGCGCGCGCTAAAGCAAAACGCAGACTACCGAAAATGGTATTCGACTACATCGACGGCGCGGCCGGCAACGAACGACTTGCTGCTGAAAATATTTCTGCATTTGAAAACGTTAAACTACAGCCACGTGCGTTGGTTAATGTAGAAAACAGGAAGCTCAACAAATCTTTTCTGGGTAGGGACTGGGGTCTGCCATTCGGTATCGCACCGATGGGCATGTGTGATCTTGCCTGGCCCGGTGCTGATGAAATGCTTGCCGCGGCAGCAACAAAATTCAACATACCATTGGCTCTTTCTACAATGGCATCCAGCACCATAGAACAGACCCGAGAGCGCACTGGTGAGAACGCATGGTTCCAGTTTTATGTCAGCGGCAGTAAAGAGCCTGCAATGAAACTGATAGACCGCGTCGCTGCAGCCGGATACACCAACCTTTTGTTTACCGTTGACGTTCCACAGGTTGCACCGCGGGTAAGAGATTTGCGAAACGGCTTCCAGGCACCTCTTAAAATAGGCCCGAAACAATTTATCGATTTTGCGCTACATCCGCAATGGTCTATCAGCAGCCTGCTCAAAGGTGTTCCAACACTTGCAAACGTAGAAACCGAGGCTGACGGTCAATTCAAACGCGACAGTGGTAGAGGCGGTGTGGACTGGGACTTTCTTAACTACCTGCGTGACTACTGGCCGCACAAGCTGATTGTAAAAGGCGTGTTATCCACACAAGATGCGGTAAGGATGAAACAAGCAGGTGTAGATGGTATCTATGTTTCTAATCACGGCGGCAGACAACTGGACAGCGCCCCGCCTTCTGTTGTAGTCCTGCCCCTGATGCGCAAGGCGCTGGGAGAGGAGTATCCGATCCTGCTGGACAGCGGCATAAGAGACGGCGAAAGCATAGTTAAGGCTTTAGCGCTCGGGGCAGATTTTGTCATGATGGGGCGGCCATATTCCTACGCCATTGGCGCAGACGGACAACGCGGTCTTGATACGGTTGTTGAATTACTGGCAGGTCAAATCAGTGCTGCTATGGCACAGATCGGAGTGACAGATATCGCCACCTTAGATACACACAATTTGTTTAACTACTGAACATCGCCAACAGCCTCCCATAGCGGGCACTGCATTGCTCCAAACTCTGCGCTTACCAAGCGTCCTATTTTTCTACCGGGCCACCGGCTTCTTTCCAGTCTGCAAATCCCCCGATATTTGTCACTGACTTGTAGCCCATCTCTTTCAGCGTTTTTCCTGCCAGAGCGGCTTGGCCACCAGCGCCACAAACAAGATATATATCTGTATCTTTTTTCAAAGATTTATTGTGGAACGGCATTGCTTCATCAGCGGCAAACTCAATAAATCCACGGGGGATTCTGACAGCGCCGGCAATGGTACCGGTAGTAGAAATGTCAGCAGAATCTCTGACATCAATAAAAACACCACCCTTGCCGTGTAGTGCAATGGCCTCTTCGGGTGACAGCTTGTCTACCTGTTTGTTGGCCTCATCCAGATACATTTTCGCGGATTTCATCATTAGCTCCCAGTTAATGGCCGACAGAATAAACTATTCGCTCGGGTTCCTACAAGTGGCCAACGTTTGTCACAGCAGGAATATCCAGTGCCAACACAGCAACTGACAGCGCTAGCCCGAATTTGCACGTGGTTAATGAGTTGGGAAACACCGATGTGGATATTGCCGTCGGGTTACTGCCGGAGAGCTATTTATTACCCCGAGGAACAGTTGGCCAATCGCTGGTAAACGTCCATAAACGCGTCAGCTATGTGATTTTCGCCGACCGGGTTCGGATGAATAAGATCGTTCAACATCATTGATTCCGTGTAGCCGGATCGCACATCCACCAACTTAAGTAAGGGATCAAACCTTTCCAGAACCATTTCCTCTATGCGATCACCGAGACTTTCAATATCTCGGGCAATACCGGGGTAAGGACTCTCACTGAACCAGGGGATCACATTCGCGATCAGCACAAGCGTCTCGGATTGCGTTCGATAGATGGTTTCGAGCAACTCTTCAATGTCATTCAATGCATTGCCTACACCCTGCTGGTTGAACACGTCAAATGAACCAACATGTAGCAGCACGACATCGGGCCGATACGTTTCCATGGACACACGAATACCCGGATTACTGCCAGCAGAAGAATCGTAACCAGTTAAAAAGTGATCGGCACGGTTAGACGAATAGCCCTCATGTGCACCGTGGTAACCATCAGCGGATGAATTATCAGCCGAATCTGAAGTTAACTGTGAACCGACCATCGTATAACTGCAGGAGGCAGCTAGCATGAGCGCAGTTAACTCCCGCCGATAGCTCGACATACCGGCAACCCCGTGAGTTATTGAATCACCCACCGCCATTATTTTTATCGAGCCTTGCGCCGCACGCTCGGCAAGGAAAGCAGCAGCGACAGTACCGGTAGAAGCGTCGTTATCAGAAGCCTCATCATCTATAAAAAATGACGGGGTTCCAATAAGTGTGTTCGATCCAGTGGCAGATCCTGTAGCGGGCACAGTTGCAGCATCATCAAGCAGAGGCTGGTCAGCTAAGGGATCGGTGATGATCAACTTTTCACCGTCACAACCGGACAGCACAGTGACGATTGCCATTGTTGCTGCTAGATATATTACACGGCCTGAAAATAACGGAATTATCAAGAGCTGCTTCCATACGTAGAGTTAAATCCAGCTAACTGATGTGGAGCAACAGTTGTTGGACACCCTATTTATGTAGTCGACGATCTTTGATTTGTCACGCTACTGACGTCAGATTATTAGCGTCTCATGAAGTTTTGCAGCTTAAATTAGGCTACTGATCAGCCGGTCATAGATCGGGAGTAGCTCTGATGTTTTATATCGCTGAATCGCGGTTTGCAGCCGCACAGTAGGTTTTGCGGAGGTTTCGATGATCCACAGGAGCTTTTGATAAAGCATATCAACCTCCTGGGCTTCGCTGAGTGTCGCGCTGTCTGGCGCAGTTACCGAATACAGATACTCCTTGCATATGTATTCGGGGTACGCCATCCGATCCGGCGCAATCGGGATACACCCCGCAGCGATTGCTTCCTGCATTCCGAGACCCTGAAAATCATGTAACGCTGCAGAAACGACAATGTCGGCACTGGCAAGAATCTGCTGATACTTTTCTATCGGCTGAAATCCCCAGGTTACGATGCAGTCACCGTGGTCTTTTTGAAACTCATTGAAGCAGTCTGGCGTTTGCCTGAATGACTGTCCCATCACGTGCAGCGAAACTCTGACACCTGTTGCGAGCAATTTTTTTATAGCGGCAAAAAAAACCTGTGGTTGTTTGTCATACTCCCACCTGTGATTCCAGAGAATTTCTACCGTCTTATTGTTGTTTGCTGTCATCAAAGATGAGAGTTCCTCTCGAACCGGTACCGGCACAACAATAGAGCGAGTCGGTAATTCATCCAGCAGATTTTTAGGCGTGCCATCCGGCATCTTTGCCAGCAGCTGACGCGCTCCCTCGAAAAACGAATCGCGATTGTACTCAGAGTTAAACACAAGTTTATCTGCCACCAATGCGCTGTAGATGCTGGTCAACTGCGCATTAATCAGGTTGTTGTTGGCCTGCCTCTGGGGGTATGCAAACTGATTTTCATGAAAGTACAGAAGTGTCGATGCAGACCCGAGGTGAGGCAGTAAACCACGCAGATTGCAAAGGTCGACCATAGACGTTGCAACAATAAGATCATAGTTCTCGTTAACTGCCGGGTGCTGATAGGCAAACGTAAGTGCATTGCTGCGGACTCGCCAATAGAAGTGCCTGTCAGGCAGAGCAATTGAGGTCCAGCCAAAGTGTGGTAACCCACTTACCAGCTGCTCTGACCAGTATCGGTGACTCGCAGCGTGATAACCGGAAAGAAGTAACACATTCGAATCTGAGGACATTTTAGATAACCGGCCAACCCTGGTTCGGGTCTACCTTAATTACGCGAAACAGTATTGGTGACGCAAGATATTGAGTACAATAAGCATTTCATAAGATCGATAGCGGAAATAGCCGGTATCATCCGCGCCTCCGCATCCCACTTTTCGCCATTTTTTCTGACGATTAATGTTACCACCCGCGGGAGCCTGGTTATATCCGCAACTGGTTTATAGAACCTTATGGCAAATTGTAATGACATACATGTTGTCATGACATTTCAAATTCACTACTCTACACCCGTTTGCAGAATACCCGGCATGACAGCCGCCCTCTCACACCGCACTATTTGTATGGATAACTAAGGATTATGTCAGCTTCAGGAACCGGTAAAAAACGCCACGGCGCATTAACAAACACGATGTTCGTGGTGGCAACGTCAGTATTCATTGCTTCACCGGCATCTACGCTTGCTCAGGAAAGTACACCGCTATGCGAACAACTGGACAGTGATCCGGATGGGGATGGATGGGGATGGGAAAATGATGCCAGTTGCATCGTGTCAGGTAGCGCCGCAGAAGTTCCATCTGTTGTGCAAACCGGATTTTGCCAGTTTCTATCCAGCGACGAAGATGGTGACGGATGGGGCTGGGAAAACAACGCCAGCTGTAAAATCGGACCACAAACCATTGAAGGGGAACCGGTAACGGATAACCCTGATTTTGAGCCGATCGTCGATAGTCGCGGCAGAACATTGTGTCAGTCTGACAACGCAGACCCGGATGGTGACGGCTATGGCTGGGAAAACAACGCCAGCTGCATTGTTACCGGCAGCGCCATTGACGTTGAGCCCGCTGCACCCATGAACCCGGTTTGTATCGCCGGTGACGCCGATCCTGACGGTGACGGATGGGGATGGGAAAATAATGCATCCTGCATCGTGGCCAACGGCGGTAGCGCGGAACCGGAACCCGAGCCGCAACCTGAGCCGGAGCCAGAACCTGAGCCAGAACCTGAGCCGGAACCAGAACCAGAACCAGAACCAGAGCCAGAGCCAGAACCAGAACCAGAACCAGAGCCAGAGCCAGAGCCGGAACCAGAACCAGAACCAGAGCCGGAACCAGAGCCAGAGCCAGAGCCAGAGCCAGAGCCAGAGCCGGAACCAGAGCCGGAACCAGAGCCAGAGCCGGAACCAGAGCCAGAGCCAGAGCCGGAACCTGTCCCAGCTTTCTTTCCAGAAGATATTACTGATCTGATCCTGGTAACAGGCCAGTCAAACACGCTTGGCTCAAACTCCGACTGGAATGCTACCGAGGACGCC
>CALLBO010000005.1 GCA_937998875.1 uncultured Granulosicoccaceae bacterium
AGCATGATAGGAAGGGTGCGACCACTACGAACGCCAGTCGCGCAATGGACCAAATAGGTTTTAGTCTTATCGAGTGCTTCAAGTTTCTTCTTAAAAGAGAAAGAGTAGTAATTTATGTTAACCGCACCTTTTATATTTGCACGGTTGAACTCAGGCGGGGTTCTAACATCCAGAACGATAATCTCGCTGTCACCTTCGATAATTGTAAAGGCTTCTTTGGCAGTAACATGTCGAACGCCACTAGACTTTACCTGACCAATATCATCAATGTTAAATTCACCTGCAAACAGGGATGCTGCGGATAGAAATACCGCTATAAGGGCAAAGTAGGGGGTTCTTTTTAGCATTTTGGGTCTCTTTTTCTGATACTAATATAAAGAGTCACGAAACTGTGATCAATAGGGTCCTTTAATTTACACATCCGCTTATCTCAAGATGAGTTGCGGCGTTACTGCGGTTGCGCTGCTATGCGAGCTTTTGGATTCAGCTCTCTACAGTAGTGACGGCAGTAATTGAATGTTGAATTACATACTCAGCATTGGGCAGGTCGTTGTGGCGTGCGCGCTGTTCTGCCTGTTCCTGCGTGTGATCGTGATCGAGCCAGCGTTGGATTAGGCGTTTCTCAAGAGTTTGAATTGAGGTGCTGAGGCTTATTGTGTGATCAAACATTGCGTGCAGATGTTTCCATGGTTCGGTATTGCAGAGCAGGTAGTTGCCTTCTACCAGAATAATCTGGTCCTCAGGATGCACCAGCCTGGCGCTGCTGCGGGCAAGATCGTGCTCTCTGTCAAACACCGGCACTGCAAGTGTGTCGGTTTGGGTTTTTAGTCCGGCAAGCAGGAGATGGAGACTGGCAACATCAAAAGTATCTGGTGAACCTTTTCTGTCGAGCAGGTTTTTCCGTTTGAGAATTTCGTTGTCGAAGTGAAAACCGTCCATTGCAACAACAGAGACTGTTGTTTTACGTTTTAAGTTTTTTTCAAGATCCTCACACAGCGTGGTTTTACCGGATGCGGGAGGTCCTGCGAGTGCAACGAAGAAGCGGTTGCTGCTTCCGGCTTGCCCGAGAATAAAATCTGCCAGCTCTTCTGTCATTTCTATTCTGCTTCCCCGTCTGATTTACCAGGCAGATTCATCGGGTGGTGCCGCTGCCTGCTTTGAATGCAAGAGTGATCACCTTAATTATACCTGAGTCAGTACCAGATCGTCTTTAAGTTCACGATCAGGCTTAATGCCAATTTTCTGCAATAAACTGTGGTATTCACGTACCGCTGCTTCTGCATCCAGTTCACCATCTGCAATCGCGCGCAACACCGTGACGGTGCTGAGCTGATCTTCAGAGTTGTTTATTTTTCTCCCGAACAATGCGGCTCGAGCACCATATTTTTTCGCTTCCCATAGCATTCTGAAGGAATCATGGGTGGTGCCTGACGGTCCGCCCAGAATTCCAACAATAATCTGGGAATCGTAGCGTACTAACGCTTCCAGTGCGGCAGGTCCGAAGTAGGGAATCTTAAGAAACAACGGGCGACTGTTGCTGGTCACGCCGGCAAGCGTCTTTGCAATCGCATCGTTGACATAATCAGCAACGTTAGCGGGTGCGTTGCTACCGGGTGCATTGGGTACAAAGACTTCAAAGAAATGTCTGAATTGTTTTTGCTCAGCTTCGATACGAAAGTCTTTATAGGCTTGCAGAGCTTCGCGATCCAGATGAGCATCATTATTGAAGGTGATCGAGTACAGACCAAGATCAGCACCAAGCTTGCGTTCATCCGGTGTGCATTGCCACTTGCCACACTGGGCGTGGTCAATGGTTGTTGTTCGAAACGGTAGAGAGGGTTGCTTGCTATAACCCCCGCTGCTGCCCAGCCATATATCTGTAGTGTCGTTTGCGCGTATTGCCGGTGTAACGGAACTATCAGCAAATAGCTGCTCTTTTATAGTAAGTTGCTCACTGCTGCTCGTACTCATCAGCATGATATCGACCAGACCCTGATTCGTCACATCCCGCATAGATTGCAGATATTCCTGGTACGTTCGAACCGGGTGTCGATCTGCATCTGTACCTCGATTGGGTCCGGGAGCGCCAACCCCCATACCCATGTCGCCGTCTTTTGCGTCCGCCAGGATAAAATCACTTACGGAAGAATCAGCCAGAATTCGTGCAATTTTATGATCGAGGGTCTTTTCCACAGTTAGTTCCGTCCACAAGAATGTTTAACGCCATGCGATTGTTACCTGGATATGTCTGGCGGGGTCGAGCGAGAATTACGATTCTACATGAGCGGACCGTGCATTATCTAATTCAGTTGACTTGCAAGCCGTCGGACAAATTAAAGCGCAACAGGCAGTTGTTTACGTGGTAAAAAGTGTGCATGCCGTTCAGCGTTTGTCGGTGGATAATGAAAATGTATTGGGCTGTAGATGACTGAATTTTCGATTAGACTTGCGGGTGCCTCTGATGTTGATGCTATCAGGCAGTGCGCAGTGGAAGCCTATTCCAAATACATTCAAAGAATCGGCAAGCCACCGGCCCCAATGGTCGCAGATTTTAATACGCTGGTAAATGCAGGGTGCGTGGCAGTAGCAGTCTGTGATGATGTCGTTGCAGGCTTTGTTGTCTATTATGAGTTGTCTGGAGCTATGCACCTTGAAAACGTTGCGGTGTATCCCGCGTTCGGTGGGAAAGGCGTTGGGAAAATGCTCATCCGCTATGTGGAAAACGCGGCGACAACGCTCGGTCTTGGCGCGGTAGAGCTGTATACCAATGAGGCCATGACAGAAAATTTATCACTATATCCATCGCTCGGGTATGAAGAGTATGATCGTCGTTGTGAAGACGGCTTTAATCGGGTTTACTTTCGTATTCGATTATTGAAAGAGTGATTGGTTGTTTTAAGTAAAATTTGTCAACAAAAGTTGCGACGAGTCCCGGTGGTCAAACCCCCTGCCAATAATAAATCATTGCTACCCGGGCTTCTGGTGCTGGCGCTGTGTGTGTTGATGACGGCGTTGAGTCGCGGTGCCGGGGAAACGTTTAGTGTTTTCCTGCTGCCACTCAGTGGCCATTTTGATTGGGAGCGAGCATCGGTTGCTTCTATCTACTCTGTGTATATGGTTTGTATCGGCTTCGGGTCACTATTGGCCGGTATGACATTTGACCGTTTTGGTGCGCGGTTTAATTATTTGTGCGGCAGTCTGATTCTGGCAGTTACTTATTACTTTGTAGATTCGCTAACGCAACTATGGCAGTTTTATCTGACGCTGGGCGTTGGTGGTGGTCTCGGTGCGTCGATGATCGGTTTGGTGCCAACGCAAAGTCTGGTGTCGCGCTGGTACCACAAGCGTTTGTCTACAGCGTTGTCTGTTGGTTATGCCAGTCAGGGGTTGGGTACACTGGCACTTGTACCATTAGTGCAATTGTTTATTGAACGCGCAGGCTGGCAACAGGCATATACTTATATATGCTGGATATTTGCGTTTGTATTTGTGGTGATGCTGGTGTTGCCGTGGACGAAAATAGAAGCGGGGTCTGCAGATAATCCGCGAAAAGTGCACAAAGGTAAATCGGTAGGCGGGCCCGGTTTACGTGAGGCGATATCTACCAGAGCCTTCTGGGCTTTTTTTGGCATATTTGCAGCGACAGCGGTTGGCATTTTCGGCATTAGTCTGCAGTCGGTTGCCTATCTGATAGATCAAGGTTACTCCGACCTCGAGGCAGCCTTTGCTTTTGGTGCGGTGGGCGTCTTGAGCTTTGTTGGTATGTTTATTACCGGTGTGGCTGCCGAGTATTGGCCAAAGCATCTGGTCGCGAGCTTTAGCTATACACTTAGCCTGCTCGGCATTGCTGCATTGGCACTATTACAACTCCATACGCTATCAGTGTTGCTAATTATCTACGTGCTCGGGGTGGGATTGTCTTCCGGTGCGCGTGGCCCGATCATTACCACGCTGATGGCCGAGATATTTGCCGGACGTGGTCTCGCATCCATTTACGGTGCAGCAAATATCGGACAAGGGCTGGGTGCGGCGACCGGAGCGTTTGTGACGGGGTTACTTTATGACTACACCAACAACTACAATGCCGGATTTTTATTTTGTGCGTTTTGGCTGCTGTTTGGGCTGGCGCTGTTCTGGTTTGTTCCTGAAATACGTCAGGCAGCAACTTCTACACTGGAGTCTGGCAAAGTTGACCGGGCTTAACGAGGGTTAACCTGTTTCTAATATAGGTCGGGTTAACGATTGTTGTTCGTAAGGTGCATTAAAGTATTTTCGAATCGTTGTAATAAATTGATGCCGCGGTATAGTAATGTAGAGATGTAACCTAGTAGTAGTTTATGGACGCAGTAAAGGGCAGTAGTGAAACGTTCGACACTCTTGTTTCTGATGGATTGTTAAGTCGTGATCAACTTCAGATCGGTGTTGTAGAATCCGGGCGCACTGGCGACTCGCTTGATCAAACATTGCTGAGACTCGGTTTTATCACCGAAGCACTATTAAACAATGCAATTCTTGCCTCGCACGCGACATCTGGCGGTACTGGTGTTAACCAGAGTATTGCAATGGATAGCGTGGTTCCTGATCCTGAGGCACTGGCGTTAATTTCAGCTGAGCTGGCGCGGCGGTTTACCGTAATTCCGGTTTCTTTTAAAGATCAGCAGCTGTTGCTGGCTACCACCGATATCTACAACCTGCCGGCGCAGGACCGGCTGCGCTCACAACTTGGTGCCGATGTGCAGTTAAGTCTTGCTCTGGCAAGTGAACGCGGAATAATTGAAGCAATAGATCGTTTTTACGGGTTTGAACTCTCGATAGACGGTATTTTGCATGAAATCGAAACCGGGGAAGTCAACAGTAGTTCCACGGACGTAGAAGATGATTACCACCAGCCGGTAGTGCGGCTCGTTGATGCGATACTAACTGATGCGGTCAAGCACAATGCATCGGATATTCACTTTGAGCCTGAGGCGGGGTTTGTTCGTATTCGCTATCGGGTTGATGGTGTGATGAGTCAGATTCGCAGCTTTCATATCGATTACTGGTCTGCTGTGGTGGTGCGGATCAAGGTGATGTCGGAGCTTAATATTGCTGAAAGTCGTGCGCCGCAGGATGGCCAGATATCAATGCGAATTGCAGGTAGTGATATTGAGTTTCGTGTTTCCTGCATGCCCACTGTGCACGGTGAGAACGTAGTACTTAGAGTGCTTGATCGACAGAAAGGTATTGTTCCCCTTGAGCAGCTGGGGTTGCAAAGGGAAACACTCAGCAAGCTGGAAAAGTCTATGGGTCGTCCCGAAGGATTAATTCTGATTACCGGCCCGACCGGTAGTGGTAAAACCACAACGCTGTACTCGATGCTCAATCATAAAAGTGATGAGAGCATCAATATCATGACACTCGAAGACCCGGTTGAGTACCCGATGTCACTGCTACGGCAAACCAGTGTGAACGAACAGGTAAAACTAAACTTCAGTACCGGGATTAAATCTATCCTGCGGCAGGATCCGGATGTCATCCTTGTTGGTGAAATACGCGATGGCAAGGCTGCAGAAATGGTTTTTCGTGCCTCAATGACCGGACACCAGGTCTACTCCACATTGCATGCAAATTCAGCGGCGGGTGCAATTGAGCGACTAAAAGATCTTGGTGTCACCCCGGCGCTCATAGGTGAAAACGTTATCTCAATTGTCGGTCAGAGATTGATCAGAAAATTGTGCGGGTACTGCCGCGCCATAGATGATCATCACACGGAAACATATCGATCTGTCGGGTGCAAAGAGTGTGGTTGGCAGGGTTATAAAGGTCGAGTGGCGGTGATGGAGGTGTTGCGCTTTACACCGGCAATCAGTGAACTCATCGTGTCCGGGGCGAGAGTCAGCAGTATTATTGAATGTGCACGGCAAGATCAGTATCTGACCCTTGCGGATGAAGCACAGCGCCTGGTTAGGAGTGGAATTACGTCCATGACAGAAGCTTCTCGTGTGATCGATTTCACAAATTTAGAAGTGTGTGTTAGTTAGCATTTTGACCCTTGAGTGGCGATTCCACCAGTGAGTGGCGGATCTACCAGTGTGGTAAATCCACAGCAGTAAATTCCAAGCAGTATGGATGTAAGTAGTAATGCAGTATTTCAAATACAAAGCTATTGATAGCACGGGCTGTGTGCAGCGCGGCAGTATCTCTGCCCTCAATATGGCAGATGCAGACAACAGGCTTAGCCTGCGCGGTCTGGAACCCATCATCTGCAAGCCCTCATCAAGGTCGGGAGTGTTTAATCGCTCGCCGGTTAGTCGTAAGCAGTTAATCGACTTTACTTTTCATTTGCAACAGATGATTGAGGCCGGTGTTCCGCTCATCGATTGTCTCAAAGAATACCGTGACTCTGCTGACCACAAGCTGATGGCCAGCTCTATTGGTGAAGTTGCCGATCAGATCGAATCCGGTAGTAGTTTGTCGAATGCCTGTGCATCACAACCTTTGGTTTTTAAACCTATGTATACCGGTATGGTTGAGGCCGGTGAGCAGAGCGGCAGGCTTGCAGAAGTACTTGCAGATTTACTTTCCTTACTCAAGTGGCAGGATGAGACGCTATCCGGTTTGCGCAAAGTGCTTATTTACCCGGCTTTTGTTTGTGTTGTTTTGAGTGTGGTTATCGGCTTTGTGATGACCTGGTTGGTGCCGAGCCTGACATCTTTCATAACCGCCGCGGGTGCAGAGCTTCCATGGCATACGCAATGGCTGATTACGCTTTCTGATGCGATAACCAAATACTGGCCTGTGATTGCGCTTCTACTGATTGCAGCTGTAGTCGTTTTTATGGCAGCGCTACGCAGTAGTCTGGCGGTACAATTTAACTGGCAACGCGCACAGCTTCGTCTGCCACTGGTCGGACCGGTCCTGTATAAGATCAAGCTAGCACGATTTTGTAGATGTGCCGCTCTAATGTACGCATCCGGAATCAACCTGATAGACACCTTAAAGCACGGTGAAGCTCTGGTGGATAATCTCTACCTGTCAGGTGCGTTACGCCGGGTACGTGAATCAATCATCTCCGGCGATGGTGTTGCAGATGCCTTTCGAGAACAGTCCGAGTTGCCCGCGCTATTGAGCAGGCTGCTGCGCGTTGGTGAAAGTACCGGTGGTCTCGATCGCGCGTTTTTACAGACCAGCTATTTCTATGATCGCGACTCGCGTGATGCGATAGAAAAGCTTGAACAGTTTATCGGCCCGGCACTTATCATGTTGGTCGGTGGCATCATGATGTGGGTGGTGCTGTCTGTTATCGGCCCTATATACGATCTGGTGTTCAGTATGCAGGAGGCCATGTAATGGAAAAGCGCATACTGTTCTTACAGCCGGATCACTTAGTTTGTTACGCTCGTAACGATAGCGACTATATTGTTGAGCAGAAATGGAATCTCAGCGGTAACGACCTTCCGGAAAGTCTGGCAGCCTACATACAAGCTCACCTGCACACAGAATTCAGTCTTGTTTTTGATATTCCGGAAGAAGAGTGTTTTCACGAGCCGCTTAAAGCCAAAGGAATATTTGATCGCAGGAAATTAGCAGACCGACTAAAAAATAAGCGGTTTGAAAGTTCCCTGGTGTCAAAGGCTACTATTGTCGGTTCGCGAAGTCATAGCACCTTGTTATTGTCTGGTCTAGATAGTAATGCTCTGTTTGAAAAGCTGGTTTCCGAATTCGCGCGAATTGGCGCTAGCCTGCGCGCTATTCACTCATCAACCACCTTAATACCTAACCTGGCAAGCATGGCAGATGCAGAGATGGGCCCTAATTTATTCATAATCCCCTTACATGGATGTTTTAGATTGCTTGCCTGCACGGGTGCGTCTGTGCTTTTTTCCCGACGAGTGTCTGTACCCGATGGTCACGATACTCAATCCGTTGAACATAAGATCAGCGTGCTGCAAAAAAGTATTGAAGAGACATTGCTATACATGCAAAGACAGCACCGTGAGTGGGTGCCGTCGGTGGTAATGGTTGCCAGATCAGAAGATGTCGAGCGGCTGGTATCTATCCACAATGCTGGTGTTATGTCGAGTCAGCTTGCAGAGTTCAGAAGCTATTGGCCTTTTACAAGCAAATCTACATCAAACACTGCAGAGTCTCTATTGGTAGGATTAGCGGTGAATGGGAACAGCGGCTATGCGCAGAAATCGCATCGGGTAATTTATATAAACCGAAAGATTCGAAACATTTGTGCGGCCCTGGCCCTGGGTGTATTTAGTGGTGCCGTGTCGTCTATTGCAGTGGCAAACAAAATCAACGGTGCTCAGTCAGAAGTAGCTGATGCCTACAGCGAAATCCTATCAACTTTGCAGCGCGACGTGACGCAATATGAATCTTCCTACGAACAACCGGTGGAGGCTGTGAGACAGGCTTTAGTAGCCGCGAGGCTGCTAGAGCTCAACTCTGCACAGGAGCCGCTTGAGTTTCTACAGAACATAGCGCCATCTATGAGTCAGTTGCCGGATATATCTATTTCATCCGTTAGATGGCAAACCGGAGATCACGTGAGTGAGAAAGTGCTCGCTAACGTACTCGCGCAGCCGGATTCTTTGCATGGTGTACCCATGGAAGAGATTTTTAGTGCCACATTGGCAGGAGTGGTAACGGGTCAGCCGGAGTCCGCACTTAATCAGTTTGAATCATTTATTGATGTCTTGCGTACGGCAAATTCGGATCCGCTAATTGTTGTTGTGGAAACGCCATTTGGATCGGGCGACCAAAGCCGTATAACAGCGAGTGACAATACAGCCCCTCAAAGCGAGTTTGTACTGGAGATAAGCAAAGGGGGTGTCGAGCAATGAGATACCTTGATCGGCGTACGTGCTTGTTGTTGATTGGCAACGTATTGTGTTTGCTAGTACTGATCTATCCGTTGCTGACAGTTTCATCGAGTGTTGTTCGCAGCGCCGATCAGAAAAACCGCTTTCTGGCTGACAAACAAACAGCACTGGCGACTCTCGAAGAGTTGGAGTTTCTTGAGAAAAACTATCCGGCATTTCAGGCATTTATAGATAACCAAAAATTCGAATATGGCCCCGTATCTGATGGCCTTGGAGGCATGGAATCTCAACGCAAACTGAGTTGGATAAAACATCTGCAGTCTAGCAAAACCCGTTTGGGTATAAGGCAGATGAGTTTTGAACTTTATCCCTACCAACCAATCGCGGATAACCTTGAATCACTTGAGATTTCTATCGGGGTTGAATCGATAGTGCTGCGAGTTTCCCTTTTACACGATGGCGTGTTAGCAGAGCTCCTTGAAAAACTGACGCACAACGCGCCAAACCCGTTTGTGGTGACGGCGATAGAGATAGACCGGGTGGGTCTGAACAGAAAAGGTGTGGCTGCAAATGGCGAAGATAATATAACGGCGGAAATAACCATGACCTGGTATCTGGTTGATGCTGAGGGGGCGAACAATGATGTCGCGAGTTAGCATGTATCTGGTCTCACTCAGCTGTTGTGGTGTGTGGGGTTGTCTGGATGCCTCGGAGCCTGTAGCTGAACAGAATTCCGGATTGAATCTTTTTATGTCTGCCGAAGAGCAGTTGGCTCTGGAGAGAGACCAGGCTGATGCGTCATTGAAGGAAACCGAGCTGATATCTGACGAGCATACAATGCCGGACACCGCCGCGATATCAGACATCTCTGATACCGCCACAGTCTCTGCCCATGATAGAGCGGCGCGCGATGAAAGCCAAAATGATTGCCGCAAGGATGGCCGAAATAATTATATGGCTCGATACGATGGGCTGGTATCGAAAGGAGATAAAATTCTCAGCGTGTGGTTTAACGGTGACAGGGTTTCAGGCAGCGACGTCTTTACAAATATCAATATAACAGTCGTTAATCCAGTTGGGGAATTACTACTCGAAAGTGGTGATCGTGCTGAACGTTTGTTCCCGGGAGATTATTTCCCGGTGCATGAATCCACAACCCAAGGTGTAACAGAACAATGATGACTTTATCCAACTCATCGAAAAAGCTCCCGGGTAATCAACGAGGCATCGCCATGTTGATAGCGATGGTGGCATTGTTAGGCGGCAGTGCACTATTTCTTGTCAATGGGTATCGCGCAGAAAGTCACCAGGATCGACTTGAGTCTTTACTTTCCGCCAAGCAGGCTTTGATCGCCTATGCGGTTAATTACGCGGATAACTACGGTCACAATACACGTGGTGGAACCGGGCGATTGCCATGTCCGTCACTACAACGGCATGGATCACCTGCGCCTTACTGCGGCGAACATGAAATTGGTTTTTTGCCATCAGTTTGGATGCGCGATCAGAGACTCATGGAAATTGATTATCTTGAACGTTTTTTCGATCAGGATATCTGGTATGCGGTGTCGGCAGATCATCGCTATAACCCGTCATTCAATACTTTAAATTCTTATCCTGATGCTGGCTTGCTGTCTGTTGATTCTATGCAGGAGGTTGTGGCTGTACTGATTTCTCCCGGGCCGGCACTGGATTTTCAATCCCGATCAGGTGCTGAAACCCAGTCGGTTACTGAAACCGTGCGGCCAGCGTCTATTGTCAGAGAGTATCTCGAAGGAGAAAATGCTGACATTGACGGGCAGTACACGTTGTTTAATGAAAATGATCTTCTTGTCCCGATTCGAAGATCAGAGCTGCTACCTCTAATGGAGCGCAAAGTATTGGCTTACGTTAAGCAGTGGTTGATTGAATATAAGGCTGAGCACGGATTCTACCCCTATGCGTCAACACTAGGAGTTGACGGGCTGTGCGTTGACGGATTAACCCGTGGAATGCTTGCCACTGAACCCGGAACTTGTGGTGAGGCATTGTTGCTGGATGAAAGCTTTACTGATTTGCCTGGTGGCAGGGCATTAAGAAACACCTGGTTTGCCAGATATGAATGGCCGGCTCTTGTGTACTACATCGTCGATGCAAGTTGCACTGCTGATCGGTTGTCTGATTGCGATGGAATTGATGATCCTGAGCGTGAGTTACTAGTGGATGGTGAGCCGGTTGAGGTGATATTGATTTCTGTTGGCGCGCCGGTTGAGACGTTAGCGACAGGTGGCATGCAGGTTCGTGGTGGTAGTGATCTGGCGCAATATTTCGATACCGCCGCGCTTGTATCTGCAGTGAATGAATTCTCTGTGGCGACTGAAGGTGTAGTTGGCAATGATCAAATCGTGACCATTAATTAAACTCGACATGAAATTATCACTCAGAAACAGCGGTTGCGGGTGCGTTAGAGGTTGTAACGGGTTTAGCCTCCTTGAGATGTCGATAGTGCTATTGATCATGGGGCTTTTACTTGGATCATTAATGAAACCGCTGGGTGCAGGTATTGTTGAGCGTCAACGCAATGAAACTTTCGACCAGTTGGTGGATATTCGTGAAGCAATCATTGGTTATGCCTCTGTGCATCATCGACTACCGTGCCCGGTAACTGGTGGGGGTTCCGCGGCGCAATTGCCAGCAGACCCCTGTATGTTAGCCAACGGTTATGTGCCGGCAGCGGTGCTTGGAATCTCCGGACGGTATGACAGCAATGGATTACTCACCGATAGCTGGGGTTCACCTATTCAGTATCATGTCACTCTGTCTGATGCTGACAGTGATGGCCTTGCGGACTTTACCACTGTAGAAGAGATGCGTGATGTTGGTATGCAGAATCTCTCACCGGAGTATGAGGTGTGTGGTAGCGCTGCTTGTACGCAGCTGCGGGCCAACCGCGTACCTGCCGTATTGATTTCTACTGGTAAGTTACAGTCAACTTCTGCAGATGAAGCAGAGAATCAGGATTCTGACAACCGGTTTGTAAGCCGCGATATCGATATGGTTGGTAGTGATCAGTTCGACGATATCGTTATCTGGTTGTCAGGGAATATATTACTTACCCGGCTGTTGCAGGCGCACGTGCTGCCTTGACACTAGTTAAGGCGGTGACGATAAGTAAGGGCGGCCTGAGAGGATAGCCTGAGATATTGCACCAAATAGCAGGCCGAAACAGCAGGGCTAGTAATTATTGTGTAGTGTTTTTAACCATAGTTAGTTTAGAGGTAGGAAGTATGCAACGTAAACAGAAGGGTTTTACATTAATTGAGATTGCCATTGTGCTACTCATTATCGGAATGTTGCTCGGTGGTATTATGAAGGGCCAGTCGATGATCAACAGTGCACGGGTCAGGGCGATCGCCAATGATCTGACCGGCATAGAAGCAGCCTGGATATCATTTCAGGATCGCTATAGGTCACTGCCCGGGGACTTTTCCCGTGCTTCAACACATTTGATTACTGGTGCAGTTGATGGAAATGCCAATGCCATTGTAGAGAGTGGTGCTGAAGCAGGGGCTGTGTGGCAGCATCTTGCAAGTGCCGGATTTATCTCCGGTAACTTCGATGGTGCTCCTGTGGCATCGCTGAATGATGGGGTTTGTGCGGCTACGACATGCCCCGGAAATCCATATAACGGCTTCTATAAGATTGGAAACTCCAATAACGCCCTGAATCAGGCGAATGCATCACATGAGCTTACTACCGGTGGCAACATACCGGTTGAAGTGATGTATGAGCTGGATCTGAAAATGGATGACGGTGTAGCCGGCACGGGCCGACTGCGAGCGTTTAATGTTGCACCTTACGATACCTGTGTAGCGGGTGATGAATGGGATGTGGTTAATGGTGCAGCGGATTGTGCGGCAGTGTTAGAGTTACCTCTGTAACTTATACAGCTGCACTTCGGTGGAACCGTGGTATCGCTATGGAGTTTAAAACGCGATACTGCGGGGCCGCTTTGGCTAGAACGTATTACGGGATAACAAATGAACCTTCGCGTTAGAATTGATGGACCTGTTTGCTCGCAGGTGATACTGCGTGTTTCCATCCTGTATGATGCAACGGTAGAGTCTAAATCAGCAGCCAGAATCCCAACCTGATGTGTTTTCATCTAACCATGCCGCCAACGTTAGATCCCCTGTAGAAAAACACCCATTGGACGATAGATTAATGAATTCGACTGTATCTGTAAGTGTAGTTAGCCAGGTAACATCTCCAGATAGTTGGTTACTATGGAGTAAAACACTACCTAGATCCTGCAGGTTGCTTAGGGATTCAGGAATCTGGCCCGTTAGCTGATTATGATGAAGCCATAGAGCCTCTAGCCTCGTTAATTTTCCGAGCGACTCTGGTACTGAACCAGACAGCTGATTACCGCTCAAAGTTAGGATTTTTAGTTTATTTAGATCACCCAGCTCAGAGGGAATAACTCCTGATAAATTATTATCGGCTAAGCGCAGGTTATTTAGCTCCGACAAGCTTTTGAGTTCCATTGGCACTGTGCCTGATAGTTGGTTTTCGAACAGACTTAAATCCTGTAACTTGACGAGTTGCTCCAACCCCACAGGAATAACCCCTGATAGTTGATTCTTGTTTAGGAACAGGTGCTGCAGATTATTCAGCTTGCTGAGTTCTGGAGGAATAAGCCCGGTTATAGAGTTAATAGAAAAATTTATAAACTGCAGGTTTGTCAGGTCCCCGATTTCCGGGGGAATGTCTCCAGACAGCTGGTAGTCGTAAAGGCTTAGGGCCTTAACACCGATATCATTGCAAGTAACCCGATCCCAATCACATGGATCAGTGGCTGTATTCCAGTTCGTGTACGTGTTGTTCCAATTTTGACCATCAAGTGAATCGTATAAAGCTATAAGTGCCTCGCACTCTAGTTGGCTGGCTACAGTACTAACTGCAACCCCCTGGATTACACAGCCATCTTCAACTAACTGATCTGATGCTTCGTTAGTAGAATCGTCTTCGTTGGATGACTGTAACGACGGAACACTCTGTATTTCTGCCAGGGTAGTGATTTGCGGCTGATCACCTTCGCTGGTGGATTTACCCCCGCATCCGAAAAGCGAAATAGAAATAGTACAAAGACAAATTGCGTAAACCCGCATGTTAAATACCTATACGTCATGACATTCTGCTGTCGAACTTAGCAAAATAGTACCTGCGTTGCAACAGAACCAGGGCTTTACTGTGGGTTCTGTTGTAGCCGATGACACGGTTTAAAAATAGTTATGCCCGATCCAAGAGAGTGTTGATTAAGTCTGGGTCGATGCCGATATTTATTTCAGCGGATTCCCATCGGTCGCTATCCGGTCGTCGCCATGGCTCTCTCATCGGTGGTCGTAATGAATCTTCAAACTACTATTTTTCTGCATTCACAATTCGTGAAATTAAAATCTATCCTATGCAGTCTTGGTAGACGATACAAAACTTGCGTTCGACCGATTTAGGTGTTGAGTCATTGAGTTGGTTGCTCCGCTTACATCGTTTGAACGCGGTGATCTAATATCTGCTCATGCTCTTGTAGAGTGGTTTCTTCTCTTCCAGACCAGACCAGATCAGCAGCGAAGAGTGATACTCAAACAACCATGTCAACATCATTTGAGTAACCGCGGTAGACGTATGCAAAGTTACCGACTTCATCAAGCTGTTATAGGCTACGACGGCCAGGTTTGCATCGGCAGATGAGCAACTAAAATACTCCGCCGAATCTTACCTTGCAATTAGTTGAATTCGGGTGGTGTGATAAAATCCTGCTACGGATAACGAGCGAGATTTTTATGCCGCATTTTGTTCCGGCGTTTTTGCGCCGGTCATGAATGCTACAGCGTCAGACATAGAATAATCTTGTGGGTTGATAACGCACAATCGCTGACCGAGTCGGTGAATATGTATACGGTCTGCTACTTCAAAAACGTGTGGCATGTTGTGAGAAATCAATACTATCGGGAGCCCTCTGGCTTTAACATCCTGAATGAGTTCCAGCACTCTTCGTGATTCTTTTACGCCAAGGGCGGCTGTCGGTTCATCCATAATGATCACTCGTGAGCCGAAAGCGGCTGCACGGGCAACGGCCACCCCTTGGCGCTGCCCACCGGATAGCGTCTCAATTGACTGCCCGATGTTTTGAATAGTCAGCAACCCGAGGTCAGACAGCATCTTTCTCGACTGACGCTCCATTTCTTTATGGTCCAGCTTTTTGAAAACACTACCCAAAATACCGGGCTTTCTTATTTCGCGACCCAGGAACAAGTTGTCCGATATCGAGAGAGCAGGGGACAGTGCCAGGTTTTGGTAGACCGTCTCGATGCCTGCATGTCTGGCATCTTGTGGTGAACTGAATTTTATAGCTTCACCATCGAGATATATCTCTCCGGAGTCTGGTTGTAAGGCACCAGATAGCGCTTTTATTAAAGTGGATTTACCGGCACCATTGTCGCCGATAATGCCGAGCACTTCACCTGGCATCAGTTCAAAATCGCAGTTATCAAGGGCAGTCACTCGACCGAAGCGTTTAGTTAGATTTTTTGCACGCAATACCGGATTGATAGTCATACTGCCACCTTACGAATCCATTGATCGATCGCTACAGCGAAAATTATAAGTACGCCGATGAGTAAGTAGGTCCATTGAGGATCTGTTCCCACCAGCCGTAAGCCCAGTGAGAACACCCCGACGATCAGCGCACCGAATAACATACCTGCAATTGAGCCTCTGCCGCCGAATAGTGATATACCGCCGATCACGACAGCGGTTATTGATTCGATGTTGGCAAACTGTCCTGCAGTAGGAGAGACTGAACCGATTCGTCCAATCAACGCCCAGCCAGCCAGTGCGCAAATAAAGCCTGCGAGTGTATAAACCGATACCAAAGTACGCTTTACTCTAACTCCCGCTAGCTCTGCGGCATCTGGATCATCACCGACCGCGTAGACGTGTCTGCCCCATGCGGTGTGTTTCAAAACATAAGCCAGAAAAATAGTGAGAAGTACCATTAGAATAACGGCATAGGTAAAAACCGCCACACCGGAGATGCCGAACATCGGCAGATCAATAGGTACTTTAATTTTCTCACCCAGAAATTTGAGTATTGGTGCTTCAGCGTCTATATCCTGCGAACGAATCGTCTCGTTTGCGGAGTATAAAAAATTAGATGCCAATACTATTTGCCACATACCAAGCGTGACGATAAACGGAGGCAGTCTGACGATAGCGACCAGTATTCCGTTAATAAAACCACAAAGCGCGCCCACTGCAAACCCACAGACCAATGCAATTTCCGGAGGTAGCCCGTAACGAAATGCAAACTGCCCCATTACAACGGATGACAATACCATTATCGCGCCAACAGAAAGATCAATGCCCGCCGTAATAACGACCAGCGATTGTGCAGCGCCCACTATTCCGACGATAGCAACCTGCTGAAGAATAAGAGTTAACGCAAAAGGTGAGAAGAATTTCTTACCTAATAAAAATCCGAAAATGGCAATCGAAAGTAGTAAAACAATGAGGGGTACGGCAGCAGGCGTTTTGTGCAACCAATGGCGAATGTGGTTTAAGAATGATCGTTTTTCTTCAAATTCCGGCAGTGTATCCGGCGCACTCTTCAATCCTGACTCGAAGTGATCTGTAGCCACTGTTCCCCCGTTGAATAGTATTTTTATTTTTGTTTAGTAGGGCACGTTCTCACGACGCAGACCGCTGCTTGTGCAAGCCCCCGGTACGAAGAGCACTGCCGTGAGGTGCACAAGTGCACCTCACGGAGAGGCTTGTTAGCCCCAGCAGCGATCAGTACCTGTTTTAGTGTCGATTGATTCAACGCCATCAACAGGCTTGTCGGTGACGAGTGCAACACCGGTATCAAAGAAATCCTTACCTGGTGTATTTTCAGGCTTAGTGCCGTCTTTGGCCCATGCTTCAATCGCTTCAATACCGAGAGACGCCATTAACAACGGGTATTGCTGTGAGGTAGCGCCAATTACGCCTTCAGCGACGTTTGCAACACCCGGACAACCACCATCAACAGAAACAATCAGCACATCGCTTTCACGGCCAATTGCCTTCAGTGCTTCATAAGCGCCGGCAGCTGCAGGCTCATTGATTGTGTAGACGACATTAATCATCGGATCCTTTGCAAGCAGGTTTTCCATCGCCTTGCGGCCACCTTCTTCGTTACCTGCAGTAACGTCATTACCGACGATGCGCGGATCTGTTTCATCACCCCACTTGTTTGGATCACCGAGGTCGATTCCAAATCCCTGCAGGAAGCCTTGATCGCGCAGTACACCAACAGAAGGCTGGCTGACAGCAAGGTCAAGCATGCCTATCTTGGCGTTGGCTGCCTCATCACCTAGTGCAGATGCTGCCCACTGGCCAATGAGTTCACCGGCAAGAAAATTGTCTGTGGCGAAGGTAGCATCAGCCGAATCAATTGGCTCAAGTGGTGTATCAAGTGCAATGACCAGTAGACCAGCATCACGCGCTTGTTGAACTGAAGAGACAATAGCCTTTGTATCAGACGCTGTGATAAGAATGCCCTTAGCACCATCTGCAATACAGGTTTCAATTGCGGCAACCTGACTTTCGTGATCACCATCTACTTTACCGGCAAAGCTCTTAAGGGAAATACCCATTTCATCAGCTTTGGCAGTGGCACCTTCCTTCATCTTAACGAAGAACGGGTTGGTGTCTGTTTTGGTGATCAGGCATGCAGACGTTTCTGCGAGTGCCTGACCACTAATAGTGGCACCGGCGAGTGCAAGTGCACTTAATGCGAGTACTTTTTTCATGTTGATCCTCTCTAAATTGGTTTGTAATTGCCATACACACCATAAAGCAATTAGTTGCAAGGTAACCATTGTCCACGGGGCTGTCAATAAATAAATCAGATTGATTTATTTATCGTGAGTATGTCATCTTATGCCACCACGGGCCCGATTTACGGGTAATAAATTAGAGCGAATTTAAGAGCAATAGAGCTATCAAAGGTACCATAGCGGGCGTAAATCAGTGGGGACTCAGAGACCACAACGAACGCCTGATACTTACACTGATTCAACGCCACGGGGCAATGCCCGGGGTGGATCTGGCCAGACATTCAAAATTGTCGGCGCAAACCGTATCTGTGATTTTGCGAAAACTGGAAATCGACGGGCTTTTAACAAAGGGGCTTCCAGTACGCGGTCGGGTTGGCAAACCTTCCATTCCGCTTGGGCTTAATGACAATGGTGCTTACGCCTTTGGGGCAAAAGTAGGGCGACGGTCAAGCCGGCTGGTGTTGATGGATTTTTCCGGCAATGTTTGTGGTGAGCTTATGGAAGAACACCCTTATCCAACACCTTCCCGAATTATGACGTTCCTGGAAAAGGGAATAAAAACGCTCGGTAAAAAAGTAAAAATTAAAAAAAACATCGCCGGAATCGGTGTTGCCGCGCCTTATGAGCTTTGGAACTGGCTTGATAATTTAGGGGCGCCGAAACGTGCGATGAATCAATGGCGTGGGTTCGACTTTACCAGCGCCATAGCAGAATTCAGTGACCTGGAAGTTCACATAGGTAATGATGGAACACTCGCTTGCAATGCAGAACATGTGTTTGGCATCGGCAGAGACTTTTCTAACTATGCCTACTTCTACCTGGGCACATTTGCGGGTGGTGGCATGGTTTTAAACGATAGGGTTTACGCCGGGCGAACCGGTAATGCGGCAGCCTTTGGTACACTACCGGTGGGTGATGTAAACGCTTCAGAGCATCAGCTTATACATAAGTCTTCGCTTTATCTGCTTGAGAAAATGATGCAGCAAAAAAAGCGCCCCACCAATCTTATCGGTCCCAAGCAAACAGACTGGTCTGATGTAGGAACCGTACTTGATGACTGGATTGAACAAGCTGCTCGTTATCTTGCTGTGGCCAGTGTTTCAGTTTGTTCTGTGATTGATTTTCAAACAGTGATTATTGATGGTCGGTTTCCGACAAAGGTTCGCAAACGATTGGTTGAACGCGTGCAACATCACTTAAAAACGGTTGACACCCAGGGTATTGAGCCACCGGGTATCGCTGAGGGCACCATTGGCATAGACGCGAGTGCCATCGGGGCGGCCTACCAGCCAATCGTACAGAGCTATCTTCTCAAAGAAACAGTGCACGTCTGAAAAATTGTCGCTTCGTACTGAACTTCCTGATGTTCGTCTTTGCAGGTGGCATCGAAAGTCACGGTAAAGTTGAAGTATGCTTTTGTATGCGCAGATTTTTTAAGGCGGGAAGGTAGGTGCCTCAGTCTTTGTCTCTTACCACAAACGCAATGTTTCTGATCGCTTTAATGCCATAAACCTTTATGTAACGAAGCGCACCCTGGTCGAAATCGCATGTGACGGGGCATGCGGTAAGTGTGTGTAAAGGCTCAACGACTTCATCTGTGCGGTAGCGCTTTATAGCGTCTGAGACTGGTGTGTTCATTCTGAGAATCTTATTATGGGTTGGTCTTTGGACTAACCAAATCAACTACCATTGAACCGAGGGTTGCCCTAATATTGATGTTGCCAGTGGAATACTATCAAACACTACATTATGTCTTAGCAGGAGTGGCATACCAAACACCGTTGTTCCACAGTAACATAGCTTGGGTTGATACAGTAAGTAGGAGAAACAGATGAAAGGTGCGCTAATCGGTTGTGGTTTTTTCTCGCAGAATCATTTGCATGCATGGCGTGATGTTTCGGGGGTGGAAATAGTCGCGTTGTGTGATACAGACGCTGCGCGCCTGCAAACCACTGCCGAATCCTTCAACATACGCCGAACCTATGAGGATGCCACTGAGTTATTCGCGGAGGGTGGTTTCGATTTCGTTGATATCGTCACTACAGTCGACTCCCATCGTTCGTTGGTTGAGATGGCAGCGCTAGCCGGTGTGCATATTATTTGTCAAAAACCCTTTGCCGACAACATGGAAGATGCGAGAGCCATGGTGAAATCTGCAAAAGATGCTGGCAAAACCTTGATGGTCCATGAGAACTTTCGTTGGCAGTCGCCCATACAAACCGCTCTTCAGGTAGTTGAATCCGGTGACATCGGTGATCCGTTCTTTTGTCGGGTTAGCTTCCGTTCCGGCTATGATGTATTTAGCGGGCAACCTTACCTGGCTGAAGGCGAGCGTTTTATTATCGAAGATCTCGGCATACATATTTTGGATATAGCGCGCGCTTTTCTAGGTGACGCTAATCAGATTGCAGCGACGACTCGACGCATCAACCCGAACATTAACGGAGAAGATGTTGCAACAATGTTGCTTACCCATGACAATGGCGGAACCAGCGTGGTTGATTGCTCTTATGCGACTCGCAGACTCCCGGAAACCTTTCCGCAGTCCCTTCTAGAGATCGACGGCTCAGCTGGAACGCTGCGACTGGACGCAGGTTATCAGTTAAGCGTGTTTGGCAAAACTGAAACTCATCGAGATGTGTCTCCGCCTTTACTACCGTGGGCTGAAAAGCCATGGCATAACATTCAGGAAAGTGTGCTCAGTATTCAACAGCATTTTATTGAGTGTGTGCAGAAGGGGATAGAACCACAGACTTCCGGGGTGGATAATCTGAAAACTCTGGCATTAGTCGAGGCGGCATATGCTTCTACGGAGGGCAGTTGTACTATCAATTTCTCTGCTATTTAGGTGTGTTGCATCTTTCCTTTTTTGTACTTGTAACAATTGGCGCTGCCTCTTGTGCCCGCTGAAAAGAACCGGCTTCAACAAGTAGCAAGAGCTGGTCTAGCCCGGCTTATTCATGAAAATGACGGCATCCCGCTTGCTCCTTGATTTCACAGCGAATTTTTTCTCTTGCGAATATCAATAAGCCGAGTAAATTAAAACATGGCACGCGAGAAGAAAATACCCTGTGAAACCAATGCTCTGCGCGCTATGCTCGCCATTTCACGAATAAACCGGGCTAGGTACTGCGACTCCGTCGTCATAGCAATCTGGTGTGTACTAGTGCACTAGATCTATTACTCGCAATACGAGAATTCTGAAAAATAAGTTACCAATTATGTATTGCTTGATATCGGTGCACCAACTACTTCGGTGTACTTAGAAGTGCGGTAGTAAGTATGGATTTGTAGTGGTATTGCGTGCGCTCGATGGAAGGAATTAGCCACAGACTTGACTGGTACTCTGCACAAGTACCCATTTAATAATATCCCGGTGATCATCAAGAGTCAGAACCTGTGCTTTGGTGAGTGAGATGATTAGAAACGGGCTCTGAGTTTCCATCTGTGATTTTATTTCATCGGCAGTGTCTGGCGTGCCCACTCCCCATGGACGCCTTGCGACGAGTTCTTTGAGCTGGGCAAATCCGTTTAATCCATCAACGAAAGCCATAGACGCGATGACAATATCCGTATCATCGAGTTGTTTCAGGCAATCGTTACTGCTGAGGTCAAGATGCGATGATGAAGTTCTCGCGCTGTCTGATGCTTCACTGCCAGTGGATTCATCTTCTGTGGCCTGTGCTGTAGCAGGCGAAGAAGCGGTGTAGATGGGTAATATTATTGCCAGACTAGCCAGAAAGTTAGCCAGGGGATTGGCCGATAGGTTGACTGGTAAAGAATGAAGAGGGAGTAGGTTACTTTTCATAAAAGTGTCCGCCGTAGCTGGCGGACATTTTATCGGAACAGGGCTGAATTTGCAGCGCCTAAGAAGTAGCGCTAACGTTAATTTTGCTCGCTAATTTTAAACTTCACAGAGGCAGACTCGATAATGGTCTTGCCTTCGGAGTTTTGAATGCGACTGGTCACCGTGTGATCACCCACCGGTAAATTCTGTACTGATAAATTCACATCGCGGCCTTTACTGATGTCTCTGCCGTCTACATTAATAACCAGCTGATCGTGTTTACCCAGTGAAGGCGTTGGCAGTAATATGACTTGTACCGAGTTGGCTTTTGAGTCAACTACTTTGCCTTGACGAGGAGTGAGAATTTCCAGGCTTTTATAGTTTGGAGATTTTTTCAGTTCACCCTCTTCAAGGTCGGAGCCGGAACTCTCTTCTTCGCCACCCTCCGGTTCAGTGCTTCTTGGCCTGCGGACTTTGAATTCTTCGGCACCCTGAACTGGTTTGTCGCTGTAAGACACGTTGCCAGATTCGTCGATATGTTTGTAGATATTCGCGCTGGCTGAACTGATGGCAAGGGTGACACTGAGGGTGCCAATGGTTAATAGAGTTGTCTTGACAAAAGCGTTCACGCCTTTACTCCTAAACATAAAATGATGCAGATTTGTTCTGGTTTAGGAGATCAATCAATATTCACGCCGGTTGGTCCTGGCGTGTGCTGGACTTTATTGGTAATGAGACTCAGCCCACACCGGTGAGGAAACTGCCTACTTGCGATCAAGCACGTAAGTGAGGAAGTCTATGGAAAAATCTGCATCATTTGTGCTCAATGATGCGCGGATTCATGGGTATTTAGTGGAATTTCTAATCCGCGATCACCAGTCGCTTTGCAGGAGGCGTATCACTTCCGCTGCAGTTTGTATTCTGTTATCCGGTTGTTTCTCGAGGCACTTCATCACGGTATCTTCGAGTAGCTTGGGTACAGGGGTCAGGTCTGAGGGTTTTGGTGGTTCCTCTTGCAAGGTGAATTTTATAACATCCTCCATGTGTTCTCCCTGTGCGGGTGTGCGTCCGGTGAGTGCTTCGTATAAAACTACGCCCAGGCTGTAGATATCGGTGCGTGCGTCAATATTTGGATCCCGTTCCAGCTGTTCGGGAGACATATAAAACAAGGTTCCCTGCAGCTTTTGATGTCCAGTCATGGCTGGATCTTCGGACTCCCGTAGCGGTACTTCGTTTTCTATGTCAGATTGCTGACCCTCCTGATCCCAGACTTTTGCCAGACCCCAGTCGAGTAGCAGTACTTCGCCATACGGACCTACCAGGATGTTTTCCGGCTTAATGTCGCGGTGGATAACGCCATGACTATGTGCGCAGTCCAATGCACGAGCAACCTGCACAACGATATCGACCAGCTGATAAAGATCATAGCGCTCGCGATAGTCAAAAATTTCACGCAGCGTATAGCCGTGCACCAGCTTCATCGTGAAGTAGTAGTGCCCCTTGTTGGTGCGGCCGAGTTCATAGGTTGGTACTGTATTCGGATGTTGCAGCATCGCAGAGACACGTGCTTCACGCAGCAAGCGCTTTTGTTCTATTTCGTCGTCGGCAAATTCCGGTAGCAATGACTTGTAGCAGATGACTCGGTTCAGGTGCATATCCTTGCACGATTGAATCAGTGACTTGCCGCCTTTGGCAATGGTTTTGAAAAAGGCATAGCGAAAGTTCTGGTCGACTTTTTCTGCCAGATCTTTATCTGTTTGTTCTATGAATAACGTGGGAACATCAGGCAGCTTTAGCTTCGGATATTCACTCATGCCGATTTACCAGTCCGGGCTGAAGGTTGAGTGTAGCGCAATGCGGAGCTGATTAACGCACCGGTTGACTGGTCCGTTTGGATGTTAATAATCGAATGGGGTCGTGATTAAATCAAGCCCATGCGTGATCGTCTACGCTCGAGTACAACATGAGGAGTGTGAGGTCCTGGGGAGAGATCCCCGCGTTATCACGCGGGGATTTTGTGAAGTGAGTTACTTCGCTACTGCTTTAGTCCTGCTTATAAGGCTTCAGTGGTAGTTTTAATAATTGCCGCCGCTACCTTGTAGGGATCAGCGTTCGACGCAGGACGGCGATCTTCAAGACGCCCTTTCCAGCCATCTTCAATAGTGCCAACCGGAATACGAATCGACGCTCCGCGGTCAGAGACACCGTAGCTGAACTGATCAATTGACTGGGTTTCGTGCTTACCTGTCAGGCGCTGATCATTGTCGGCACCATAGACGCTGATGTGGCGTTGAATGTTCTTACCGAACTCTTCGCAGATTTTAGTGAAGATATCTTCTTTACCCGAATCGCGCATTACGCTGTTTGAAAAGTTAGCGTGCATGCCCGAGCCGTTCCAGTCGGTATCGCCGAGTGGTTTTGGATGCAGGTCTACAGCCACGCCGTATTTTTCTGCGGTGCGCTCGAGGAGGTAACGCGCCATCCAGATTTCATCACCAGCGCGTTTAGCACCTTTGGCGAATATCTGGTATTCCCATTGTCCGGCGGCAACCTCGGCGTTGATGCCTTCAACGTTCAATCCCGCTTCCAGACACATATCAAGGTGCTCTTCGACAATTTGTCGACCGAATGAATTTTTGCCACCTACTGAACAGTAGTAGGGTCCTTGCGGTGCCGGAAAACCGTTTTCCGGGAAACCCAGTGGCAGGTTGGTGTCTGTGTCGATCAGGAAGTATTCCTGCTCGAAGCCGAACCAGAAATCGTCATCATCTTCTTCAATAGTGGCGCGCCCGTTTGAGACATGCGGCGTGTTGTCTGCATTCAGAACTTCGGTCATAACCAGGAAACTGTTCAAACGATCCGGGTCTGGAATGATTGCGACCGGCTTGAGTAGACAGTCGGAATCGTTACCTTCTGCTTGCTCGGTGGAGCTGCCGTCGAATGACCACATCGGGCAATCTTCAAGAGTGCCGCCAAAATCGTTGCGTACCATTGTCTTGCTGCGCAGGCTTTGGGTGGGTTTGTAGCCGTCGAGCCAGATATATTCTAGTTTGCTTTTCATGATCGGAACTCTCCAATAATCATAGTCTTACAATTGTTCCACCAGCCATGCGGCTCACTGAGCACATGGATAGCGGGTGATCCGGGTGTGAATTGGGTTGACCATTCCTGTATGAGCGAAGGTATACCGCATTTGCCAGTAACACTGGCGTCACCTGGGCAGGTGTTGGTCTTAGCCGCCCATGATACCACGAGCCTGAACGTTACTGGTTCGTGAGTTGTTTGTGATGCGCTAATTTTGCATCGGACTGATGCGTTTCTTGCAGCGCTGCATTTTAACTGCCTCGATTGTTGGCGATGGATAAACGGGTCTGCATATCGAAATCTGGTTGCTCAGAGCGTGAACAGCCGGACGATGTTTCGGCTGGGCAGGGCGGCACTTAAGAACGTTGTCTCGCGACGAATCCCGGTAGTTAAATCGCGCTGAGGGAAGTGCTCAGTTATTCCCATCCGGTGATAGCTGGAATGTTACATTGACGGCAGACCAGTAGCGATAGAGAGGTAATAGTCAGAGGGTCGCGTTAAAATTCTGGTTTTTATCACGGACCCGTCCGGAGCATTTTCTTGCAATATGAATTAACTACCTTTCAGGGATTAATCGCAGCCCTCCAGCATTACTGGAGCGAACAGGGTTGTATGGTGCAACAGCCCTACGATATGGAAGTTGGCGCTGGTACTTTTCACAGCTCTACTTTTTTGCACGCGGTTGGCCCGGAGCCCTGGAACGCCTGCCATGTGCAGGGTTCGCGTCGGCCAACAGATGGTCGTTACGGTGAAAACCCCAATCGTCTGCAGCACTACTACCAGTTTCAGGTAGTCATGAAGCCATCACCTGAGGATTTTCAAGAACTCTATCTCGGGTCACTGAAAGCCATAGGCTTTGATCCCTTAGTGCACGATATCCGATTTGTGGAAGACAACTGGGAGTCTCCCACACTAGGTGCCTGGGGACTCGGATGGGAAGTCTGGTTGAACGGTATGGAGGTGACGCAATTTACTTACTTTCAGCAGGTAGGCGGTCTTGAGTGCAGGCCGGTAATGGGTGAAATTGCCTATGGCCTGGAGCGACTGGCGATGTATATACAAGGTGTCGACAGTGTTTATGATCTGTTGTGGTCCGATGGACCGACAGGGCCTGTCACCTATGGCGATGTATTTCTACAAAATGAAATTGAACAGTCTGCCTATAACTTTGAGCACGCAAATGTAGAGGCGCTCTTTCAAACCTTTGAAGCCTCTGAAAAAGAAGCGCAGGAGCTATCCGAATTGGGCCTGCCGCTACCGGCTTACGAAAAAGTACTTCGTGCATCGCATACTTTTAACCTTCTGGATGCGCGACATGCGATTTCTGTTACCGAAAGACAGCGATATATCTTGCGTATCCGCACCCAGGCAAGGCTGGTGGCAGAGGCTTATCTTGCCGCCCGTGAAAAACTGGAATTTCCATTGATCAAGAAGGTGCAGAATGACTGAGCAACCTCAAATGGATACCAACAGTTTTCTGGTAGAGCTTGGTACTGAAGAGCTGCCACCCAAATCCCTGATGAAGCTCGCCAATGCATTTGGCGAGGGTATTGTCAGTGGATTAAAAGACGCGAATCTCGAAATCGGTGCTCATAT
This sequence comes from uncultured Granulosicoccaceae bacterium, assembly GCA_937998875.1. Lineage (GTDB taxonomy): Bacteria > Pseudomonadota > Gammaproteobacteria > Granulosicoccales > Granulosicoccaceae. Next base: position 26,136 of record CALLBO010000005.1, read on the forward strand.
TGTTTATGCCGCACCAAGGCGACTCGCGGTAAAGATAGAGTCTGTCCCTGCGAAACAGCTGGATCAGAGAATACAACGTCGTGGCCCTGCAGTGGCTGCTGCTTATAAAGATGGTGAACCAACGCAGGCGGCACTCGGCTTTGCCAAATCATGCGGTGTCGAGCTTGAAGATCTTGAAGAAATTACGACTGATAAAGGCGCATGGCTGTCGGTAAACATTGAACAGCAGGGGGCAGCAGTCGTCGATTTGCTGCCGGGGATTGTCGCCAAATCGCTCGCAACATTGCCGGCACCCAAACGAATGCGTTGGGGTGATAGTGATATAGAATTTGTTCGCCCGGTGCACTGGTTGTTGATGTTGTATGGCAATGACGTAGTAAAAGCCGATGTTCTGGGCCTTAGCGCAGATCGTACAACCCGTGGTCATCGATTTCATAACAACACAGCGCTCAGTATTAATCATCCCGATGACTACCTTCAGACTTTGCAGCAGCAGGGTAAGGTGCTGGCAGATTTTAATGAACGACGCGAGTTGATTGCCCGGGGTGTCGCAGATGCTGCCAACACTGTAGGTGGCACCGCTTTAGTTGAAGATGCTTTGCTTGATGAAGTCACCGCTCTGGTTGAGTGGCCGGTTCCGGTGATTGGTAACTTTGAGAAAGCGTTTCTCGAAATACCGGAAGAAGTACTGATCACGACGATGAAAGATAATCAGAAGTACTTTCCACTATTTGACAGTAACGGAAAGTTGATGCCGATGTTTATCACAATCTCCAATATTGAAAGCAGTGATCCTGATCAGGTCAGAAAAGGTAATGAAGTGGTTGTGCGACCCAGGCTTGCAGATGCCATGTTCTTCTGGCAGCAGGATAAAAAGAAAAAGCTCGAGAGTCATCGACAGTCACTTGAGAAGGTCGTTTTTCAGAACAAGCTCGGCACAGTTGCTGAAAAGACAGAGCGGGTAGAGCAGCTGGCACTGGAAATTGCAGCAAAAATAGGTGCTGATGCCAGCCACACCTCCCGTGCAGCAAAGCTATCCAAATGTGACTTGCTGACAGAAATGGTGGGTGAGTTTGCATCACTGCAGGGTGTAATGGGTGAGCGCTACGCAAGACTTGAAAGTGAGCCTGAGCCGGTTGCCTGTGCATTGAGTGAGCAATACCTGCCGCGGTTTGCGGATGATGCTATTGCACAGTCAGGTGTTGGGCAGTCATTGGCTATTGCTGATCGACTCGATACCATCGTCGGTATTTTTGCCATCGGTCAAAAACCAACCGGTGTTAAGGATCCGTTTGCATTACGACGATTGTCGCTGGGTGTCTTGAGAACGCTCATTGAAGGCAAGCTTGAACTTGATCTGCACGACTTACTTGAAAAAGCCGCCAATGGACTGGCCGGTAAAGCTAAAGCAGATGTGGCGGAAGTGTTTGAATTTATGTTGGAGCGATTGCGCGCCTATTACGCGGCCAACGATATCAGCCCACAAATATTCGATGCTGTAGCGTCAGTTAAGCCAACATCACCGCTTGATTTTGATCGCCGCATCAATGCAGTGAAAGCATTTACGCAGTTGCCGGAGGCTGAGAGTCTTGCTGCGGCAAATAAGCGCATTAATAATATATTAAAGAAAAACCCGATGCCTGCAGGAGCTACAGTTGATGCGGCATTGTTTGATAGTGAAGCTGAAACTGGTTTGTATAACGCGTTGAATGAACTCAAACCCGAGGTTGAATCGAGTTTTTCATCCGGTGATTATACGCCGGCGCTGCAAGCGCTATCGAGATTGCGGACACCGGTTGATACTTTCTTTGATGAAGTCATGGTGATGGCTGACGATGCGAAAGTAAAAAACAACCGACTCGCACTGCTAGGTGAACTCAGTGTACTTAACTCACACGTTGCCAACCTGGGTGCTCTGCAGTCGTGAAGTTGGTCGTGCTTGACAGAGACGGTGTTATTAACGAAGCACGCGACGATGTTATAAAAGAAACACAGGATTTCGTGCCTATAGAGGGAAGTCTGGAGGCGATTGCCAGGCTTTCCCAAAATGACTATCGCGTTATTGTGATCACGAATCAATCGGGTATTGCCCATGGACTGCTCACTGTAGATGATGTGAGCAAGGTGCATAACCACATGCAGCAGCTAGTCTCATCCTATGGCGGCAGAATTGATGCAGTATTATTTTGCCCGCACGCACCGGATGATGACTGCGGATGTCGTAAACCCAAACCCGGAATGCTGCATGATCTTATGGAACGGCTTAATATTGAACTGAATGGCGTACCGCTGGTTGGAGACTCTCTGCGTGATCTGCAAACTGCGATGGTAGTGGGTGCCACACCTGTGCTTGTTAAAACCGGTCATGGGGCAGCCACTCTGGAAGAGAACAAACATCTGGACAGCGTAGAAATTTACGACGATCTGGCTGACTTTGTTGAGCAGATGCTTGAGGTAGAAGAAGGCGAATAGGTGTCTGCATCTGATCTTTGTAGTGAAGATCAGTTGTCATGTGGATAGAGAATCGGAGCTAACCGCCCGGCGAGGGTAAGGTCACCGATAAGCGTTGATACGGCCATCCCTTTCTAAATTCTATGCCGCTGTTGCCAAATTGATTGCAATGATTTGGAATGAGTTTGGCTGTAGCTTAGCCTGACCGCTGGATTCAAAGCGGCACGCCACGAATCGCCACCGTACTTCTGCCAACGTTCGGCGGAAACAATCACTGCATCAAACCCTACCTGAAAAGCAAAGCTGAGATGATCCGGGTTTATATCACCGGATGCGAATATTGCACCCTGGTATCCGGTGTTTTGTCGGATTGCTTTCACCAGTGAGAAGCCCCGACCATCGGCAATTGAATTGAAGTTAACAATAATTGATTGTGTAGTGAATGGGGTTAACGTTCCCGGGTCGGTCTCACCGTCAACTTGCTGAAAGCCGGTTGTCGACTGCGCGTTCCGAGTTTCAATACGGCCATCAGAATAAACAATCTGTGCATCATCACCCATAGACAGCCTCCCTAAACGGTTCTTTACCGACTCGATCGAAAGTGTCAGGCAAGCTCTCATGAATTTCTCGAACATCAACATAGAAGTTGACGATTCGCTCTATTGCCTCGGGTACATCATCCGCTGCCACGCCTGGTCCGATACGTTGACCGATCGATGCGTTTTGATCGTTGCGACCACCCAGAGTTAACTGATAATTCTCTACTCCGCTTTTATTTAGGCCCAGTACGCCAATGTTGGCGACATGATGATGTGCGCAAGCGTTGATACACCCTGAAATATTAACTGATACCCCTTTGAGGTCTGTTGTCAGTTCGGTTGCGCGTATTTTTTTTGAAACTGATTGTGCGATGGGTATCGAGCGGGCTGTCGCAAGAGCGCAGTAGTCAAGACCTGGACAGGCGATTATGTCGCTCGGTAAGTCTATATTCGCTTCAGCCAGATCGACTTTAACCAACAACTCCCACACGCTGAACAAGTCTGATTCCAACACGTGCGGAAGAATCAGGTTCTGTCTGTGTGTAACACGCAGTTCACTGGACGAATAGCGTTCAGCAATATCGGCTATGGCGCGCATTTGGATGGATGTTGCGTCACCGGGAATACCACCTGCAGGTTTCAGCGATACAACGGCAATGGCATAGCCTGATTGTTTGTGTGGCTTTACGTTCTGCCGACGCCACGCTTCAAATTCTGCGTTGGTTCGAGTTGGCGCTTCAGTGGCAGTGTGATATTCCGGTTTAATGAGGTTGCCTGCAATTCGTGCGTATTCTGACTCAATGTAACTAAACGCTGTTTGATCGATTGATTGATACTCTGCTTCAACCTGCTGTTGCAGGGCTTCCAGCCCGGTTTCCGCGAGTAGTATTTTGATGCGCGCTTTGTACTTATTATCACGTCGACCGTAGCGGTTGTAGACCCGCATTATGGCTTCAAGATAGGGGAGTAGATCTTCTACAGGTAAGTTCGCTTTGAAAAGTTGTGCGATTTTCGGAGTTCGTCCCTGACCTCCACCCACCCAGATATCAGTCAAAACCGTATCATTGGGTCCTGACTTTACCCGTAGGCCTATGTCGTGCACTTTGATAGCAGCACGATCAACCGCACTGCCAGTCACTGCAAACTTGAACTTGCGTGGCAGATAGGCAAACTCAGGATGCAAGGTTGACCATTGGCGCAGCAGTTCACATAGCGGTCTCGGATCAACTTCTTCATCTGCAGCCACGCCGGCGAATGGATCAGTGGTGACGTTACGAATACAGTTGCCACTGGTTTGGATTGCATGCATCTGCACGCTGGCGAGGTCATCCAGTATGTCAGGTGTTTCTATAAGCTTTGGCCAGTTGTATTGAATATTCTGTCGGGTAGTAAAATGACCATAGCCACGGTCGTATTTATCTGCGATATCAGCAAGTTTGGTCATTTGTTTTGAAGAGAGCACGCCGTACGGAATTGCTACCCGTAACATATAAGCATGCAACTGCAGGTACAAACCGTTCATCAGCCGCAGTGGTTTGAATTCCGCTTCACTGATTTTACCTGCGAGCCGCCGCTCAACCTGAGACCGGAACTCGGCACTGCGTTGCTCAACCAGAGACTGATCTAACTCATCGTAGCGATACATGGTTAGGCCGCTTGTGAGGTTGATGCGTGATCTGAACCCAGTATGGTCGGGCCACTCACTCTGATCTGCTCTCGAATATTTTCTAGCGTAAACCTATCAGTATCCGCACTAACGGTGGCCTGTGCGAGGGTTGGATCAATTACCAGGTTATTGCGTTCATCAATGGTGGCGGCGGCCAGTCTTTCATTTGCTGACTCATCCGTGAGCCGCTGTGCCTCGTCAATCGCTTCGCTCCAACCGGATTCTTTGGTGAAGTAGACAACCCGCCCGGTACGCAGATCGTTGGCGATGATAATTGCCTGTGTGGAGGCTTCATTCATGAATAATTTCCGGTTTTACTTGGTCTCAAGACGCAAATATGGAATTATATTCATTAAATATCAATTGCTGATGAACAAAATAGTACTTTATTTCCCCATGATGAGAGTTTTCTGAATATATGACCGAATCGATTCAGGCGAACAGAATGCCAGTCAAGCTCGATGACATTGATCGCAAGATGCTGTTGCAGTTTCAAAAAGACGCGACCTGGTCTATGGATCGGTTGGCAAAGCATGTGGGGGTTTCCAAAACTGCTGCGTGGAATCGTATGCAACGGATGCTCACATCCGGTGTGATCAGACGGCAGGTCTGTATTCTGGATGCGGAAAGCGTCGGTTTATTGGAGACTTTCTTTATCGCGGTAAAAACCAATCAACATCATCAAGGCTGGCTCGAGAAGTTCAGTGCAGTCATTCAGAAATACCCGGAGATTGTCGAGGCACACAGGCTAGCCGGGGATGTTGACTATCTGATTAAAGTGCAAATAACTTCTACTCGTGACTTTGATAAGTTGTATAAAAAAATTGTCGCAGAAATTGATCTGTACAGTGTAACTTCAAGCCTGTCGATGGAAGTGCTTAAGCAGGAATCGGCGTTACCAATTTAGGTTGGCTAACAAACGTACATATCACCCAGGTAAATACGGGTAGTTCTGAACTTGTAAAATAGAATAGAGTAGAAGCGAATAAAATCTGTGCGTATCTCCAGCTATATCAGGCCTCTCGAGGATATTGAATGGGACCTATACAAATCCATCCGGCTCAGGTCGCTGCTTGATTCTCCAGATTCGTTTAGCGCTACTTATGAGCAGGCAGTACTAAAAACCGATTGTGAGTGGCAGAGAATGCTTGAGCCGAATGGTAACTCTGCATTTACACTACCGCTGGTAGGATTTGTTGATGGTGTGGCGTCAGGAATTGCCTGGGGTGTTATTCATAGAGAGGATGATAACGAAGCCTATGTTTATCAAATGTGGGTAAGTTCGGAAAGCAGGGGGCAGGGCCTGGGTGCAGCGTTGCTTCGGGCGATCATCGATTGGTCGATTGATAAAAGCCGCTCGCATGTTGTTTTGGGTGTTACCTCTAACAACGAAAAGGCTATTAGATTCTATGAATCCGTTGGGTTCAAGAGGAACGGAAATATCACGCCACTCAGAGAGGGTTCTAAGCTTAAAGTACTCGATATGACTTTAGATCTATCAGCATATAAGCGGCGTTTGACTTTAAGCTGTGATTAAAGCCTGGCCGCTATTTGCCTGTGACAAAGTAGTATGTTTTAGGATTATTGGTTCATATCTATTTTACGAAGAGTAACAGCATGGCCAAACTCCGTAAGAAGCTGATTTTTGAGCTCGAGAAAATTCCAGGCATTGATGTGCACCTTTGGAAGCCAGATAGAGATTTCATGGTAATTGACTACAATGGAAAAGAGGTGGCGCACTTTCACGGAAATAACGAGCTGGATGTCCGCCTCTCGCCTGACTTTGTGAAGCGTGAAGGGTTGACTCATGCGCCTAATCGGGTGGGGCACCCGAATCGAAAAAATGGTGGAACATGGTTGGTAGTTCGATTCACACGCGAAAGTCATATTGCAGAAATGCTACGCCTGGTGAAAACGGCGATTAAGTTGAGATAGTGGCAATTGACTGCGCGATGCTTTTAGATATACGTACCAGTAATGGCCATTACAGACATGGTCTTGAGTTGATATTCGATCGAATTCAACGGATGTGAGTTAGTAGCGTCGAACAAAGGCAGACGAGGAATGTGTATGAGATCGAGCTACTGTGAAAAAATCTTCCCAAGGGAGATAGGCAGGTCACTAACATTATCCCTTCTAACGCAGCAGCATGCCCGGTCTCTTTTCGAGCTCACCGATAGAAACCGGGAATTTCTAAAGCCATGGTTTCCATGGGTTGAATTTACCGTTAACGTGAAAGACACGGGAAAGTTTATAGATGACCAGGCCAGGTTGTACCGGGATAAAAAAGCGGTTCAGGTTGTTATTAAAAGAGCGAATGAGATCATTGGTATGATTGATTTTCACGAAATCAATCTGGAAAATGAAGCAGGATGTATTGGATATTGGCTTGGTGAGGAATTCAATGGAAATGGATTTATGACATCAGCTGTGAGGGAAATGGTATCGATTGGATTTAGTGACCTCAAATTAAACCGAATTGAAATTCAGTGTGCCACCGATAATATGAAAAGCAGAGCTATTCCCGAGCGCCTTGGATTTATCCAGGAGGGAGTTTTACGATGCTCAGAGAAGGTAAATGGTCGATTCCTGGATCATGCGGTTTACGGATTGTTGAGAAATGAGGCGGAATAGCTGTTCACCAGGGTAGTTACTTTGGCTTGCAGGTAGCGTGGTTCATAGGTTGAGTTAAAAAGCTGATAGCCAGGAGAGTGGAGAATATGATCGCGAGATGTTTTTGTGAATCCACAAAGATAGAAATATCGGGCACACCGCTATGGGTTGCGTATTGCCATTGTGAAGACTGTCGGAGAATGACAGGAGCTCCGGTTACAGCCTATGCGTCCTTCAGAAATGAATACTTGAAATTGCAAGCAGGAGAACTTCAGTATTATGAATCATCACCCGGAATTGACTGGGGGTCTTGTTCTAATTGCCATGCTCCAATGACATATCAGGCGCTTAAGTGCCCGGACGAGACGCATTTGCATCTAATTACAATAGACAAGTTTGATGATTTAACTCCAAATTTCCATGTCCACTGCAGTGAGGGTGTTCGTTGGCTAAACATAGCTGATAACTGGCCGCGGTACGATGGAAGCAGTGATGAAGCGTAGTTTTAGCTATGGACCTGAGAACATCACGGTGACAACGAAAAGGAGCTGTTCATGGATCGTCGAAGTATTATACAAACTACCGCCTGTGGTATCACAGCGGCACCATTTTTCGGTTTATATGGTTGTGCAAAGGACTGTACCAACCGCAACTTGCAGACGCTAGACAACAAGCGTGGTGACCATCTTGATCTCAGACCTGGTCTGACGTATACCGAATTAGACAGAAATGGAAATTCACTGACCGACGGTTTCTTTAGCCCGGGACGACCGGACGGTATGGGGTGTTTTGCTGACAAGGATAATCGTCTGGTCCTGATGCGAAGCCATGAAATTGATCGGGATGATCATGGAACCAGTTTCTGCCCGCGAATGCCAGTACAAGCTCGCCCGGTGCCGCGAATTCAATTGCGCACATATCTGCTAACAATGGCGACTTGTTGTTTGCGAGTCTGCCAGCCATGCATATTGATATTCTTTCATAGGGTAAGCTTTCTATATCAATTGAAAATGCGCCGGAACGAATACGGAATCGGAGCGGGCGGCTCCAGTGAAGGTGTAAGAACAATTCATGGGATTTGCGAATTGCATGGCCGGAAAAATACAGCGGATGAATACAGAGATCTTTATGCAGCCATCAGGCCCGGGTCGCTGAGTGTTGCTCCTGATTCGTTTTGCGCGACTTATGAGCGGCAGTTAATCTAGGGTGCGATGTTTTTTGGTACTGATCCCAATACAGTGCACACTTCAGTGTGTGACACTGACGCCAAAAAGCGCCGATCTAAAACAGCTGCATTTGCTTTTTTGGCTTTTTAGTCATCGATTTTTTTCTTGAGCCATGTTTCTGCAGTACTTCCTGTGACGCATCTTTGCCATCCTGGCTTTTTCTAATTCTAAAAATCTGATCTTTCATTAGTTTTGAATTTAATTTGAAATCAACAATCGGTGCCGGGTAATTTCCCAAAACAGTTTTTTCATAGGCAATGATTGCTGCGCTATCAAAAATTGATAGCTCTGGTATCCAGCGCTTGATAAAAATACAGTCAGGATCTTGATCGATAATCTGCTTGGCAGGGCTATATACTCGAATAGTATTTATGCCAACGACACCGGCTTGCATTTGTAGCTGTGAAAGATGAATACCGGGCTCATAATCCAAAAATATTCGAGCCAGTGGTGCATGAATGGTACGCCAGCTCAGATGTAACCCGTATATCGCAAAGCTGACTCCATGGCCCGCATTCTAAAATTTAAAAAGCCGGTTGCCTGCAGACAGCGCATACAAGCGTCTATCATCGGAAACCCGGTATAGCCATTAATCCAGGCTTCAAGTTTGGCGGGATCTTCTTCATAAAGCACAGTCCTGTAGGCTGGATTTATAGCGTTAAATTCCATGTCACTTGCGGACTCCAGGCGTTGTATGAAGTGATCATGCCAGTGCAACCTTGACGTGAACGCCCTTAAGCTTTTACCCCATTGCCCTGAGTTCTTGTCGGCAAGTGACTTGTATTGCAACTGTGCATTGCTAGTCGCGTTGAATACGGTGCGCAGACTTATCGTGCCCCAGGCTAGATGAGGGCTTAAACGTGAACCCGCTGTAAATGCTGAGTTGGGTGATGAGATACCGCCCGAGTACGCGATTCCGCGCAGATTAAGAAACGATCGAAGATCATTGCGGGCTGTGGTTTCTGATACGTTTTGCAGTGAATCGAACTGAATTGCTGCATAAGCATCGGGTGCAAAGAATTGTTCATGGCCTGGAATATCTTGAGCTGCGCAAACCTGCTGCAGCCCGGGAGGGATCGGAACCGCATCGGGAGCCGGGATAGTCGGTGTACTAATGAGTCGTTGCTGAAAGACAATCTGTCGATCATCGCGGGATTTTAGCCGTCGAATAACGGCATTTTGATGCGACTCATTCCATTCTATATTGCGTTGGTCGCACCAGTGGGCCACTCGAACATCCCGTTTGAAGGTCCAGTGCGTTCCGGTTTCTTCGTGGCTGTATATAGTGTCAAAGCCCAACTTATCGTATAGCTGTGTCAAGACACTTAGTACTTCACCGGTTGTTACATACACATTGCTCCCGCGGTCGATCAGGTGAGCACGCAGATCGGTCAGCGCTTGATGCCAGGCGTGCACGTGCATTGCCGAGTAGTCAGGTTGATCGATCAAATCCGGTTCGAATACAAACACCGGCAGAACAAACTGGGCGTGGCTCAATGCAGCTGCAAGCGCATCATTGTCATCAAGTCGAAAGTCGCGTTTAATCCACCAGATGGCAGTCTTCATGTCTATCCCGCCAACCAGCCCGGTTTATTCACTAAAATGACGGTATCCCGCTTGTTCCTTGATACCACAACAAATTTTTTCTCTTGCAAATATCAGTATGTGTTCCACGCGAGTAGAGAATACGCCGCGCTATGCTCGCCATTTCGCACGTAAAACTGCCCACTAGCTAGTGCCTTGGCACGAAAATAAATCGGTGAGGAAGGGATACCTAAAGTAACGTGAATATTACGTCAACGTTGTGCTGCATTTTTACGTGTCTATTGTGGGCAGCATTTAATACGGAACGCTACGGTCAGCAACAAACCGCGAAATTGCCATTTTACGGTTATGAAATTCGCAGTCGCAAGCCAGGCAGATTTTTTACCTGTGCTTTGAGATTTTGACGCATAACTTTAAGTGAAGAATTTGGAAGTTTTGCGGATAGGCTTCCAATACTTTGAGAAGCTGCTTATCGCACCCTCGGGCTCCGGGTAACACCACCGGCGAGCATCTACACTCCCCTCTCTACCCGTTGGCCAGTGTTTTGTGGCAGGGTATTCACGATGTTGGATCTGAATGTTATCCGTGCCGTGAGGGAACAACTGTGCCTCCTCACCAACGAAAATTTCAAGTCCTTCGATTTGTCTGGCCCAGTGTTCTATAAACTGCCATCGCTTCGGGCTTAAGGCAAACTCTCTATGTTGTGAAGGCTCTATCCACAATACACGTCGGCCTGTATCTTCTGATCTCCATGTCGGGTCCAGATTCCAGATCGAATGCAACAGTATTTTTGACTCATTGGCTTGAACAGCACCGGCCGTGGATACTGGAAATATATTTTCGAAGTCAGCGTCAACCCGTTTTTGCAGTACATCGGGAATGATTATGGTGGCCAGATCTTCGTAACTGGTGTCTAAAAACGTAGCGACCTGATGTTGCTCAGAATAACGGTTTATGTTTTCCTGGTTTGCATAATATTTACGATGACTGAAGCTTCCGGCTACCCACTGCCAGCTTAAGCTGTTACTCGCCAGATCTCCGTCCAGCAAGTGGTAGTAGAGCCATCGAGCAGGTTGATACCAGTGCGTACGCCCCACATTGCAAGTGATTGCAGCCACCCACATACGAGCATGGTTGTGCATATAACTATGCTTTGATAGTGCGGATAAACAATCATCAATCACATTGATGTCTGTAGTAGCCGTACAAATAGCTTCAGGTATTTGATCACTGATCACCTGTTCCTGGGGATGTCGCATATCAGAAAAGATATTGTCGCCATGTTGTTGCCAGGTACGATGAAAGAACTCTCGCCATGCCAGTTCAGTTAGTAGTTTTTCGGCTGCATTGTGGTTGAAATTCTCAACAATGACATCCGCTACGGTGCAGGTATCGATAACGCCGTGGGTAATAAACGGGCTTAAGTAAGTTACTGTACCTTTAAGATAATTACGACTGCTCGCATAACCTGCCGGGTTAACAGCATTGATTCTTTTATGTATTGTATTGTGATCTACTAGAAAATCTGGAAACATTGAGAGGTCAGATAGATCCGGCGGTTGCTTGCACATTTTCTGATAAACGGAATTCGGTTATGCGCAGGGGTGTACGAATATCGCTGAGCTACAGTAAGAGTTGGTTATGTGTCAGGTCGGTTGATCGTTTATTGCCCGAGAGTAAAGAAATTCTACCAGAAACTACACGTGGCCGAGAGGGAGAAACATAGCAAGCCCTATGATCCTATCTGTGAATGAGATAATAGTGTTCATTGAAGTTCTAATAATGTGTATAACAACAAATGGTAAATCGACAATTGAGCTCGATCGTAACATCAAATAACCAGAGGAATAACAATTGAAAAACGTAATTATAGTGACCTTACTTTTAGGTTTTCTTGGTGTTTCAGCTCATGCAGATCAGGGACACAAGTCAAAGCAATTTGAGGCGATGCTTTTATCTTGTTTACCTGGAGGCCAAAAGCAGGAAAACTGCCTGGTTGAAACCATACTGAAATTCACTGAAAACCCGGGGTTACAGAGAAAAGTGCCTGCTGTTATTGGTGAGTTGTTTGACACAATAATCGGCAGTAGAGCGGTTTTCGCAGTTCACCCGGTGCAAAGTAAGATACTCGGTGACTTTATCGTAGAGGAGAGTTACATAATTGAGAAAGATAACGGTGGCATTGCACTATTACAGGTAGCATTTTTAAAAACACTGGGTGTCTGGCAGATAAGTAACGTAAATCTCTCATCTAAAGATGAAACTATTGATGAAAAGCTGGGTGTCAATATATGAGCCGGTAATACTAATTGTGTAACCGGAGGTTTCTAATCTCCTCTTCACAACTTTATTTGCTGTGATAGTTGCCGTGTAAAATTGGTGCGCGGCTACTACTTTTTCTGATAAAACCTCTCTATTCCTTGCCTGGTCGGTCTATAAATCCACCGGATTGCCGTGACCAGAGTGAGGCGTAGCGTTTTCCATTGCTTACTAATTCATCGTGAGTGCCGGTCTCTACAATCTGGCCGTCTTCAATGACAACGAGACGATCCATTGCGGCGATGGTGGAAAGCCGGTGCGCGATGGCGATGACAGTTTTACCTTGCATCAATACTTGTAAGCTTGCTTGAATTGCGGCTTCCACTTCTGAGTCCAGTGCGGAGGTGGCTTCATCAAGTACCAGAATCGGTGCGTCTTTTAAAATTACCCGTGCAATGGCGATCCGTTGTCTTTGTCCGCCTGATAGCTTGACGCCTCTTTCTCCGACATATGCATCGAGTCCGGTGCGGCCGTTGCCGTCTTGCAGGTCTTTCAGAAAGTCAAGTGCGTGGGCTTTTTCTGCAGCTGCCAGAATTTGTGCTTCTGTTGCATTGGGTCTTGCATAGGCGATGTTGTCTCTAATGGAACGATGCAGCAAAGCGGTATCCTGAGTAACCATACCAATGGATGAACGCAATGATGACTGTGTGACCTCTTTTGTTATCTGACCATCAATCTCGATGGTGCCACTCTGTAAGTCGTGGAGACGAAGTAGCAGGTTAACCAGTGTGGACTTACCGGCACCAGAAGGGCCGACCAAACCGATTTTTTCCCCTGCTGCAATGCTAAGGGAAAAATTCTCAATCACAATGGGTTTGACTGTAGGTGTTGCTGATTTACTGTTATCTTTTTGATTATTGTTTGGAACGGCTTTGTAGATATCCTGGCGGCCTTTTTCGCCATAGTTAAAACACACCTTTTTAAATTCTATTGCACCGTCTGCCACGACAAGGTCAAGTGCGTTGGGTTTGTCCTGTAGTTCAACAGGATGTGCGACACTTTGCATCGAATCCTGTGCCTGGCCCAGGTTGCGAAACAACCCGTTAACCTGTCCGAGAAAGCGATTGGCCAGAAGATTAAGGCGTAGAACCAATCCCATTGCGAAAGCAATCTCCCCAACCGACATACTGCCCTGCTGCCACTGTGATAATGAGAGATAGCCGATGCCGATCAGCATGAAAGAATTGTTTATGATGACCGAGATGCGCAGCATGGCAATCGTGCGTCCAAACTGGCGAACTCTGGTAATTAGCCCCTGTACACCTTCAGCGATAAATGCGTCTTCACGTTCCGGCTGGCTGTCTATCTTTACCAGATTGATATTCGAATAGCTGTCAACCAGTCTGCCGGTCAGGACAGATTTTGCATTGGCAACCTTGCGAGCATTGTCTCGAACTGTGGGTACGTATTTGCGCAGGATAATGCTGTAAATACAGACCCACAAAACCAGAAATAACGTGAGTCGCCAATCGAGTTCCAGAAACAAAACCAGTGTGCTGATAACATACAGAATGATTAACCAAACGGTGTCGAGCAGGGTGGTCAGGAAATCAGTGACCGACTGGCCCGCCTGAATTACCTTGGTGGCAATGCGTCCGGCAAAGTCATTTTGAAAAAAATTGAGATTCTGGCGTACCACATTTTTATGTGATTGCCAGCGGATCAGATTAAAAACTGACGGGCCGATGGTCTGTTCAATGAGTAGGATACCCGTCGCCATTATTACTACCCGTATCACACCGATAAAAAAAACCATCCATGCGAAGGTCGGCCAGTGTTCTGCAAAGACGGTGTCGACATCTGCGCCTTCCAGCAAATCTACTACGGTACCGATAAAACCAAATAATGATATTTCAATCCATGCCTGCAAACCGCCAAACACAAGTAACGCGATAAATACATACGGCGCTTGTGCTGCAAAGTAGAGAATAAACCGGATGACCGAATCTCCCGGCGGGCGTGTAGCACTCGCCGGTTTGAATGGGTCAATGATATTTTCGAAAAAGGAAAACATGGATTCCTAAATCAGGGTATTGAGAGACATAACCCCGTCAGAGTAAACATTGTTTTGGTCGATAGGCTCGAGATCTTCGCAGTGAGTTGCACTTACTCATCGGTGCGATGGCCTTCGATGTGAGCATGTTCAAAGCGGTTAGCAATTTTACCACAGCCAGAATACCGCTTCGAACGGTTTGGTCTTTGTCTTTTGGGTTTGTTTTGTTGTTTATGTTTTTGCAGTACCGCGCTTCTGTTTTGTTTTGAATTTCGTCGCGGAGACAGGCAAAAGCGGCAGGACGCCGCGTTAGCGAAGTGGGCACAGGGATGTGCCTTCTGAGCGTGCCTGTTGGAGCGATGAAATTCAAAATGCCGCAGGCACCCGCAGGGCGAAATGGCAGCAAGAAAGACTTTTTGCTTACTTTTCGGTCTTTCAAACAGTAAGGCCGCCGGCAGGGCAAGTAAGAGCGATAAGCCGCCGGCAGGCATGTTTAATTAACCTGAAAACTGAAAACTGAAAACTGAAAACGAATGACTTAAAAATGGGGACGCAGCCAGACTGCGCCCCATTAAAATGTAACAGCGTATGCTACAAACTAATGGCCAACTGCAGTCCGCCTTGTACTTTGCTGCCGTTGAGTCTTACACCCAAATCCAGGAAACCAAGACCCACCCCGACCGAGAATGTTGTCGGATCACTGTCAGCGGCCAGATCGTGACCTATGCCAGCGCGGAATTTGAACCACGAATGACTAAGTTCTGTGCCAAGGTTTAACTCCTGGGTCTCGAAGTTGTCTTCTTTGGCCTTGTTCAATGCAAGATCACCTGTTAGCTGATACCAGTCTTCTCGGTACTGGCCACTGACAACCGCTTGTGGGGTGGTCTTGAACTCAAAACCGTTATTAGTCTCAATCGACTCCGAGATTACGTTTCGTAAAACGCCTCCCAACCGGATACTTTCTTTTCGTGGCAACGTAATGCCGGCGCCAACATCAAAGGTAAAGGATGATTTGGAATTTTCGCTTTCTTCGAATTCGTCATCGAGGTCATCGTCATCAAGATCACGTACGAGTTTGCTCAAACTGCCTGCGCGCAAAGTGGAGAATTTTGGTATCACACCGAAATCAATTGCTTGGCCGCTAACTTCCAGTGTTCTTGCCAGCGCGACAGATATCTGGTGTCTTATAACGATGCTACCGCTGGCTTCCGAGGTTAATACTTCATCCGGCTGTACAATTTGGATGGAGCCATTATTATTGGTTAAAGAAATGTTTGCATTCTCGGTGATCTCACCAACCGTTATGTCATCATCGCCGAGTGCTACCGCCAGATCTCTGGTGTATGAGATATCTTCATCGGTTATGTCTGCCAGGCCCGCGCCGGTTGCGCGTACTCCTATATTCACCGAGAACGGAATATAGGTATGACCAACAGAAAATCCGATATCGACTCCTGCACGACCATCGAGCGGCGTGTTATCCACGTTTCTGAGGGTAGTTGTTAACCGGTTGGCGAGGTCTGCCAGTGAAGTAGTACCTGTCAAACAGACGTCATCCGGTGTTGGTGTTGCAGACACGCAGGTAAGTGCTTGCGCTGCAATTCTGTCGATCTCCGCATCGATTTCATCAGCGGTGTCTTCATTATCTTCCAGCTCGTCAATCAGGTTAGCGTTGTCACGGGCTTCACCGTAAAATCCGAAACGGAACTGGTAACGTTCTTCATTCCTTCGTGCTTGTAAAAGCAATGCGGGATTACTCATCGCACCGGCGACACCGGTTCCGGAAGACACCGAGGCACCGCCCATGCCCATGGAACGTACGTCCTCCGCAAACAGCGCGGGAGACAACAACACACAAATTACTGAAAGGCCTAATGCTGCAAAACCGGGTTTTATCATTTAACTATCCGTGTGAACGATTGTTAAGTGACTATAGATCATAAATCGTGACTTTCAGCGTTATGCCGCTGGAAATTCAACTCCGGCACCATCAGTCTGGTGACCTTTCGGAGACAATTAACCTGGCCAGTACATCACCTCATTTCACCTCTCACGCCTTGGCGCGTCTTCAGGCCTGGTGCCTGACCTGGTGCCAGGGTTGATTGTTACCTGCGGAGTAGCAGCGGTAGCCATCTCCAGAACTGGAGTATTGATGCCAGAGCACCTGCAACATAAGTGAGTGCAGCTGCTCTTAATATTCTTTTTGTTGCTGCTTCCTGAGCGGGGGTAATGTACTCGCCGTCAATAAGAATTGGCATGGCTTTGTTAAAGCTTGCATCCCATTCTTCTGGCAGAATAATAAGATAAGTGCCGACACTGCAGAGCACCACCAGCATACCGCCTATGAACGGAATAGCCCCTGCTACAGGTACACGGGTGAGTAATGCTGCCAATGGGGACAGTGACAGTAGTAAAAACCCTATCTGCTGTAGCCGCTTTGCCAGCGGAATGTATTTTGAGCGTAGCCTGAACACGGTTTCTTTATTGTGCCACTGCAACGCATGGCCGACCTCATGAGCGGCCACTGCGATGGCGGTTAGCGATCTGCCATTAAAGTTGTCAGGTGAAAGCCTGACGGCCGGTGTACTGCTGTCAAAGTGATCCTGATTGGGTTTTGTCTCTTCTATAATTACCTCGATTTCAAAACGCTTTAACAGATGTTTTGCAAGTTCACCGCCGGTGCCGGGAACGCCGGGAAGGTCATTGCCGTAACGATAGAACACCCAGCGAATCCATAGCTGAGGGCCCAGTATTAGTGTCGCGAGCAGCACAATAAGAATAGCGATGGGCATATTAGTTGGCAGCTTCTGGTAAGTGCGGCAGATTGAAAAGGTGACAAGCGTTGCTGTTGCTCGCTATTGCCACTTCCTCTGCAGAGATATTTTTAATTTCGGCAATTGTTGCAACAACTTCGGTGAGGCAGGCAGGCTCGTTTCTTTCACCGCCGTGTGATTGAACTGGTTGGTCCGGAGCGTCGGTTTCTACCATGATTGATTCAAGAGGTAGTGCCTGAATTGTGCTTTTCAAGCGTGTAGCGCGATCATAAGTAACAGCGCCTCCAAAACTTAACCGAAAGCCGAGATCAATAAGCAGCTGCGCCTGCTGCAAACTGCCGTTGTAACTGTGAATAACGCCGGTTGTGTGTTTGCCCGCTGATTTTAGTGCCTGCGTTACATCCTGTACGGCATTTCTTGCATGAATAATCAGTGGTAGTTGGAGTTCTGCTGCCAGATTAATTTGTGCTGAAAAGAAAGACTGCTGTTTGTTGTAATCGAGACCTTTGATGAACCCATCCAGCCCGCACTCGCCAATAGCAACACAGTCGGGATGCTGCAGTTGCGACTCCAGCAGCGATAGGTGCTCATCTGTGTGCTCAGCAATATATGCCGGGTGCAGTCCAGCAGTTGGATAGATGGCTTTGTACTGTGCTGCAAGTGAGAAGACTTTATCCCACCGGTTTTGCGTGGTGGCGGGAATCACCATCGCTTTCACACCGGCAGAGATCGCTTTGTTATATACAGATTCACGATCGTGATCAAAGCGATCATCGTCGAAGTGAATGTGTGTGTCTATGAGACCGATCATAATGGTATCTGGATCAGATTTAGTGAGCTGTGGCGAAGATAAAGTGTTATTGAACTTTTCGAATAGTCTGGGCTAGGGGCAGGGGTTGGGGTTGGCTGCATGAATCTGTTGTATTTTTTTTATTGCGTCTTCCGGGATTTCACAACTAACGCTGTCGCAGTTTCTACTTAACTGTTCGAGTGAGGTTGCGCCTATAATCGAGGAAGCAACGAATGGCTGTAGATTGACGAACGCCAGTGCCATTGCAGCGGGATTTAAGTTGAACTCATAGGCTACCCCGACATATCTTTTTATAGCATCTGTCGCTTGTTCGGTTGTATAACGATAAAAGTAATTTTTATGTAAGGTTAGTCTGGCGTTGACAGGCTCTTTTCCGTTTAAATACTTGCCAGACAATGAGCCACCAGCTAAAGGTGAGTAGGCCAGCAAACCTACATTGCTGCGATGTGCAAATTCTGCCATGCCGATCTCATAGGTGCGGTTTAGCAGGCAGTAGGGGTTTTGCACGGATGCTATTTTCGGATATCCGTTTAGTTCTGCACATTGCAGATACTCATGCAGTCCCCACGCTGTTTCATTAGATACACCGATATGCCTGATCTTTCCCTCTGCTTGAAGTTTGGCCAGTACCTCAAGTGTTTCGTTTATCGGGTTGTGATGTTTGTCTATACCGTACTCGTAGCCAAGCTTACCGAAATAGTTGGTATTGCGGGATGGCCAGTGTATCTGGTACAGATCGATGTAGTCTGTACGAAGTCGCTTAAGACTATCGTGTAACGCTTGTACCAGTTGTGACGGTGCGAGCTTCGGGCCACTACGTATGTGGCCTATCCACTTTTTGGGTGCAGGGCCAACCACTTTGGTGGCAATGATGATTCTACTGCGGTCCTGGTGTTGCAGCCAATTGCCGATGAACTGTTCACTTAAGCCATAAGTGGCTTCATTGGCAGGTGCCGGATACAGCTCGGCGGTATCGATCAGGTTGATGCCGCGTTCAACTGCAAGTGACAGTTGATCGTGAGCTTCGTGTTCTGAATTTTGCTCACCGAAAGTCATTGTGCCGAGACTGATGGCGCTGACTTCAAGACCGGTGTTACCGAGCGGATTGTATTTCATCCGTTCCAACCGTGGTGGTAGACGATCTTTAGATTATCACTTATGCGCTGAACCGTGTTTCCCCTTGTAAAACAACCAATGTATACGACCCCCCGCATAACACGACCGGGGTAACGCGACCTTAGCAAAAACGGCTTTGGGCTGAGCGGTTTAGAAAATCAGATTTAGCATTGTTAGGCTGACAATCAGGAACAATATACTCATAAAGGTACCCGCCCGCATAAAATCGATGACGCGGTATCCGGCCGGACCCATGATCAACGCGTTTACCTGATGGGTGGGAATAATAAATGAGTTGGAGGTGGCGATCGCGACCGTCAGTGCAAAAACAGCCGGGTCTGCACCTGCTCCGACAGCAATGTTGATGGCCAATGGCACAAGCAACACGGTAGCGCCAATGTTTGACATCACCAGCGTGAATATAGTGGCAAGGATAGCGATCACTGTTTGCAGCAACCAGATCGGTACATCACCAAGAATCTGCAAAGTGTGCATAGCAATCCACGCCGCTGCCCCGGACTTTTCAACTGCAAGGCCTAACGGAATAAGACTGGCCAACAGGAATACGGTTTTCCAGCTGACTGCTCGATACGCTTCATCCATCGTTAGTACGCCGGCGAGCACCATACCGACAGCACCCACCAGCAGGGAAACAGACAAGCGAAGTTCAGAGAACAGGACGAGAGATATAGCGAGGACAAAAAAGAACAGCGCGTGGCGGATTTTATTTGGTCGCAGTTCTTCATCAACGTGATCCGTCACAATGGCGTAGTCTTTGTTGTCGCGTAGTTTTTTAAGATTACGCCAGGCGGTGTGTGCAACCAGTGTGTCACCACCTTGAAGGGGAGTATCGCGTACCTTGTCATCCAGCGTGTAGCCGGCGCGGTAGATTCTTAAGATGTGCAAGCCATCGTTGCGGCGCAGTTGCAGGTCGTTCAGGGTTTGACCAACCAGTGATGAGCCGGGGGGTACCACGACTTCAGCAATACCGGTTTCCTGCGCGTTCATCACATTTGAAAAGTGGTTTTCCCCTTTGACTATTCGAAGTTTGTATTGGCGGGCGAACTTTACCAGTTCCCGTTTGCTGCTGAGTACACCAATGTAGCTGTTTACCCAGATCACATCTTTGCCGTCCGGTACAACCGTGATTTCATCGCCGTGTCTGACAGCCAGCACGAATGGCACGTTTTCGAGTGTGCGCTCGATTTGCATGAGTGTCATACCGACCAGCGGGCTGTCGAGGGTGGCCTGTAATTCAAACAACTCACCTGATATTCCGTAGACGCGCTGGAAATATTCTGCAGTTCTGGTGGTGGTTTCGCGTTTCTTTTCTGCTTTAACGTTTGGCAGCACAAAGCGACCGAAGACGACAAAGAAAAGAATCCCGGTGGCAATCAGCGCAAGACCGATAGGTGTGACATCAAACAACCCGAAGGTTTGCATCTGGTGTTCTGCCGGCAACGCCCTGTTGGAAGACAGCATTAAATCATTAAGCAGGATCAACGGACTCGAGCCGACCATCGTGACTGTGCCGCCCAGAATTGCACAGAACCCCATCGGCATTAACAGTCGTGACATCGGGATACTGGTGCGGCGACTGATTCTGCTGACTACCGGTAGAAACAATGCTGCCGCCCCGACGTTCTGCATAAAGCTCGATATAATGCCGACAGCCCCTGAGATCAGTGGCGTTATTCGGGATTCTGTGGTGCCGCCTTTGCGCAGAATCCAGTTAGCTACCCGACTCATGATGCCGGTTTTATCGAGGCCTGCGCCGATAATCATCACGGCAATAATCGACATGACAGCGTTACTGGAAAAGCCATCGAACAGTTCGTTGGAGTCAATGACCGGTGTCAGCCCGGGGAGCATGGTAGTCAGCCCGAGGGCGACCATGATGGAGACTGCCGCAACATCAATACGGACTATTTCGCTGACAAACAAAAAAACGGTCAGAGCGAGCATACCGAGCACAAGCATAATTTCAGGAGTGAGTGTGCTGGCTTCGTTCATGGTGCGCTGGCGGTATGACCTCTTATTGTTGGTTGCCAGTTAAAATTCTGTTTACTGCGCACCTGTAGACGGTCGCCTGCCAGATGATGAATTCCGTAGGTGTTTATCGGAACCCGGTAACGTGACAAATAGTGTCTGTGGCTGGCCGAAGCTGTTGGGTATCTCCTGAGAGTCTTAGATGCGAGTCTTTGACCTATCGGAGAACCCGTATGCCGGTTCATTGGCAGAGCGGTTAGTTTGTCTTGTAACCTTAAAATTATTGCAATAATCGATTCACTTAACGGGGGCAAGATGCTTTAAATGCAATAGATCGTAAGATCATGTTATGAGACCCGGTGCGTTTAAAACTGCAGCTCTGTATGTGTGAACCTAAGGTAGAATTGTAGCGTTGTTCGGTATAACTGACTACACCCATTGTGTTGCAGATCGAAAAATTATGTCCTGACGTTTATAATTTTCGATGAGCGTATGGCAAGTAATCGGTGTGAGTCGATAATTACATCCTTTTGAATAGACCAGGCACCTAAATTCTATGGGCCAGCTTAGCGGCAGATCCATTCGTACTTTTGTGTTGCGTCAGGGGCGATTGACCGAGGGTCAGCAGCGCAGCCTTGATCTGTACTGGGGCAGGTATGGTGTCGATGTGGGCCCGGGAGATTCGGTCGCTGTAAAAACCGCTGAGTCGCCACCAGCTACTAAGCCGGTACCCGTCGTCAGAGATGACCCGCCTGATGTTGATCGTATCGATCTTGCTCAGCACTTTGAAAACTCTGCACCGGTATGGATGGAGATCGGGATTGGCAATGGTGCTGCAATTGTTCATATGGCTGCGCGTAATCCATCGGTGAATTTTCTAGGTGTTGAGGTGCACTTGCCCGGGGTGGGGCATGCGCTCGGTGAGATAGCGAATGCAGAACTCGGTAATGTGCGGCTGATTCGCTACGATGTGGTTGACCTGATTGAACATTATATGGCCCCGGCCAGCGTCGACCGGGTGTTGATTTACTTCCCTGACCCGTGGCACAAAACCAGGCACCATAAGCGTCGTCTGGTAAACCCGAAATTCCTAACTATGCTGGCCACAGTGCTGCGCCCGGCGGGACAAATCCATTTTGCAAGTGACTGGGTGCCCTATGCGGAGCAGGTTCGTTCCATGGTCGCCCGCCATCCGCGGTTTGAAGTTATGCCGGAGGATGAGGTGGTGAAATCCATTTTCCAACTTCGCCCGGAAACGCATTTTGAGCGTCGTGGACTTAAGCTCGGGCATCAAGTCACGGATCTATTGATCCGGAAAGTATAAAAGGCTGTAATCCGGCCTACTCTCGAATTTAGTTCGTCGACACCTTCCGGCACGGTAGGTACTACACTTAATGATCGTCGGAATATTGGCGATTCTATTGGCCGTGTTCTTGTAGTGTTCTCTATAAGTAACTAATGAATTGATGGAATGCTGCGATAACCATGCTCCGTGCTGAAGTCAGAAAATTGATACCGGAGATCGGTTAGATGCGCCAGCAGTCAGTGGACCGCGACGGGGCGAGCCCGCAACACCGGCCTGTTGTAGAGTCAGTGCTTGCGTCGCTGGTTGCTTGCCACGAGTGCGATTTGCTACACCGTAAAGTTGAAATCGAGCTTGGAGCGGTAGCCCGGTGTGTCCGCTGTAGTGCCAGTCTATATACGAAAAAGAAGAACAGTATTGACCGGGCGTTAGCGGTGGGCGTGGCAGCGGTTATTACGTTTGTCATTGCTAACTGCTTTCCTTTTATAACCATCAGTGTCTCGGGTAACTCGCAGAGCATGTCGATTGTCTCAGCTGTTTTTGCATTGTCGCGCGAGGGGCTTTGGTTACTCGCATTGCTCAGCTTTGGGTTTATTCTTTTGTTTCCGTTGCTTCGAATGGCTGGCCTTCTCTATATTTTACTGCCGTTGCGGTTGCACAAAAGACTACCCGGCATGGAGGCGGTCTTCAGGTATACGGTTTTTCTGTCACCCTGGAGCATGATGGAGATATATCTTTTTGGTGCGATTGTCGCGATGGTAAAGCTTGCGTCTATGGCGAATATTGAGCTTGGTTATTCGTTTTGGGCTTTTGCGCTGTTGAACGTGCTTACTGTTGTATCGCTGCAGATGATCGATAACCATAGTTTGTGGGAATTTATTAGTGACGCCAAAAAGCAGGAACAGCAACGAGAACGCGAACAGGAAGCTCGCGCACAGCCAACTCACGCACCCGGGTACTCGCACGGAGTAGTCAGCTAATGTTGACCGCAGCTCAATGTGGCCTGGTTGCGTGTCCGGCGTGCGGGACAATTACCCGTTTGACGGTAGAGCAGTTTCAGAACCCGCCGAAGTGCCAATTGTGTTTTGCCCGACTACACTCCCGTAAGCCAATGAGTGTTCAACGCTCCTGGGCGTGGTTAACCGCTGGTGTTCTGGCTTATCTGCCGGCGAATATTTTTCCGATCATGATAACAACCGTCTTTGGCAAGTCAGAGCCGAATACAATCATTGGTGGTTTCTTTGTGCTCTGGGAGATGAAGTCTTACCTGATTGCGATAGTGGTGTTTCTGGCGAGTGTTGTTGTGCCGGTGTTAAAGTTTTTAGCGGTCTCCTATCTTTTAATTTCAATTCAACGACGTTTTCAACACAGCCGCTATGACAGAACCCGACTGTTTCGAATGACGGAGTTTATTGGCCGCTGGTCAATGATTGATGTGTTTGTTGTCGCCATACTTGCGGCGCTGGTGCAAATTGGTTCGATCGCCCAAATTGATCCGGGTATTGGCGCGACGGCTTTTGGCGCGACCGTGATTTTCACTATGCTCTCAGCGCTGGCTCTCGATCCAAGATTGTTGTGGGATGATCCATCAACTGCAACTGGTGTTTCAGCGGACCCCACTGCAGTTTCGGGTGCAGTTCAGGTGGCAACAGCGGATCGGTCTTTATGAGTGATCGATTTAGAAGACCCAAGTATAAGCAGGGCAACTATATCCGTCGTAATTATGATGTAGAAGCTGTGTCGCCGGTTGTTGATCCACCGCGCAGGCGGCAAAGTATATCTGCCTATTGGCTGGTACCCCTGGTAGCGTTATTGCTCGGGTTGTTCTTTGCTTATAACTTCTACAAAGAGCAAGGGCCGTTAATCAAGATTCAGTTCAATACCGCTGAAGGGCTGGAGGCCGGCAAGACGCCTATCCGGTATCGTGATGTTAATATCGGTACGGTAGAGAAAATCTCACTCAGCGATGATCTGGAGACTGTCATTGTCGAAGCTCGTATGACGGTTGACTCGCGCCGGTATTTAAATAACCACGCACGGTTCTGGGTAGTTCGACCAAGGGTCGGTACCAGCGGCGTTTCCGGTTTGAATACGCTGTTATCAGGATCTTATATTCAAGTTAACTCACTCGTTGGTACGGCGTTTCAAACTGCGTTTGAAGGCCTTGAACAGCCGCCTCTAACCGATGAAGGGGCTGCAGGGGTTCGACTGAATCTGCAGGCAAAACAAGCGGGTTATGTCGCCGTAGGCTCACCGGTTTACTACCGTCAGATCAAGGTCGGCCAAGTCGAGGCACAGCGTTTTCTACCAGACTATAAAATGGTGGAATTTACAATATTTGTTGATGCACCACATCATAAAATTGTTCGTAATATCACCAAATTCTGGAACGTCAGTGGTTTTGCTTTGAATGTAAATGCCAATGGCCTGAGTCTGCGTACACCTTCACTGGAAGGACTTGCGCAAGGTGGTGTAGCGTTTGACATTATCGAGGAGTACGAATTTCCCTATCAGGTGGAAGATGGTCATGTTTTCACATTGCATGAATCTTACGAGCAGGCAGTTGAAGATACGCTGGAGCTGTCCAACGCTTCAAAGTACGAGTATGTCACCTACTTTGATGGATCCGTTCGCGGTTTATCGCGTGGTGCGCCTGTGGAGTATAAGGGCGTGCAGGTTGGCAGAGTTTCGAATATTAAGTTGTTGTACGATGAAACAACTCGTTCTGTGCGGGTGCCGGTTTACATTGAGTTCCAACCAGAGAGACTCCTCGGCGTGCAGGAGATAGATTCGGATGATGTGACTACCACTATTGTCGGCAGTCTGCAGGCTAAGCTTCAAACGGGTAACCTGCTAACAGGCCAGTTGTTTGTTTCACTTGAAACTATTGAAGGTAGTCCGGCACCGTTGGGGGAAAATGCAGAAGGGATTCCAATACTGCCGAGTGTGAAGTCGGATCTTGATCAGGTAACCGAGGGAGTGCAATCGGCACTCACCAAGATCAATGAACTGCCGCTTGAAGAGCTTATAGGCAATGCCTCAGAAACCGTAGCACAAGCACAACTGCTGCTGACGGAGTTCAATAAGCTCGGGTTTGTGGGTAAAATTGACAATACTATAGGCGGTGCTGATGGTGCAATTGGGGAGTTTGCGGGTCTGGCAATAGCGATGCGAAAAGACATCAGCCGCCTGACCGGGCAAATGAAAACCCTGGTTGCTACTGCAGATGAATCATTTGAAGGTATCGCTCCGGATTCACCGCTTTACTACAATCTGCTGAATACTTTAAAAGACCTACAGCAGGCAGCACGAGCAGTGCTTGCGGTGTCTGAATCGGTTGAGAAAAAACCGGAGGAATTTCTTTTTGGCAAATAAGCGCAGGTTCCTGATGAGCTTTACAGTTAATAAGCGCTTTCTTATTGGTGTTTGCCTGCTGGTCGCGACCTCTATCGGGGTTAGTGCTTGTATTAATACACCGTTGCCGGACTACTACGTATTAACACCTGAGCGGGGTTCGGTTACGGCTTCGCAGTTCTTAGACAGCGGAATCCCGGATCTTGCGATCGGTGTAGGTCCGATCACGATACCTGAAACCGTCAACCGACAGAACATAGTCACCCCAAAAGATTCGAACCAGCTTGAGGTGGCCGAGTTTCATCGCTGGAGTGAACCGCTACGGGAAAACATTTCGAGAGTAGTGATAACCAATTTAGCTGACAGGTTGGGAGTCAATAAACTCTACGCGTATCCATGGCTGCGTAAAGAAATCGATAACATAGCCCGCATTGATATTCTGCAAATGACCGGTCAGCTGCGAGAGGAAATCTATCTGCAGGTACGCTGGCAGGTACTTACTGGCACCAAGCCCTATCAACTGCTCGAAACGCGTATCACCGAGTACCGCCCTTTGGTCAGAGGGGTGGGCTACTCGGCATTAGTGGCGGCCTACAGTGAAGCGTTTGCGTCATTATCTGATGACATAGCACTTGCAATTGCTGAGTTGAATGGTGTGGGTGGTAGTTAGCCTTGCACAGCCTATAGCTGGTCGTTGCAAAAGTTGTCTGCGCAGGTTGGAACAAACAGACATGGCGAGTTTCAACAGAAACCACGTTATGGTGTTGGGTAGATCTCTACATAATATCTAGTCGCACCAGGGCTTAAGCGCTACCATGTCGGGATATTGATTTCTGCGGCAGGTCTGTAAGTCGCGGAGATGTGCTCCACATTAACGCGACGAGGCCACAATGGAAAATTTGCACAACTCAGGTGCACGCTTACAAGAACTCGATGCACGCCATCACCTGCATCCGTTTACTGATTCACCGGCACTTGCCAAACGTGGCGCGCGCGTTATAAGCAAAGCGGACGGAGTGTATCTGTGGGACGTAGATGGCAACAAATTTCTTGATGGTATGGCCGGTCTCTGGTGTGTCAATGTGGGTTACGGCAGAAAGGAAATTCTCGATGCGGTTGCCTCCCAAATGCAACAGCTGCCTTACTACAATACTTTTTTTCAAACCACGCATCCACCGGTGGTAGAACTCAGCGCAAAGATTGCAGAGCTGGCTCCTGAAGGATTGAACCGGGTGTTTTTTTGCAGTTCCGGTTCTGAAGCCAACGATACTGTGCTGAGAATGGTGCGTCATTACTGGGCTTCTGTAGGTAAGCCTGACAAACACATTGTTATCAGTCGCGAAAATGCCTATCACGGCAGTACCATGGCCGGGGCCAGTCTGGGTGGCATGAAGCCAATGCACAAGCAAGGTGGATTACCTATTGATGGCATAGAACACATCATGCAACCGCACTGGTTTTTACATAGTGATAGTTTGTCTGAGGCAGAAGTGGGTAGCATGGCGGCGCAGGCTCTTGAGGATAAAATACTCGAGGTAGGTGCGGACAATGTTGCAGCTTTTATAGGTGAACCGGTGCAAGGTGCCGGTGGTGTAATTGTTCCGCCTTCAAATTACTGGCCGTTGATACAGGAGATCTGTAACAAACATAATGTACTGTTGGTAGCGGATGAGGTGATTTGTGGCTTTGGCAGAACGGGTAACTGGTTCGGCTCTAATACCTTTGATATTAACCCGGACTTGATAGCAATCGCCAAGGGCCTGTCTTCTGGTTACCTGCCAATCGGAGGTGTGGTTGTTAGCGATAAGGTTGCAGAAGGCCTCGATGCCGGTGGGGAGTTTAATCATGGGTATACCTACTCCGGTCATCCGGCTTGCGCCGCTGCGGCGCTTGCTAATATCGAGATTATGCAAAAGGAGAAGATTGTTGAAACGGTTGCCGCGACTACCGCGCCTTATTTGCAAAAGAAGCTTGGTGAGTTTGCGTCGCATCCGAACGTCGGGCAGGTACGTGGGGTTGGAATGCTGGGTGCGTTGCAGCTTGTACCGGCAAAAGGACAGCAGAAATTTGAGAAATCTGATGTTACCGGTACCCGCTGTCGTGAACACTGCCTCAATAACGGACTGGTGATGCGGGCAGTAGATGATGCGATGATTTTAAGCCCTCCTCTGGTGATTTCAGAGACGCAGATTGATGAGCTTTGTGAGAAAGCGCTTAAAAGCATTGAGCAGACGTTTGCCAGTACATAATGTCATGACAGAAATTTTAGACCCTATTATATTTTGTGACATGGGTGGCGATTGTTGATGTTCTGTGAGGGGATGCTCAGAAACGTGGCTGTGCGATAACTGATACTCGCAGGTTGAGTTTGCGCGTGGAATTGGAACATGCAGGTAAAGTTTACAAGCCGATTTTCTGGTCGATTGTCTGGTTTTGAGTATCTTAACAGACGGCTTTTGACGGCTGCCATATTGTTGCCTTTGGTTATGGCTTGCGATAGCGATGGCACAGTAGTCACGTCTGTTAGTGGCACTGCAACTGAGACTCCGGCTGAGGTAAATGATTCGGTAGTCGATGTGGCAGGTGATCCGGCTGAAAATGCAGGCCAGACACCGGCGTGCATCGATTCTCCACCGGTGGGTGATGGCTGGGGCTGGAACGGAACCGAATCGTGCCGCATCGGAGAGACTGGAGATACTTCTGCTTCCGGCGGTGACGCGAACAATCAAACATCTGGCAACCAGACAGCAGACAATCAAACCACCAACAACCAGTCGCAAGAGTGCGTTGATACACCT
Source organism: uncultured Granulosicoccaceae bacterium (assembly GCA_937998875.1). Classification (GTDB taxonomy): domain Bacteria; phylum Pseudomonadota; class Gammaproteobacteria; order Granulosicoccales; family Granulosicoccaceae. The sequence continues at coordinate 54,633 of CALLBO010000005.1, forward strand.
CCCGTGGGTGACGGCTGGGGTTGGAATGGCAGTGCTTCCTGCCGCATTGGTAACACACAAACCACCACTAATACTGGTAACAACACTGGTGCCAATACCAACACCGGCTCGCAAACTCTGTCTGACGAAACGGTTCTGCTAAGGTCGGTAACGGATCTGGTACTCGTGACCGGCCAATCAAACGCATTGGGTGCAGGTACCGGCTATGACGAATTTCTCGATGCACCGAATCCCAATGTGCTCGCATACACTGATCTGGGTTGGCAGGTTGCCGATTTGAACCAGGTGTGGGATCGCGATTGGCATCCGCGCAACAATCCTAACACCCCGCCATCAAACAATTTCAGTCTGCACTTTGGTAAGCGTGTTGTAGAGAAATCACCGGACAGAGTGGTTGGATTCATTCTGCTAACGTCTCCAGGGAGTAGAATCAGCGAGTGGGGTCCTGAATCTGAATTATTCATTCAAATTAGAAACAAGGTATCTCAGGCAATCAATGAGCTTCCCGACGTCAGCAGGCTCAGTGCAATATTGTGGCATCAGGGTGAATCGGATTCTTCTGACAGTGATGCATATGGTGCTGCGCTGTATGACTTGATTAATCGCTTTCGCAGTGAGCCGTGGTTTGGTGGTGGACGTCCTTTTGTTTGTGGTGAGACGGCAGGTGCCCCGGTGAATAATCAGCTAAATCGACTCAATACGGACGCTGATCCCTGGACTGCATGTGTTGAAGGAGAAGGGTTGGCTGTGATTGCAGGTACAGACCATTTCAATGCTGCTTCATTGCGTACCATTGGCCAGAGATATGGTGATGCATACCTTCGTATGTGGCTGGGTATTGAATAATCCGGAAGTAAAAGCACGTTACAAAAGGTAGGCAGACTGGCCGAGGCGGGCCTGCCACACTACTGCGCGGATATGCTGGCACCGTTCTTAGCATGCGAGATATTCGTTTTTCCGGCCAGTGGTTATCTCAATCTGCGCCAATATTCTTTTGCTGGATCTGTCAATTTCGCTATCGCCGGCTGGCGAGACTTGTATTGCATAAGTTACAGTATTGCTGACTCGTTGTTTTGTTTTTGAGACACTACGACCCAGACAATTTCTGGTGTAACTTTTGTGGCCGTGTTTAAGCTTTTTTCTACCCTATTTCTTGCGCTGATTTTGGCTGCCTGCGACGGTGATAGTGCAGCCACGGCAATTGTGCTGGATGACCGGGGCGCGGCAGCCGATCGGGTAGATCAATCAGGACTTTCCGGAGCAGATCCGGATCAGACCGGCGCGCAAGATCCCGGGGCAGGTGTAAGTGCTGCGGGTGCTGCGACAATTACCGATGTCGTGTTGATAACGGGGCAATCGAATGCGCTGGGTAGTCAAACCACATTTGACCCGGCACTCGATCAGCCGGTCGACCGGTTTTATGCCTATACAAACAATGGCTGGCAGATTGCGAACTTAGCCCAGGTGTGGGACCTTGGCTGGCATCCTGCCAGAGGTCTTGACGGTGATCCGCATAATAACTTTGGCTTCCATTTCGGCAAAACAATCGTGTCGCAAAGAAGTGACAGGGTGGTCGGCATTATTTTGGTCACAGCACCTGGAGAGGGTATTGCTCACTGGGATACTGATGGGTTTTTCTACCGCAAGCTTCGCAACAAGACACTTCTGGCGCTAAACGATCTGCCGCACAAGTCAATGCTGGACGGCATTCTATGGCATCAGGGTGAAACCGACTGGAGTAGCTCCGGGTCCAATGATCCTGATCTTGAAGAGTTTCCTCCAAATGATTACTACAGTAACAAGCTTTGGGCATTGATCAGTAGTTTGCGAATGGAGAACTGGTTTACTGCCGACCGGCCATTCATTTGTGGTGAGACAGCCAGATCCCCGATCAACTCCCGCCTGAATGCGTTGAATAGAGACAACGATGGCTGGACTGCGTGTGTGCCCGGTGCGGGATTGTCAACCCATGACGAGGAGCAGGTTCACTTTACCGCTGAGAGTTTGCGTCAGCTGGGTGCCAACTACGCTGATGTGTACCTTCAAATGACGCGATAGTGTTACCGACACTTGTGTCTGGTTGTCGTGGTGGTTTTTCTAAAATTTAGTACAACTCAAGTTTGAGTGACCCAAAGTCCGGGGAACCCTTGAGAATTGACGAAGACGCCAGACTCCGAAGTGTGACTCTGGCCGGCCTTCCCACAATTTAGACAACAGTATCGTCAAAGCATGCCGCTGGCACTTAGTGGTCAGATTTTTTCAGTGATGATACGAATTTGGCCCGATAAGTAAGCAGGGCCTGCCATCGGTTGGCTGTGAATAATCAATTATCCGGTGAAGGTTGATGGGATTCCCTGAGCTCGCAGTAACTCGAATCAGAACGTTTTTTGTTATTCTCTTGATAGGGCTGATTATCGTTGGCGGGCTGAGCGGTTGTAGAGGTGGCTGCGATCCAGACTCGGATGTTGTCTGTGAAGACTCAGACAGTGGACAAGTCGGTAATAGCCAGAATTTATCAGCAACCGACAATTCTGGTGATGCTTCTGTACCGTTATGTTCTATACCAGGTAGTGATGCAGACGGCGATGGATACGGTTTTGAAAATGGTGCGTCTTGCAGGCTCGCGGTACATTCCGGTGTTACCGATGAAGCGGCAACTATAGATGAAATAAACCATGTAATTGTTGTAACCGGTCAGTCGAATGTGGAAGCACCGGAGACCGCCTTCGATCCAATACTCGACAAACCGCACCCGAGAGTTTTTGCGTTTACAGATGAGGGTTGGCAGATAGCCGATTTGCATCAGGTGTGGGACGAGAATGCGCATCCTGGAAATCATTCGTTAACCGATCCTGCGAACTCACCGAACAATAATTTCGTGTTCCATTTCGGTAAGTCTTTAGCGCAACTAGATGAGACAGCGGTCCCGGCCTTTATCGTACTTGCTGCACCGGGTAAGGGCATCGCCCACTGGGATTACGAGTCGTCGTTTTACTTAAAGATGCGTGAAAAAATCTCCACTGCACTTTCAATGATTCCGCATCGCGACACGATTGATGTCATGTTGTGGCATCAAGGTGAGAGCGACTGGCTGTATGAAGGAACGTCTGACCCTTTGGCTACCGAGTTTGTTGATAAAGACTCCGCTGAGTACAAGATCTACTACAAGCTTAAGCTCGATCGCGCAATTGCCAACTTTCGTTCCGAGCCATGGGCCAAACCGGACCTGCCGTTCATTTGTGGTGAGACACGTATAGCTGAGGGTGTTAATCAGCATCTTATGGCGTTGAACAATAACGCAGACAGCAACAGCGCCTGTGTTGCCACAACAGATCTGCCCTATCTGCTTTCTGACCCGACTGGCAATCACTTTTCAGCGGCCGGATTGCGAGAGCTGGGCCGCCGCTATATGCAACAATATCTTGAGATAATCACACGCCGGTAATGCCTGCCTGCGCTTAAATTGTTACAGTACTCCACAGTCATTCACAGGTGGAGCTGATCAATGAGAACCACACCAACCGGGCGGCGCATTGGTGACAAAGGCGCTACGCTCAGCAAAGAAGAGCTGACAAAAAATTGGTTGCCGCGTTATACCGGTATGCCGCTGGAAAACTTTGGCGACTACATTCTTTTAACTAATTTTTCTGATTACGTTACAACATTTGCCAGGCGTTTTGATTGTAGGATTTACGGTGAGAGTCGGCCAATGCAGGCTGCGACCAACCAGCACGGAATCACTATTATTAACTTTGGTATCGGCTCTGCCAATGCTGCAACTATTATGGATTTATTGACTGCGGTAAATCCCAGGGCGGTTTTGTTTCTGGGTAAGTGCGGTGGTCTAAAAGCCTCTACCGAGATTGGCAATTTCATTCTGCCGATTGCGGCAATCAGAGGTGAAGGTACCAGTGATGATTATCTGCACCCGATGGTACCCGCGCTGCCATCATTTAAACTACACAAATTTGTATCAAACAAAGTGGCTGAGCGAGATCTTGAGTATCGAACCGGGGTTGTTTATACCAGCAACCGTCGCGTCTGGGAGCACGATAAAGCATTCCATGCAAAGCTGCACGAGATGACCTGCATCGGTATAGATATGGAGACAGCAACACTTTTTATTGTTGGTCATGCTAATCAAATAGCCCGTGGTGCTCTCTTGTTGGTGTCAGATGTGCCGATCACACCGGATGGTGTGAAGATGGAAGATGCAGATCGCAAAACCACAGACCAGTGGGCACCGATTCATCTTGAGCTTGGTGTCGAGGCCATGACCGAGATTGGTAGCCAGGGCGAACAGATCAAGCATTTTCGCTATTAATTCACGCTTCTGCCATTGTTGGTCGAGCGGTTTGTTACGCCAGACAGTTTTTAGAGGGTGTATGGCGAACTTTTCTCTCTATCGTTTGTCAAGAGCGATAGGATTCGTGAGTCGAGGCAGTCCGACCACCCGGCGTTAGCGTCTCTCAGTTGATATCTGATTAGCGTATCTGGTCAATGCATCTGGTCAATTAAGAGCCCGGGAGGCTGAATGAATATACTGAAGTTGTCTCTACTGCCTGTGCTGTTGTGGATTCCATTTGCCGCCAAATCGAATCCAATGGTAGAACTCTATACGTCTCAAGGTTGCTACTCGTGTCCTGCCGCTGACAAATTTCTGGGTGAGTTAATAAAGAAAAGACCTGACGTAGTCGCTCTCGAGTTTCATGTCGATTACTGGGATGATCTGCGATATGGCTCAGCTGGTGTCTGGAAGGATCCGTTCTCCAACCCGGCCTACAGTGCAAGACAACGTCGTTACAACAAAATCGAGCTTGCGGGCAAGCGTGGTGTTTACACGCCACAGATGATAATTAACGGACGTACAGCGCAAGTAGGATCAAGCAAAGGTCCAGTAATGAGAGCACTTGACAAGAAAATGCCCGAGGTAGATATCACAGCGTCAGTTGCAGAAAATCAGCTAACTGTTGATATTAAAGATAAACACAAAAGCGGCACGACAGTGTGGCTCGCACTATTTGACCCGATACATTCGACTGCAGTTACCCATGGCGAGAACCACGACAAAACCATGGTGAATCATCATGTGGTACGAGAACTGATTTCTCTTGGGCCGTGGCAGGGTGATGAGATCAGTCAGACATTTCAGCTGCCGGCAAGTGCCGGCAATCACAGCTGTGCGGTGTTTTTACAGGATGAATCATTAGGGCAGGTGCGGGGCGCTACCTATTGTAAAACGATATAAATAAACCGCCAGCAAGTGCTGTTTGTAACAGCGCCAACCGTGGTCTTCACTTTATATATTGACCTCCACCGCTCCACCGCTCCACCGCTCCACGGCTTTTAAGGTGATGACCGACTACTCTGTAGCCCTGACGCTAAAAGATCTGACTTTTCACTCGCGCGTGTTTCTTTATTTCGACTGAACTGGTTTTTAGTACTGTGAGTAAACCTGGATATCTCCGGAGTCGGTAAAAGACAAAACGTCGTAATCATTTGGTGTACGGCTTGCCATACCGGGTGACATCATTGGCATACCCGGTGCACTCAGCCCCTTTATATCAGTGGGCCTTTCGTTCAAGAGTCGATCGATGTCATTGGCCGGTACGTGTCCTTCAATGACGTATCCATCGACAATCGCGGTATGGCAGGAATGCAATTTCGGGTCTGTCAGCCCGAATTTGGTTTTGATGGAATCCATATTGTCATGATCAATTGCGCTTACCTGGTACCCCTCTTCTTCAAGGTAAGTAACCCACTCTTTGCAACAACCACATGTAGCGCTTTTATAAACGGTGATTTCCGCTTTGTGATTCGTCGCGTTTGCTGTCAATCCGATATTTTTCGATGTTGATGATTCAGGCTGGCAAGCGGTTACAGCCGCTGAAAGTAATACCATTGACGACAAGGTGAGTATCTTATTCATATTGATTTTTTCAGTCTTAGTGCGTAGGTAGTATTGTCTATTTCAATAGTTTTTCAAGAATTGATGACTTTTTTTCAGGCATCTCAATTATACCGTCAACCTGTGTTCCATTGACTTGCTCCTGCCACGAGCGTTGCTCTTCAGGCCAGGTATTTTTTATAAAAGACAACACAGCGATGATCTCATCATCTGTCAAAATATCCTTATAGACTGGCATTATCGTTTTATAGGAATCATCACCTATAACTACCAAAGGGCCGTACTTGGTGATTTCGAATAGCAGATCGTCTGAGTGATGCCAGGTATGGCCGGATGCGTCGTGCGGTGGTGCCGGCAAATATCCATTGGTATCACGAATGCGCCAATCCGGCTGGCCTTCGAGGTATTTTCCATGGCAGGAGGCGCAGTTTGCCTGATAGATCACCTCACCTGCCTGAACGACCGCGAGATCATCTGCCCGCAGTGATATTCTTATTCCGTCTGTGCCGTCAGAGGCCAGCACACCCGTCGAGACACTGGCCCAGACCCCGACAATAAATAACGCCAGTAGTAATAAGATTCGATAAGTCAGGATTCTATTCACTATTCGATGCTCTTGCTTTAGTAGTCATGTATTTTGCTGAACTATGGTTTAAGTCCTGCGCAGACAACTTGGTTCAGATAGCACATTTGCTAGCTGAAGTTTTGTTGTTCAGGTAACTCGTACCAGAGCACCAAGGCCTGCAGCGTGATGTTCCAGGGCATGACAATGAAACAACCACTCCCCCGGATTGTCGGCAACAAAAGCAAATTCCATGACTTGATTGGGCATAAGCAGCGGGCTGTCGACCCAACGCGGACGTGTTAGTGTATTGCCATCGATTGTCAACAATTTCATATGATGGCCATGCAAATGCATAGGATGCGGGAATGCAGTTTTGTTTTGGATAGTCAGTTTGATAGAAGTGCCTTTCTTAGTATCAATTAGAGGTGCCATCTTTAACTTGTTGCCTATCACGTCATTAATAGCCCAGACATAACCTTGCTGTGCTATTTCTCGAAGCCCCATCCATTCACCGTCGAGCTTAGCGCGACGAAGCCCGCCCATGGCACCACCCGCTATCGTGATGTCGTGGGCAATCGCTTCTGATAAATCGGGCTCCGGCAAGTCGGCTGACGCGAGTTTTATGGAACTTTGTAATGAGGAATCTCTTAGTGCTTCGTCTTCGTAGACGAAACTGGTTAAATCAAAAGACTCTCGATAAAAGCTGTCTATCACCGGCATTCGCGAACCAGGCTCGCCGCTCATGTCGACTATCAGATCTACACGACCGGCAGCGCCAACGATAACCGGCTCTGTCACTTCGTATGGCTCGACAGGTTGTCCGTCTATAGCGATTACCGAAGGAATTAGATCACCAAACGACAAGGCAAAATTACGCGCGTTAGATGCATTGATTAGTCGTATGCGAAGACGCTCACCGGATCGAACTTTGACAATGTCACGGAAACGGCCGTTCACCGTTGGCACGTTACCTATACGACCAGCGTGTGAACGATCATGACCAGAACCGAAGTCATCGCTTATCGATGCATCGTCACGTAAACGCCAGTCGTCAATCATCCAGGTGAGGTCACGGTCAACTGTCGGAGGACTGCGCTCTTCAATAATCAGTGGCCCATATAACCCCCTGCCGACCTGCTCATACGCATTTACATGCGAGTGATACCAGTAGGTACCGCTATCTGGCGGGGTAAACTCATACTCAAAAGAATCTCCCGACTGTATAGCCGGTTGCGTTAAACCAGCGACTCCATCCATAGCGTTAGGCAGTCGGATACCATGCCAGTGCACTGCGGTGGGGACTTCAAGCGCGTTATGGATAGTTGCCGCTAACGCCTCGCCGTGACGGATACGTATCGGTGTGCCTGGCACCTGTCCATTAAACCCCCATACCTGAGTAGCTGGAAAGTCCGGCCCTACGATATTTGTCTTGCCAGCCTCAGCCGAAATCCTGAACTGCCTACGCACACTATTGGCTCGCGCTTCATTGGCAGTTGCTGCGAACCATGTGTTGGTGAGAGAGAATGTACCCCCTAGCTTAAGAAACAATCGCCTATTCATATAACTAAACTCTTTGTTAAGTGAAACAGGATTAGTATATTTACGTCATGAGATTGAATCATGATAGCAAATAAAAATTGTTTGTGTGTTAAGCACCTACCCAATCTGAACTGTCAGTATGCCTCTATAACTGACACTAAAGTTCACTCACCAGAAATCCACACGACACCGATAGTTCGGAATAGTTGGCCTACTTTTCTAGTCGTAGCTGTAACTGCGCAATAGAAAGCGTGGGCCGCTGACTGCAACAGTTATCTCTAATATTGGTACGAATACATCTGCACTTGTCGGCTGCGGGGCAGCTCACTGGATTTAGTTGCTTAACCGCTGATAGAAAATCTCGCTACCGGTCAGTGTCTCACTGAAAAGGTTTGTTGCTCCCAGGGGTTGTGGTAGTACACAGAAAGCCCTGACCGATTCAGATACTCGTTGTACCCCGCATTGTATCTGTTCGTCTGTCGGGTCAGTGTCTGTCGGAAGCGTCAGCACAGCTTCATTAACTGTGTCGGGTAACTCTGACAATGGCGATGTAATACCGGCTAAGCTGTTATCGATCACTGTTCTCGCATTTGAGAATTGTGCGTCGATTGCTGTACCGGTTGTAAGCGTACTCGTCCAGTTGCTATCCACATCGCAGTCCTGCATTGCAGTTGTACAGTTTTGTACAATTAGTATGTTTGCTGTGTCATCAATGAAATCGCGCTGCCTTGGCAGTGTCAGGTCTGTCGGGTGCTGTGCAAAAGTAACTGTACCGGTATCAGTCGAGTAGGTCTGCAGATAAGTCTGGGTGCCGTTCTGATTCAGGTCAGCTTCAATTACCGTAGCGCCATCAGGCAGCGAGATAATAGTTGCTTGTAGTAGCGTATTGTTGCTTCGGGTCAGTTGCCTGACAGTCAGAGTGCTGTTCTGTCGCAGCAGGTAAATCGTGCGTTCATTATTAGTGTTGAAGAAGTAGCTGGCAGAGAGCGTGTCGCTGCTGGCGGTAATGGTCTCTGAATTGGCTTGAGTGTAGCGAAGTGTTGTATCAAAGGCATCGCTGACATTATCGTCAGGTATACCGGTGCCTGCGATCAGGGAATTTAGTATTGTAGCAACCTTCTCTTGTAGTGTGCTGAGTTGGGTTGCCAGTTGCTGGGCCTGCGATATATTTTCGTTGCGTGCAATCAATTGTTGCAATGATTGAGGTACAAGCTGAGAAACATCCAGCGATCCTGTAAATCCGTCATTGTCGGTAGCCACGCTTGAATCACCATTGGCCACGGTTTCACTGACCATATCTCCCGAACTGTTTGTGCCATTTGTGTCTGGATCTATGACATCAATGGGTCCGCCATCCCCAGTGCCGAAGATACCACCCGAGCACGCACTGAGCAGCAGGCAGGTAAGTATAGTGAGAAGCAGCGACGGCAATGATGTTGGAGCTGCGCCGAAAGCGGTCTTATTTCTCATCGTCGTTTGTCTCACGTTGTTCACCGGTTTGTGCATTATCATGTTGCTCAACTGGCTCTTCAAAGTAGTAAATGCCAAGGCCGGTTCGGATGCGTCCTTCGCCTTTGACTGACGGATTTACGGATCGGTCTTGCGTTGCCAGAAACTGATCCAGGTAGTTAAGTAGTTCGAGAGATTTTTCTTTGCTCAGATTTCGGAATAACTCTGCTCCGGACTCCGGTACATCATCATAAGCAACAGACAGCTGCAACCGGGTGGCCTCTGACGTTGTCGTGAAGTTATGTTCTATGGTGTTGAGTAAGTCGTTGATGCTGTCGCCCGACAGGCGCATCAATTCATCATTGCTTGCTGACGGTATGTAACCGTTTGCGGTCAGCTTTACGGTTGATTTCTCTTTATCAAAATTAACTGCGCCGACTCGTACCAACTCATCGAGAATTGCTCTTGCGGTCATATCACCGCTATAACGCTTAACAAGCGCTTCAAAGCCACCCTCATCATCCGGATTTCCCCAGCGTAGTGCTTTGGGAGTCCCGGATTTTTGTCTGAATTCATCATCCCGCATCCAGCCGCTTACCACTCTGGCCGCACGATTGTTCTGTTTTTTTTCTTTATCGTGCGCTGTTGGCTCGTCAAGCAGCTTCTTGACCTCTTTTCTGTTGACTCCGGTTAAGACCGAGATTCTGGAAACGGATTGTTTGCGTCCGGGCAGTCCGAAATCCTCGCTGGCGACTTCCACGAATATGCGTCGAGCGACAGCGCTGAAGTCAGCAAATGCCACCCCGTTGCGCAACATTAGACGCACAAGAGGTCGCAGGACCTTTTTCAACAGGGTTGTGATTGCGGATGAATCGCTCATGACGAGTAAATATACAGTAATTCAACGAAATGTCTGGGAGAAAAATCCCATAAATTAAACTATCGGCTTGACCTGCCGAAATATTTAGTATTATATGGGAATATATTCCCAAATTAATGGAAATATGAAGTCTCATTGATCCATACTGTGCCACCCGACGGTGCTGCACTGGCTAGATAAAGAGGAGTTAACATGATGAAAAATAAACGAAACATAAGTCAAATACTCATTGTCGCGGGCGCACTGGCGCTACATGGTTGCAACAGTTCGTCGGTAGGAGGCGCTGCCGAAGACATCCCGGGAGCACTTGCAGCAAAGCCAGCGGACGAGCTGATTCGCGATTCTTTACTGAGTTATTACACATCCAACGACCCGTCCAGCGGTGGCATCAGCAGTGGTAATCAGAGCGCTCTTGTAGAAGTTGCGACCGATTCGGCTGATAGCTCAGCACCGGAAGCGGGCAGCGTCAGTCGATTCAGCGATACTAATGTGCAGGAATCGGGTGTAGATGAGTCAGATCGCATTAAGATCGACGGCAATGTACTTTACGCGCTTGAGACTCCGGATCTCGGATACGTTAACTATGGTCTTGCTGTGCCGGAGCCGTTTCTGGTTGACGCTGCCGATCTGGCATTGCCTTACCAACCGCAGGTTGAGACCTTAAGTGCCTATAAACTCGATGGCCAGAGTTCGTCTGTGTTGTCGCGCTTACCACTACAGGAACTCACTGGCAGATCAGTCAGTGGTATGTATCTTTATAATGGAACTGCTGGCACGGATCTATTGTTGTTGTCTGGCCAGTCGTTCTATCCATGGGATGCCTGGGCCAGGTCGGATGCGTTCGGTGGACTTGAAACCCGGGTGAGCTGGATAGACGCAGATGATCCATCTGCACTGTCTGCCAATCGTACGATAGACATTGAAGGACACTTAATTTCCAGCCGCCGGATTGATAATCGTTTGATACTTGTTACGCGATTTCACCCGCAGCTTGATGGTGTTATTCCTTACGCTTACACCGATGCGGATATAGAGAATAATCGCAATGTCATCAATAACGCAGACGCTGCCGATTTTCTGCCAGTGATAAGTATTACTGAAAATGGGGCGACTACACAGCGACCTGCTATTGGCAGCAATGAGTGTTACTCACGTACTGCTGATAATAGTGATGGTACTGAACAAGGCGGTGCTGCCTCATCGACATACTATTACCCATCACCCAGTGTAATTTCTATTATCACTATTGATCTGGATAATCCGGATACCGGGTTTAACAGTACCTGCTTTGTAGGCGATTCTGAAACGCTTTATGTTTCGCCACAATCTGTTTACCTTGCGACTACCGAGTATAACTATTCGATATTTGGTGGTTTTCCAGTAGCAGTAGATGACGTGGTAACAACAACTGCAACGGACACAGTTACTGAAGATACGACCAATGATTCGGCTATTGATGCAGAAAGGCAATCGGCAATCACCACGCATATCCACAAGTTTTCGTTTAATGGTGCCGGTGCACCGGTGTTCAAAGGTACCGGTTCGGTTAAAGGTCACCTGGGCTGGAATCCGGAGCGCAAGCCATTTCGACTGAGCGAGAAAGACAACAACCTTCGTGTGGTAACGTTTGATCAATCACTCGAATATTCGCCTGTCACATTAAGTATTCTGCGTGAGTCAGGCGGTAGCCTGGCAACACTGTCTACGTTGCCGAACCGATCACGTCCCGATCCTATCGGTAAACCCGGTGAGAGCTTGTATGCCAGTCGATTTATTGGTGATAAAGCCTATCTGGTGACATTCAGAGTGACCGACCCGTTGTATGTTCTCGATGTTTCAAATCCCCGTGACCCGCGTATCGCCGGTGAACTTGAAATTCCGGGTTACTCGGATTACCTGCACCCGGTCAATGACTCACTGTTGATCGGTTTGGGTAAAGATGCCACACCTGACACAACAGGTGGATTTGGTGACGGACGCGGTGCGTGGTACCAGGGTGTAAAAGTGTCCCTGTACGATGTTGCTGATCCCGCCAACCCGTTTGTTGCCGATGAAAGAATCTTTGGTAAGCGTGGCACCGAAAGTCCGGCCTTGTTGCAGCATCACTCTTTCGCGTACATCGCAGGTAACGGAGATCAAAATGCGCGATTCGCAATTCCGTTGTCATTGGCTGATGGCGCAATCGGTGGTGGCCCGTGGAGCTTTGCAAACTGGAGCAGTAACAATCTCTTAACTATGGAAGTTGATGAAAGCAGTAACCGCTTTGTCGAAACGCCGAACTGGACTTTCGAAAGCAATGCTGCAGGCTTTCAGTATGCGCCGATCGGGCTTGAAAACGATCGTGCCGTGATTGGTGCGGACAATGACTTGTATCTGATCCACAATGGCACGTTGCACTATGGTCTGTGGGGTAGCAGTGAGCCATCGCTATCGATCATCACTCAGTGATTGCGGTTAGCCAGCAGGATAGTGAGCAACGCCTGCTGTGATAAAAAGGGCACCGTTCGCGGTGCCCTTATCTATTTTGACTCATACCACACTGTATAGTCTGTGCCTCTCTTTCATGCGCTAATATTCAAGTTCATAGTAAGGGGTGTGCAATGCGCGTTCTGGTTATCAACTGTGGTTCTTCGAGTGTCAAGTATCATCTGATTGACCTGTTAACAGGCGATCCTGTGGCAGATGGCAGTCGGCTGGTGTCTGGAAAAATACAGTCAATCGGTGAGACGGGCGGTGTATTTCAAAATCACCAGCAGGCACTGGATCATCTTGTATCGGAAGTGGACGGTCAGCCGGTCGACGCAGTCGGGCATCGTGTTGTTCATGGTGGCGAGAAGTTTATCGAGCCTGTTCTGATTGATACGGAGGTGATCAAAGAGATAGAGGCCTGCTCGATAGATGCACCATTGCACAATCCGTTTAATCTTCTCGGTATCAGTATTGCCCGCGAGAAGTGGAAGGATATCCCTCACGTTGCTGTGTTTGATACCGCTTTTCACGCTCGCATGCCGAGACGTGCACGCGAATATGCGATCGATTCTGAGGTCGCTAAAAAGTATCGTATAAGACGATTTGGTTTTCACGGTACATCGCACGAGTACGTGGCGGGGGTGGCTGCTGAAGCATTGCGCTCATCAGTGAGTCAGCTTCGTATTGTCACGCTGCATCTGGGTAATGGCGCCAGTGCCTGTGCGGTGGAATACGGAAAGTCCACCGAAACCAGTATGGGTATGACGCCACTTGAAGGATTAGTGATGGGTACCCGGTCAGGAGATATTGATGCTGGTGCTGTAATGTCTTTGCTGCGCAGTGGTGACTTCAGTGTGGCGGAGCTTGATGATCTTTTAAACCGTAGAAGCGGGTTGCTTGGCTTGAGCGGCATTGGCAATGATCTTCGAAAGATAGAAGATCTGGCAGAGCAGGGTGATGATCGGGCAAGGAAGGCCATTAACGTATTTGCACATAGAGTGCGAAAGTACATCGGTGCTTATGCGGCTGTAATGGGAGGGCTGGATGCGGTTGTATTTACCGGTGGAATTGGTGAGAACAGTGCAACAATGCGTCGTCGAATACTGCAACGGCTGGAGTTCCTCGGGCTTGTTGTCGATGAAGATCTTAATCGTGATGCGTCGGTAGACAGTTCTGCGAATGCGACCATAATTTCAGATATCAGTTCCAGGGTCAGGGCAATTGTGGTCAAAACCGACGAAGAGCTGATGATTGCACGACAAACCAAACGCATTGTTGCTGAGGAAAACAAACTTACAGCAAACAAGAGTATCCCGGTAGCTATCAGTGCCAGACATATCCATCTGACACAGGAAACGTTTGAGAAGCTTTTTGGTAACGGTGCAACCCCGACTGTGTATCGGGAAATCTCGCAACCAGGCCAATACGCCTGTGAAGAGAAGATCAACTTAATCGGCCCACGCAATCGAATCGATGGCGTGCGTCTGCTCGGTCCATTAAGATCAGTAGATCAAATAGAAATTGCCCGCACCGATGAGTTTAAGCTTGGTGTCGATGCGCCGATTCGTGATTCCGGTAAGGTGGAGGGTTCCGCGCCGATTACGCTTGAAGGTCCACGAGGCACGGTAAATTTATCAGAAGGGTTAATCTGTGCACGCCGGCATATACACATGCATCCCGATGATGCGCAGGTGTTCGGTGTTGCAGATAAAGATATCGTCGAAGTGGCTATTACAGGCGGCCCGCGCGATCTGACGTTTGGTGATACGTTAATCCGGGTCAGTGAAAAATATAAGCTTGAAATGCACATTGATACAGATGAAGCGAATGCCGCAGAGCTCAGTAGCGAGGCAAGTGGCGATATAGTTTGTGAAGAAGTGGCGGGAGCCGGTGCTGTACTTAAACAGTTCCGCGGCTAACCGGCTTTGTAGTGAGTAACCCTGAACGCATATGTATTTTTGTGCATTTCGGTCAAGCCGGTGAAATCGCGCCCGCTGTTCTGCACTATCTGCAGGGGTTGCGTGAGATTTGCAACGAAATAGTTTTTGTCTCGAATTCCCGTTTAACAGAAGCGCAGCAGAATAAGGTCTCACAGCTGGTTTCAACTGTACTTGAGAGAGACAACAAAGGATTGGACTTTGGTGCATGGAAGCACGCCATAGAGCTTGTTGGTTGGGCGCACCTACAAATGTTTGATGAACTTATCCTGGCAAATGACAGCTGCTATGCGCCGATGTTCCCTTTTACAGAGATGTTCACTTCGATGAGTGTTGATAATGTGGACTTCTGGGGAGTCACTGAACACCCGGCGGCGCTTACGCGTGCCGGTAATCTCGAGCCACATTTGCAAAGTTATTTTCTGGTCTTTAAACGGCATGTTGTGGCCAGTGAAGTTTTTCAAAATTTCTGGCACGGGGTTTTAGAAGATAGTATTGATTACAATACGGTTGTTGGTAACTACGAGGCGACACTGACTCCTGCTCTGAATAGCTCCGGGTTCTCGCATAGAGCGTATATGGAAGATCCAATCAACATAGAAAATGTCAGGAGTGACTGGAATAATCCGCTCTATGTTAATCGCACTATCTGGAACTGGAGAGAGTTGCTGCTGAAAAGATCCCCGTTTCTGAAGCGAAAAGCGTTCTCTTTTCATTTTGAAAGAGTGGTTAGATTAATTCGATCGGGATATGGCCGAGTTGTTACAAAGGAAGCTTATGTTCATACCTTCTTCTGGCGCAAATGCATCGAGAACAGTGGCAGCGATTACCCGGTAGACATTATCTGCGAGGAGATTCGGGTGCGTCATGGAGATGTGTGGGTAAATTCTTCACACCCTGGCAAAAGACTGATGTTTTATGTCAGCGCACCCCGACGTTTCTTTAGAAGTGTGAAACGCCGATTTACCAAATCCTGATAGATTGACTGAAGGTTTGCCGGATAGATTTCGGGAAAAGGCCGGGTGCGATTTGTCTGCAAACGGTGCGTCGCTCTTATACAATCTTTAGTTATCATGAAAACTAAACCGGAGCGCACATGAAAGCATTGGTATACACAGACACCGAGGAGGTTGTGTTTCGCGATGAGCCTGATCCGGTCCCCGAAGCAGGCAATGTATTGCTGTCTGTAGACGCGTGTGGTCTATGTGGCTCTGACATGCATGCCTACCACGGATTGGATGCGCGCCGTGTACCACCGTTAATTCTTGGTCATGAAGTAACCGGTATCGTACAGAATGGACCGCGGCGGGGTGAACGCGTGATTGTGAATCCGTTATTGTCTTGCGGTCAGTGTGATGACTGTGTTGGCGGGCGTGCGCATCTGTGTGCCAGTCGAGAGCTGATCGGTATGCGGTTGGCCGGTGCGTTTGCAGAATATGTAGTGGTGCCGGAAAACAGTTTGCTAACCGTTCCGGAAGACATGCAAGTGGCACATGCCAGCTTGACTGAGCCAACGGCAGTAAGCCTGCACAGTATTATGACGGCAGAACGGGTTTTAAACAGACCGGTCTCCGAAGCTCGGGCGGTAGTCATTGGTGCAGGGGCAATCGGGGTGCTTGCCGCTTTATTGTTGCAGAGTAAAGGTTGTCGTGAAGTGTACATTGGCGATACCGGTGAGCTCAGAAGGCAGACAGCTGAGAAAAACGGCTTTGGTCATGTCTATGATCCTCTCAGCAGTGAGCCGCAAGCGGGTAGTTTTGATCTCGTTATAGACGCAGTGGGCAGCGGCCGAACTCGTGAGGCTTCAAGTCGACTGGCCAGACCGGGTGGGGTTATTTGTCATATCGGGCTGCAGGATGATGCCCCCGGTCTGGATACACGCAGGCTGACTTTGCAGGAGATCACCTTTATCGGCAACTACTGTTACACGATGTCCGATATGCTGGCTGCAAGGGATGCGATTCATAGCGGTAAACTTGGTGACCTTCAATGGCTTGAGCACAGGCCTATGTCAGATGGCGCATCGGCATTTGCAGATGTGCATAATGGTGTTGCGGCGGCACCCAAGATAGTATTGTTTCCCTCAACTTAGGCGGTTCTTATGCAAGCCAATGCAAGCAGTGAAAAAACCAGTACAGGTAGTGATGAAATTATAGTTACCAATCTGGAATACTACCCGGGCATGGTCATAGCGCAGCACTTAAGTCTCGTGCAAGGCAGCTCGGTTCGGGCAAAGCATGCCGGTCGGGACTTTATGGCCGGGCTCAAAAGTATATTCGGCGGTGAGCTTGCCGGGTATACCGAACTGCTGCACGAGTCGCGCGAAGAAGCGTTGCACCGAATGGTCGAGCAGGCAAAAAGCGTTGGTGCGAATGCGGTGTTAAATGTGCGGTTTTCCACATCAAGTATTGCCTCGGGTGCTGCAGAGATTTTTGTTTACGGTACTGCAGTTACGTTGCGGGAAGACTCGTGATTGAGTACGGCATATTTGCGCTGCTGTTGGTGCTCGGTTACGGATTCGGTCAGCTCAGTGAACAACGCCACTACAAGTCTATTAAAAAGCGTGAGCGGGAAATGTCTGCACTTCCTGCGGTTGCCAGTAGATATCCTCCTTCCGATACACAATACCAACAGCATATGGTGATCGGCAGTGTGGTGGTGGCGAGTGACTATTTTAAATCGTTTGTGGCTAATCTTGTGAATGTGTTTGGTGGTCGAATCAGATCTTATGAGCCATTGCTGGACAGAGGCAGGCGGGAAGCAATGCTCAGGCTAAAGCAGGAGGCAGAGAAGCAGGGTGCTTCCATGATATTCAATGTTAAGTATGAAACATCGCGTATTGGCGGTAGAGTAACGACGATAGAGGTGATGGCTTATGGTACTGCACTGATACCATCACAGAATGTCGGTGCACCTGCATAGCTTCATAAAAAAGATACTACAAAAATGCGTTACGAAGATCGCACACCGGATGACGGTGTAAATACGCCGGGCCGTCATCCGTTACGGGAGTTTCTTCGGCTTGCTCTTATGGCCGTCATTGCAGTTGTTGTGTTGGGTTTTCTGCTAAGTGTACTCGGTGGCAGGCTCGGTGGTCTGGTGCCCTACAAGGCGGAGCTGTGGCTTGCCGATCGGATTGATACGGCAGCGCAGAAAGCCGGTCAGGAATCTCCGTTCAAGCAGGAGATTGTTAATCCTGAACTACAGAGTTACCTGCAAACTGTGGCAGACAGAGTTGCCGCCGCACTGGGTATTGAGCAATCGATGACAGTCACGCTTCATTATAGTGATGAAGATGTGGTCAACGCCTTTGCGACCATTGGCGGACACGTTTATTTTTTCAAAGGGCTTTTGAGTTTGCTGCCGCATGAGAATGCGTTGGCGATGCTGGTGGCTCACGAGTACTCTCATGTAACCTTGCGGCATCCTGTTAAGGGACTGGGGGGTGGTTTAGCACTGGCAATCGGTACCTCGGCAGTAGGTTTATCCTCCGAGAACGGATTGTTTTCACTTGGTACCCGCTTAACATCTACGGGTTTTTCCAGAAGTATGGAAACGCAGGCTGATCAGTCAGCACTGGCGGCAGTCTATAAAATGTATGGTCATGTTAACGGTGCGGCAGCGTTGTTTGAACTGTTTATGCAACAACGAGAGAGAGGTGCGGGCACACAGTTTGAGAAGTTTGTATCGACACATCCTCTAGATAAGGAACGTATCGATCAGATTAACGAACTTGCCAGGGAAAATGGCTGGCTTGATATTGGTGATCTGACGCCTTTGCCGAACGAGTACAGATCCTGGCTTCAGCAATAGACTCTTGCTGGTTACTTTGGTTGGTTTCTATTTTGTGAGAGGGATTTTTTCGTCGAAGTTGTCGTCGAATTGATCCTGCCGCTTTATGGGCAGTACATTTGAATCGTCAGATTTGTCGGATTCGAGTAATGTCAGCTGGGTTGAAAGGTTGATAACACAAGTGTTTGCACTGGCAAGCAAAGCGAGTAGTTCGTAACTGCTGCTACCACCTTTATCAACGTCCTCTGCTGCTTCACTGATTCGTTTAATCAGTTTGTGCAAACCTCTACAGGTAGATTGCGCCTCTGATAACGCAGGTTGAGTTGTCATAACTTTTATTCCAATTAGCCTGTGTGTTATTCCGGTTAGCGTTGTGTTTATGAAATAACTGTGTGCTTGTTGGATCTATAGCGCAGATTCCGTGGAATGCTACTGAAACGCAGAATGTTTATGAATGTGTCACATTTTGTGGTTGGTACCGACTTCACTTTAATTTATACAGGCTGCTGCCGCTAATCTGGGATAGAAAAATAATAACAGTATGTCGTTGCGGAATGGTCTGAGCGCTATCGACAAAAATACAGTGGTGACATGGCTGCAGCAGAAATAAGGAGACAGTGGCGAACAACGGCTCGCGCGTGGCGAAAGCTCGTGCATCGACGAATTAAGCCCTCGACTGCACTTCGTGTAATTGCGCGAACCAGCTGGAAAACAACTCAGCTATTGTCCAGAATCTTATTGCTGGTGGTGGGTGGCGCCGTAGTTGCGGCTTTGTTGATTATAGTCAGACTGGCGTTAAGGCTGAGCCGCACTATCGCTGGTTCATCAGGGTAGGCGAGCAATTAAATACAGCGTTCGTCTGTGCCTGCGGAGCGTTCTTAGGACTAGGTGGCGCCGTTATTAACGGCCTTCGCCAGCCGCGTTATTTCATCCCATGACTGATTTTTTATCAGCGACTTCGATGCGACCCACGAACCCCCTACGCACAATACGTTGCTGAGACTCAGGAAGTCTTCACAGTTGTCTGAATTAATGCCACCTGTCGGACAAAATCGGATATCACCGTATGGCCCGCCCAGCGCTTTGAGCATATTGGTGCCACCGGCAGCAGTAGCCGGAAAAAACTTTAGGGTGTCCAGGCGCAGATCAATCGCACCGAGCAGGTCACTTGCGGTAGCCACACCAGGCAGGTAGGGAATGCCTGATTTCAAGGCAGTTTCGGCCAGCGGTGCATGCAGACCGGGGCTGACCATAAATGCAAGGTCAAGCGCTTTACAGCGATCAATCTGGTCGCTGGTATTAACGGTACCTGCGCCAACGTGTGCCTGAGGTACCCTGGCTTTTATTGCTTCCATTACTTCAAAGGCTGCAGGTGTTCGTAGTGTGATTTCTAACACCGATGCACCACCTGCACACAACGCTTCTGCAAGATCAGGTGCTGTATCAACGTCATCAAGTTCCAGAACCGGGATAACTCGCGATATTTTTAGCAGTTCACGTATTTTCATTTCTAATACTCATTTCCGGTGACACAAGGTGGTTGTGATCTATAGGGCAGGGTAACGGTTGTCTAACGCATATTTTAGTGCATAAGCAACTGCTGCCTCAGTGTGCTAACGAATGTGGTAGTGATCGGGTGAATGACTGCGGATCAATCAGGCAACGCCCGGATCAAACAAAGACAACGCGCCTGTCTCGGCGCTGCTGACAGTTGCTCTCATGTTACTGAACAATATCCGACCATCTGTCTCGCTCAATTGTTCCTCGTGCGATATCTGTTGCCGCGATTGCCATTCTTTGTCGTCTACCAGTACATTGAGTTCACCGGTAGTTGTGTGTAACCGAATGATGTCTCCGTCTTTGACCTTACCGAGCTTGCCGTTGTTCGCACATTCCGGTGTTACATGTATTGCTGCCGGGACTTTGCCGGAGGCACCGGACATTCGTCCATCGGTCACCAGCGCTACTGCAAACCCTTTGTCCTGCAAGACACCCAGTGCCGGTGTAAGTTTGTGCAGTTCCGGCATTCCGTTACCCTTTGGGCCCTGATTGACCACTACCGCCACAAAGTCGGAGTTCAACTCATCATTTTGAAACGCGGTTAGAAATTCCTTCTGGCTGGTAAAAACTTTGGCAGGCGCTTCTACATTGTAGTGCTTTGGAGCAACCGCCGAGGTTTTTATAATCGCTCTGCCGAGGTTTCCAGTAAGTAGCGCAAGGCCACCGGTATCGTCAAAAGGCTTCTCTACAGCGGCTATGATTTCCGGGTCAGCACTGGTGTTATTTGATGGAACCCAGTCAATTGAATTGTTGTTGAGCACCGGGTCGCAAGCGCAGTTATGTAAACCCTCTCCGACAATGGTTTTTACATCGTCGTGCAACAGGCCGGCAGTTAGTAATTGTGATATCACCAGTGCCATACCACCTGCAGCGTGAAACTGATTCACATCTGCCGAGCCGTTCGGGTAAATTTTGGTGAGTGCCGGGGTAATTGCCGACAGTTCGCTGAAGTCGCTCCAGTCAATGATGAGCCCTGCGCAACGCGCAATGGCGATTAAGTGAATGGTATGGTTGCTTGAGCCACCAGTAGCAAGTAAACCGACAATAGCATTGCAGATTGTTTTAGCATCAATCAGCTCACCGATTGGCAGGCTGTTATCAGTGGTGGCGTTTATCTTTATCGCGGTCTCGGTCGCTTCGCGAGTCAGCTGGTCACGAATTTCTTCTCCCGGATTGATAAAACCACTACCCGGAAGTTGCAGACCCATGACTTCAAGCAACATTTGATTGCTGTTAGCGGTACCGTAAAAAGTACAGGTGCCCGGTCCGTGATAGGACGCGCACTCTGAAACCATCAGTTCTTTACGTGTGATTTGTCCCTGTGCGAACTTCTGTCTCGCGCTCGCCTTTTCTGAATTGGGTATCCCTGAAGTCATCGGACCTGCCGGTATAAACACCGTCGGCAGGTGACCGAATGCCAGTGCCCCCATAAGAAGTCCCGGGACAATCTTATCGCAGGTACCGAGGCAGATAACCGAATCGAACACGTCATGCGATAGAGCTACAGCGGTTGCCTGGGCAATAACATCACGGCTGAACAGCGACATCTCCATACCCGGTCGCCCTTGGGTGACACCGTCGCACATGGCAGGCACGCCCCCGGCGAACTGGGCGGTAGCACCGTGGTCGCGGGCGGTTTTTTTGATGATTTCCGGGAAGCGTTCAAACGGCTGGTGTGCCGACAACAGATCATTGTAGGCGGAGATAATGGCCAGGTTGACGGCGCGTTCCTGGTGCAGGGTGATTTTGTCAGTAGAAGAAGCAGCCGCGACCGCATGAGCAAAGTTCGTGCAGGAGAGCTGTGCACGGCGCGGCTGATTCTGTTTGGTTTGCTGCAGCTGGTCTAGATAGCCAGACCGGGGTTTCTCGCTGCGAGCAATAATTCTGTCGGTGACGGATTGAAGCGTTTTGTTCGTTGTCATTTATAGCAACCCGTTGGTTGTAATAATACTACGAAAAACTCTTGGATCAAGTGTTTTATCGGACTAACTGGCGTATTTCTTTACCAGGCTGCGATTCAGTTGGCAACGAAAACACGGTATTTCTGGAGAAATTTGAATAGCTGGAGTATTAAATCAGAAATGTAGTATTATTACCATATTCTGTAGGCTTTAAATTACTTATGAACCACGCGAAAAATTCAAGCATGGAAAATCCTTCCGATACTCAGCTGCCTCCTTTTGATTTGGTGTTGTTCGGTGGTACTGGTGATCTCGCGCTCAGGAAGCTGCTGCCGGCGCTGTATTTCCGTCACCATGAGGCGCAGCTTCCAGAGCACGGGAGGATTATCTGTGCGGCACGCAGCGACCATTCCACAGAAGAGTTTGTCACTCTCATGGAGTCGGCTGCGAGGAAACACATCAAGCCTGAAGAATTTCATCAGGACACCTGGAGTACGTTCAGCCAGCGTGTGCAGTATGTGAAAGTCGATATCACAGTTCAGGAAGACTACATCCGGTTAGCCGACGTGCTGAGTAGTTACCCGGATCGTGTGCGCGTGTTTTACTTATCGACTGCACCCGGCCTGTTCAGTCGAATCTGCAGCGGTGTTGAGGAGGCTGGTCTGGTTACAGAGAATAGTCGTGTGGCGCTGGAAAAACCGCTTGGCAGAGACCTTCAAAGCGCACTGCAGATTAACGATGAGCTTTCTGACGTGTTCAAAGAGAATCAGATCTACAGAATAGATCACTATCTTGGCAAAGAAACAGTACAGAACCTGATGGCGCTGCGCTTTGGTAACTCTTTGTTTGAGCCACTGTGGCGGCGTGAACACATAAGAGATGTGCAAATTACTATTGCAGAAAGCCTTGGGGTTGAAGGGCGGGCCGGTTACTACGATCAGACCGGTGCGTTGCGCGATATGGTGCAAAACCATTTGTTGCAGCTGTTGGTCATTCTTACTATGGAACCGCCTATCAGTATTGACCCTGATTGTGTTCGTGATGAAAAGATAAAAGTACTCAGATCGTTAAAACCAATAGTTGGCAACGATGTGACCAGGTGTACCGTGCGCGGACAGTATAAAGCTGGCTCTATAAATGGTGACTCGATTATTTCGTATCGCGATGCGGAGGGTGTTCCACCAGATAGTAATACCGAAACCTATGTGGCCATCAAGGCAGAGATAGACAGCTGGCGTTGGAAAGGTGTGCCGTTTTTTTTGAGAACCGGTAAGTCACTGCCTGAGAAGCGCACTGAAATTATTATTAATTTTAACTCGGCTCCTCATTCGATTTTCGAAACTCCTGATTCCACTAACAGGCTGGTGATACGCTTACAACCGGAAGAAATTATCAAGCTACAGATCTTTGCCAAAGGCCGTGGGGATGCCATGCGGTTGTTGCCTGTGAATCTCGATATCGATTTTAATCAGGCGTTCAAGAAACGGCAGATGATTGCGTATGAACGTTTACTGTCAGACATGATTCGTGGTAACCAGACACTCTTTAACCACCGTGATGAAGTCGCGACCGCATGGAAGTGGATTGATCCGATCATTGAGGGATGGGAGGAGCATAATGTGGTGTCGCAGCAATACACAGCCGGTACCTGGGGGCCTGCAGCGGCTTCGGCTTTAATAGCTCGTGATGATTGTGTGTGGGCAGAGGAGTATACCGATGCAGATTAGTGGCTTTGATGGTGAAGTAATCACGTCAGACACTAAACACGCACTGGCGGAGTCGCTGGCAGCGAATGTGGCTGGCTGGCTTCGAGACGGTCTGATTAGTCGCGGCAGCGCCTCGTTGGTGGTGTCCGGCGGTTCAACACCCGCCCCGTTTTTTAGTGCTTTGTCATTGCATGAGATCGAATGGAGCAACGTGACCGTGACACTGGCTGATGAACGCTGGGTTGCTTTGGATGATGAGCTCAGCAATGAGAAGCTTGTGAGAGAAACGTTGCTTGTCAACGCGGCATCGTCAGCTAAGTTTCTGTCGATTTATAATGGTGCAAAGTCACCGGAGGATGGCTGGCAACAATGCGAAGAGTCGTTACGATCAGTGCCAGGCCCGTATGACGTTGTAGTGCTTGGTATGGGAGGGGATGGTCATACTGCCTCGTTGTTTCCGGATACAGAGGGTTTGGAAGAAGCCTGTGACCCTGACTCCGGTAAAAAATGCCTGCCAATGCGTCCGAGCCATATCCCGGAAGCCAGAATGTCGCTTACTCTTGCAGCATTACTCGACTGTCGTCGGCTGGTGTTGCATATAACCGGTGAAAACAAACGCAAAGTATTTGAGCAAGCGATTGCCGGAGAGAACTTACCGATTGCATCTGTAATAGAAGCTGCGAAATCCCGGTTGCAGTTGTATTGGGCGGCCTAGGAGTCTGCGCGGCAGAACGTCCACTACTGCGAATGCGCCCTGACGGTGCGTTTTTATCGATCATTTTCGTTACGTATGAACAACTATGCGCCTCAAATGATCGTAAAAACGCCCTCGCCATGGCTCATTCTCGCTACGCGGACTTCTACCGCGCAGACTCCTAGCCTGGATTATTCATAAGGCGACAAGTAAATAATAGTGAAATGCTATAAGGTCGGTTGCACTTTGTCTTTGCCATGGCTGCGTCGAAAAAACTTTAAGCACACGCTTTGCTCTGACGGCTGCGGTTGTGAAATGTTTATGTACGAACTTGTGGGTAACCCACTAGTGATAGTTAACTGGAGGGACCGCTAGTGCTGGGCACAGTTCGCTCTGCTCGAATGACCCTCAGTAAATCTGAGGATAAAGTCGCGGAATATGTTTTACGTGAACCTGATGTTGTAGTTCAGGCATCCATTCAGTCATTGGCTAAGAGTTGCGGGGTCAGTGAGCCAACAGTTGTCAGATTTTGCAGAGCTATTGGTTGTAGCGGGTATCACGACTTTAAAATGAAACTTGCGCGTTCGCGGGGTAGTCAGGAGAAATACTTTTTTCGCGATGTTGCTTCTGATGACAGCAGCAAAGTACTGTCGGAGAAGTTGATCGATTCAGCTATCGCCTCAATGCAGGATATCCGTAACCAACTGGACCATGATGCGGTTACCCGCGCAATTGATCTGTACTGCGCGGCGGGGCGTGCTGAGTTTTATGGTTCCGGTGGCTCTGCGGTTGTGGCCGAAGATGCCCAGCTTAAATTCCTGCGTCTCGGCAAACCTGCAATCTCCTATGCGGATCCGCATATTCAGCTGGCGTCGGCCGCGCTGCTGGATAAAAATTCACTGGCTATTGCTATCTCCTACACGGGGCGTAATAAAGACATGCTTGATGCAGTTGCATTGGCAAAGCAGGCGGGTGCACCGGTGGTTACCGTTACTCGAACCGGTAGCGCGCTGGCATCGATGGGTGAAGTTAATCTTAATGTTGATGTGGCAGAAGACAGTGATGTGTTCTCACCTCTTAAGTCGCGGCTGGCGCAAATGATGGCGCTCGATATTCTGGCCGTAGGTGTGGCTTTGCGCGGTGGTCAGGAGATGATGGAGCAGCTAAGTAGCGCTACGCTCGCGATTGCAGATAAATTTATCTGATGCACGCCATTAGAAACTTATTGATTTCATCTGCAGCTGGCTGTGGACTGTCAAGATGTAGATGATGATGACCAGGCAGAGAAACGTGCGAGATCTTCTTTATACAGCTTAACCGTTGCACCGTCTCTGCGCGATCTGTCAGGTAACCGTCATTGGCCAGAATACATAACGTTGGACAATCAATAGCGTTAAGCACACTCTGCACCTGATCTTCGGTAAAGTAGCTCGGTGAAGCGATCCTGAGGTTACTGTCAAAACGCCATTGCCATTTCGTACGGCCATTGTGCTCGACCTGTTTTAGCTGCCTTTCAATGATCAGCCTTGCAGAGTCTTCAGACATTTTATTCACACGCAACCTGGATTCGATAGCTTGATCTACCGAATCAAAAAGTCTTGATTTGTATTTATCAGGTCGCTGCATATCGTAATGAAATTGAGATAATCTATCTGGCAGTGATTCGGGTGGTTCAGATCTGGGACCCAATGCCTCTATTAACACGAGACTCTCAATTCGCGCAGGGGAGGCAACAGTTGCGAATGGAGCGATGCATCCACCGAGGCTGTGACCGATTACACTGAAGTTGTCCCAGCCCAGTGCATCTGCTGTGGCCAAAACAGTATGTGCTTGTGTTGCCAGTGAATAGATGGACGCCTGATGATCGGAGTGACCATGACCCGGTAGATCAATGGCGATGATCTCCGCGTCCTGTACGAGCGGCAGTAGCGGTCTGAAGCTTGCGGCATTATCGAGCCAGCCGTGAATACAAAGTATTTTATGTTTATTGCCTGAAATTGATTTGAGGGCTGATAGATTTACTCCGTTTACTTCAATGGTTATTTCGGTGAGGTCAATCCCGGTAAGATCATTCATCAGAGAGCGCCGGACTAGTTTCTACGTTTTAGGATTAAGTTGATTGCTAGTAAGGCAGCACTGCCAAATGCGGAAAACAGTAGCCCATCAATGAGATTGCCGACAAGACGAATGTCAGCCAGATCCGCCAGTAACATACCGGCGAACGCACCGAGTACACCGATACCCATACAAAGAGGTCTTGAAATCCGGTTGTGTGGAAATAGTTGGAAAAAAATATTTCCGATGATAACGCCTACCGCAATGAATACGGACACGGCCAGTAGCTTGATCATTGTTGAACCTTAAAGGGTTGAGCCAATATGGGTAGTGCGGGTGTAGCAGAATCCCGTTTGAATAATCCGGCTGACAATAAATTGTCGGGATGAAGCAGACCATAGCGTCATCAGCCCTGTAAACACAACTGTAAACACGGTCATTCAGGGGTGGTACTTGCTTTGCGGCTCTCCGGTCCACCGGCCACGGTATGCGTGTGTCGAAGAATTGGCTGACCTGACAGGTTGTTACTTTTACCGTTCAGGGTGCTGCAAAGTGAGCGATATCCCGTGCAAGATACTTTATTTCATTCCTGGAGAAGCCAGCCCGCCGGTAAAGCGCTGCGGTGGAGCGCGCTATTGGCAGTGACGGTCTCAACGCCGCTTTTAACGCCGCTCGCATTTGCGCAGATACCAGATCCGGAGATGGCGGACTTGGATCAGGATGGCGTAGCGGATGTCAACGACATTGATCAGGATAACGACGGTATTATCAACACACTTGAAGGTGTTCAGCGCCTTACTAATTTGTCTGGTAGTCCGGCACATCACTATGCCGTGAATCCCTCTAACTCATCGTCACGAGAGTTATCCGTAAGCTACGATCTGGTCAGTACTGTTGATGGTCATACTGCGCAGCTAACAGGCAGTGTCATGAGTAGTGACACGCTGGTTGAGTGGTCTTTACACAATGACCAACCTAAGCTGCGTAATCTCACATCGGGCAGCTCAGTGGTGCAATGGACTGTTGCAGGCGCAGCTGGCGATATTGATTTTACGATTAGTGACCTGGATGGGTTACGGTCAGAGACGGTTGCGGTGAGCATTAATTCGATTGTAGGTTACTCATTATCGCTGAATTCCAATATCGCTGTGAATATCAACAGCGATAAAATAATTTTTACCGGCACAGGCGCCGGTGGAGATTCTATTGATGATCTTGTAACGCTGCACTTTAGAGGTAACTCCGCCAACATGGAGCTGACGTATTCTAATAGATATCTTGTTGCTGATAACCAAAGTGATAATTTAAGTGGTGATATCGAAATTGCGGGTTTCCGGCATAGCCTTCAGCATTTCTCATACACCTACTTCACTCCGGTTACGCGACACCGCGATACTGATGCAGATGGTGTTGCCGACCATCGTGATCTGGATAGCGACAATGATGGCCTTGGTGATGTGATTGAATCTGGCGGAATAGATTCGGATAACGATAATCTGATAGACGGTGCAGTTGATGCGAACGGATTGTCAATAAATGTTAATCCTGACCATACCCCGACCACTGTCGCCGCTGTCTATCAGGCAGACCGCTTAGTAAGCGGCGACGATAGTGACGGTGATGGATTGCTCTCCTCGATAGACGCTGAACCGGATCAGTTTGGCGGATCGCGCACAGGCACAGATTCCGACAACGATGGTCTCGATGATCTGGATGAAATACGAATATATCTTACTGATCCCGGACAGTCTGATTCGGACCTCGATGGTCTTGGTGATGCGGCGGAGATTAATCAATATCATACTGATCCATTACAGACTGATTCTGATAATGACGGGCTGAGCGATAGTGATGAGATAAACCAACACGAGACCAATCCGAATAACATTGACAGCGACGTTGATGGAAAAACCGACAGCGAAGAAATAAAAGGTGGCACAGATCCTTTGGTGTTTGATGCGATCGTTGTTGAGAGCCCGGTTGTGATTGTGACTCCCAGCGTAAGAGAAAATGAACCCGTTTCCCCCGTTGAACCAGAACCTGACCTGCGGCTGGAAACCGAAGCGGAAGAAATGAGGGAATCGGCTGACGGTACGTTACCAGGCCCCGATGCTTTGTTAGCTGATGACGCGCTCGCAGCCTATACAGCATCATTACGTACTGGGCTTAGTGGTGCCGGGTGCTCACTTATGACATCCAGTGGCAGATCTGCACCGCTTCTGCCATTAATAGCGTGTTTGGCACTTGCAGCGCTTGCACGAAACTCCAGACGCAGGAACGCCAGTGCATAAATTTTTTATACTTCTATGTTGTATAGCCCTTGTCAGCTGTGATGCGGCTGAACCGTCAGCGGACTCAGCGAAAACTATTATCGTTGATGATGATAACGGTAATGCCAAATCCCTGAATGATGATGCCCCCGGCAGGCTCGTTACGTTGTTTCTTGAGTATCAGCTACCCAATAGTTACACACCTGCTATTGACGGCCGCACAATTGTTGCCGAGCCGGTATACACGGTACCCGGTTCAATGGCACGCGGGCAGGGTTTAGTCGATGGAGTCAGCGTTGTTTATGTCGGTGCGAGCTGTTCAGAGCTGCAGAGTAAATATCCATCGTTATATGATTGTGTCGAGCAGGAAACCGATGTGTTGCAGTATGGCGAAGCCGAGTCGAGTACCACTACGAACAGCGATGGCTTTGCGTCGATGTATCTCGGTGACGCCGGGAAGTATCGTTTGCGTGTCCAGAGTTTTGTAACCGTCGAAGACCCGAAGTGCTACTGGGGAGGTGAACGGTCAATAAACCTCGGTGAGTCTGACGTCTCTATACCGCTACTCGTCTTCTGCGAGTAGGATAACCGTGCGTTACGGTCATGCAGCTTTGCTGGGTTGGTTTTCTGCTAACAGTAATTCTTCAAAGGCGTTTGCAATTAATGGCCTACTGCGCAAATAGCCCTGGTACAGCTCGCAGTTCAGTTGTTGCATGAATTGCAGCTGTGTTTCGGTTTCTACTCCTTCCGCCACAACGGACATCTCGAGATCGTGTGCCAGAGATACCATTGCACGTACGATTGGTGCACGGTGATTCTCGGTTTGTATTTCTTCAATGAAGGCGCGGTCGATTTTAAGTTCATCCAGTGGAAAGCGCTGCAGATAACTCAATGAAGAATAGCCGGTACCGAAGTCATCGATCGAAAGACTGATACCCAGTGATTTCAGTCCACGTAAAAGTTCTATGTTGGACTCGGCGTTTTCCATCACCATGCTCTCTGTCAGTTCCAGAGTCAGGCAACTTGCTGGCAAGCCTGATTCTTCCAGGCTGTCCTTGGTAGTGCGGCGCATATCTGAATCGTGTATTTGTCTGATCGACATATTCACTGCTATGTGGAAATCAAAGCCGAACTTCTCGCGCCACACCGCTGCCTGAGCGCAAGCCTCTTTTAGCACCCATTCACCGATCGGGATGATCTGACCGGTGCGCTCAGCTATAGAGATAAACTGATCCGGTCCAACAAAGCCAAGATCTTTGCTAATCCATCGTACCAGCGCCTCGGCACCGATTATCCTTCCAGACTTTAC
This sequence comes from uncultured Granulosicoccaceae bacterium, assembly GCA_937998875.1. Lineage (GTDB taxonomy): Bacteria > Pseudomonadota > Gammaproteobacteria > Granulosicoccales > Granulosicoccaceae. The sequence continues at coordinate 84,667 of CALLBO010000005.1, forward strand.
ATCCACTTTTGGTTGATACGTAACGCGCAATTCGTTTCTTTCGATTGCTGTTTGCAGTCCTGTTTCAATAGCGAGAATACTGGCTGATTCTTCATCCATGCTTGTCGAGTAGAACGTGAGGTTCTCTTTGCCGCCGTGGTCTCGGACGTGAGACATGGCTGTTTCTGCGTTACTTAACAGTGTTTGGACGTCGTCGCCATCATTCGGGTATAGCGCTATGCCAATTTTTGTGGAGGTGAAATATAGCTGCTCGTCGAGTTTAATAGACTGGCCGGTGTCAGTTACTATTTTGCGGGCCAGCATTGTGACCTGTTCCGGTTTGGAGGCTGGACCCATAAACACGGCGAACTTGTCGCCGCCTACACGTGCAACTTTGACACTAGTTTCAATCCCGAGAGCGTTTTGAATGCTGCACGTTGATTGAATCGACGCTTGTAATCGCCTGGCAAAAGTTTGGATAATCTTATTGCCGTTTTCACGTCCTATCGATGAGTTAATGCTTTTAATATTTTCAATGTGGATATGCAGTAAAGCACCCTTTTCCTTATTGCCGCTCATCAGGATTGTTTGAGAGTCCACAGCTTCCATAAACGTATCGCGCTTTGGCAACCCGGTCAGCTGATCAAAGTTAATCAGGTGGTGTTGATAGGCTTTTGCACCAAGCGTATTGCGTAGTCTCAGCGCTAGTTCGCTTGCGTCCACCGGCTTGGCAAGAAAGTCCATAGCGCCGAGTTGCAGTGCTTTGAGCTTTGTTTCTGCGTCGTCGGATGACGTTAGGATTACCACAGGAATGTGTGTAAGCGATTTGTCGTTACGCATCATTTGCAGGATGTCGAATCCGGAAACATCTGGCATCATTAAATCAAGCAACACCACATCCGGTTTGCTTTGGCGCATGATTTCAATGGCTTGTACCGATTCAGACGTGCTTGTGAAGTTTGTGTAGCCTTCACCTTCCAGGTATGTTTGCAGTACCTCAGTGTTAATCGGCTCATCATCTACAAGCATGATTCTGGCATTGGCGATAAGAGCTTCGTATTGATTCGAATCTCCGTCACTATCCAGATTGTTAAAGCTGCCGTTGTACATTTGTTATTAGCCGTGTTTCCGTTACTACGCAGACTTCTGATGCCCGGCGGCACCGTCGTTCGCGGGAAGTACAATCTTCCTGGCGTAATCTCTTATCTCTGACAACCTGGCGTTAACCAAATCTCGTTCTTCGTTTTTTGCGGCCTTCTCCATTTCGGCGGCAGGTTCAGTGAAAATATCAAAACCGACTGTGCCTCCTGATCCTTTGAGCCAGTGCGCAAGTGCTGCAAGCTCTTCAAAATTCTGGTGTTCCAATGCTTCATCCATTGCTTTCAATTGCATGTCCAGTCGCGGTATAAATTTCTCCACAATGGGACGGAACGACGGGTTCTTTGCAAGCAGAGAACTCTCTACAACAGGAACGGCTTGTACACGCGATTCTTTAGTTTCATCAGAGCCGAGCCATTTTTCTCCGGGGTGCTCCGCACTTGCGATTGCGGTGCCACAGCGCAGGCGCTTGATGATGCTTTTAATCTGCAGCAGATCGCCGTCACAAGCGTTCTGACTGCGGGATTTAGCGTTCTCTTCCAGTTGCTTGGCAGGTTCTGATAACTGGTCGAACCCGACTGTGCCTCCGGAACCCTTAAGCCAGTGGGCGAGATCAGCAAGCTCTTCGAAGTCGCCGTCTTTGCAGGCGCGCTCCATAACCGAAAATTGCTCATGTACTCGCGTGATGAATTTCTCAACAATGGGGCCGAGTTTTTCAGAGTCACCCATGCGGCTGTAAATCGGACTTTCATCGGAGCAAGCACTCTGTTGGTCAGACTGTTGCTCTGGCACTGGCCGCGCGGTTGGCGATTTCTCCGTTGGCTTGTTTGTTGGTTTTTCCGGTGATGCAGCAACCTGTTTGCCGCCGATCAGTTCAGCCAGAAGTTTTGACAAGGCGTCTATATCGATCGGCTTTGTCATGTAGTGGGAGAATCCAGCTTTCAGAATTTTCTCTTCATAGCCTTTCATTGCATTTGCAGTGAGTGCAATGATTGGTTGCTGCAGACCGTTCTCACGCATTGCCGCAACTGCTTCGTAGCCATCCATGACAGGCATCTGGATATCCGAAAGGATCACGTCGTAATCAATTCCGTTCGCTTTTTCTACGCCAATAGCGCCGTTCTCAGCAGTTTCTGTCTCTATACCCAGATCGTTCAGTACCAGTGTTAACAGCTCACGGTTTTCAGCAGCATCATCAATAACCAGCACTTTGCAGGGTGGAAATTCCCAGTGTGCCTGTGTTTGTGCTTCTGCATCTTCAACCTGGCTGAATAGCTCGTGTGGCGCCAGTATTTCTACGTTATCACCAGTGATTAAATCGATAACTGCGGTGAATGTGGTCCCTACACCTGCTTCACTATAGAGAAGTATGTCACCACCGAGTGCCGTTGCGAGTTTACGACTGATCGCGAGACCGAGCCCGGTACCACCGAATCGACGGGTGATTGACGAGTCGGCCTGAACGAATGGTTTGAACACCGCGGCTTGCTGTTTTTCGTTCATGCCGATGCCGCTGTCTTTTACATCAACAGCGAATTTCGCCTTACCGTTTTCTTCAAAAGTCCGAAGAATAACTTTTACACCGCCTTCTTCGGTGAATTTGATGGCGTTGCCCACCAGGTTGGTTATGATCTGGCGCAGTCTGCCCGCGTCTGTTTGAATGATTTCCGGCAGTGGTTCCGGAATTTCTATTTCAAGCCCGATATTTTTATCTTCCGCTCTGACCCGCAACACTTGCACGACGTCGTGAGCGACTACGTGTGGTTTGCAGTCTATGGCTTCCACTTCAAGTGCGCCTGATTCCACTTTGGCTAGATCCAGCACATCATTGATGAGTTCTAACAGGTGATTGCCACTGCTCGAAATCGTGTTCAGGTGCTTTTTCGAGTCAGAGTCCAGGGAGCTGTTGCCACGTTTCAGTACCTCGGTGAAACCAAGAATCGCCGTCATCGGGGTGCGAATCTCGTGACTCATGTTAGAGAGGAAGTCGCTCTTGGCTTTGTTGGCACCCTCTGCCGCGTCGCGCGCTGCCCTGAGTTCTTTCTCTTTTTCTTCAAGATCGGTTACATCGTCCAGACTGACCAGTACACCGCTGGCCTTTTTGCCAGACATGATTGGCGAGCAGTTAACTAGAAATTTGTGCCAGTCGCCGTCATGCGCTTCCAGCCATACATCAGCACCGCGCACGGTTTCTGATGTTTCCAGGGCTTCTATCCACGGGAATCTGGCGTCCTTGTTCGCTTCCTTTTCCTCTGGATGCTGTTCACTCAGGTGCCACTCAAACTCGTTTGCTTTTTTACCGAGTAGTGCTTCGGATGTTTCGCCCGTGATAGTCTGAAAGGCTTTGTTGGCCAGAACAACATTTGATTTACCGTCGATAACAATCAACGCTTCCGCTAAAGTATCCAACGCCGAACGTACGCGACCAGGTACTGCCTGAGAAGGATTCAGTGCTTTGAGCATCTTGCCCAGATACAAATAGAACAACAGAAAACCAAGCAGGCTGCAAAACGCAATCAAGGCAAAGCGTGAGTCCTGCATTCTTTTTAGTAGACTCTGGGTGTCGGGCGTTACAAAAAACAGTGCAATTTTGCCCCATTCCTGGTCACCTTGAAGGATAGGTAGTACCAGTGTCGTTGGGGTTGACTTACTGGCATCGAATTGTAGATCAACGGCCGTTTCGTCACCTACAATAAGGGGCGATTCATCCTGAAGACGTTGAACGGTTGCTGCGAGCAGGTCTTCGTTTCGTGAAATAATAAATTCAAGGTTTGTTTGGATGCTTGAGTAGTCTTTTTTACTTAAGAACAGGGTGCTGCTAGACGCGATAGATTCAGCCAGAGAAGTTCGCCCGGCAATCGTCGCCTTCTGACGATCAGGGATCAGGTTGAGCATCGTCGCTGCCAACAACAGCGTCATAACGATTGATGTCAGACCCAGTGCCAGATGAAATTTTGCCGACAGTTTTTTCATTGTCCTGCTTCCCGATTGTTCGGCTTACTGCTTAACGCGATGTCAATCAACCAGATATTCAATTTTCCTGCCTCTCATCCGGACCTTGTTCAGAGTTTGGCGTATCTTTTTCCGCCTCCACAAGATCTTCCAATGAATCATCATCCTCGATACCTTCATTGTTGTTCAGGCTAGACAAAATCGGCAGTGGATCAATGTTTCTCTATGCTGGTAGTGACGAAATAACGCCTCCAGGGAACAGGCCGCCACGCTCCAGCCGGATCACCGAGCCGATCAGGCAGTCTGCCGACACACCTGCCGCGCCACTGAGAACATATCTATTCAGAGTCCGACCTTTGTAACTGTTCTCGTTGCTCATTCAACTGTGTCAGGAGAACGGTGTTGTTTAAAGCTTGTGTGTCTTGGTTAAAGAAGAGATCGGCAAGGCTGCGGTATTCCTGTAAATCGATAACTGAACTGGTCTCTGTGAGGGAGTTCACATTGAATGATCGAGCGGTTTTGATCGAACGCGTCAGTAAATCGAAATCACGTGAGATAGTGGCCTGGCTGATAAAGACACAGCTTGGCCAGGATGATGACACTACTTATAGATAGTGAGGCTCACGCTATGGTTGACGGAGTTTTTTGCTTTGTTGTGGTCCACGAATTAGCCGCGAAGAACACCGTTTTTAATTGAAAAATCCGTCGATAGCTGCCTGGATTGATTGGATGGTTGCATCGCACGAGTGCATCACCTCGCTATTTTGCAATTGCTGCAACGCATAAGGTGGAGCGGTTGGAGTTGTACCTGTGGCTTTCTCCACTGCTGCACTGAATTTGGCTGGATGCGCAGTTTCCACAATCACTGTTTCTGCATCTGCATCTGCATCGGGTCCAAGAGTTGTGTAGGCGTGAACAGCGGTTGCTGTGTGCGGACAGATTGTCTTGTTGAATTCAGTCTGCATATACTGCATGGCGCTGTTGGCTTCCCCCTCTGAACATTTAAGTGCCCGGAAATCTGTTGTCAGGGTTTGCATTTCTGTTTCTGTCAACTCATACCTGCTGCGGTTCTCCAGAGATTGCTGCGCGCTTTGAACAGCCGTACCGTCACAATTTTTGATGTGCCATAGTAGTCTTTCAAAATTGCTGGATACTTGTATGTCCATACTGGGTGAGATAGTTTTTACTGTAGCAGTGCCCTGCATAATGCTGCTTTCGAAGAGCCTCGGAAGAACATCGTTGTCATTTGATGTAACGATTAATCGATTGATTGGTGCGCCCATCTGCTTGGCAATATAGGCCGCATAAACGTTACCGAAGTTTCCGGTGGGTACTATAAAGCTGCTCGCTTTACCGGTTTTTTTTTGTATTAGCCCACTAGTGCGGAAGTAGTAAGCGGTTTGCAACAGAATTCTCACCATGTTTATGGAGTTAACTGCCGTATAGCCATAGTCTTTCGCAGCCTCAGTTTGATAAAGTGCTTTAACCATATTCTGGCAGGCATCAAAATCACCCTTCACGCATAGTGTTAAAACATTGTCTGCACCGGTGGTGGTCATTTGTTTGCGTTGAAACTCCGATACGCCTCCCTCCGGAAACAGCACTACCGCACGGAGATTATCTCGATTCGCAAATGCTGAAACGGTAGCCGCACCGGTATCACCGGAGGTGGCACAAAGTACGGTTGCCTGACGGTTTTCTTGCTTTAGCACAGTGGCGATAATCTCTGCCAGTGGTGCAAGTGCAAAATCTTTGAACGCGAGCGTCGGGCCGTGCATGAGTTCCAGAGCCCAGAGGCCGTCTTTTAGCTGCGTGACAGGTGGCCCGACCGGTTGTTGGAAACCCTGCACCGCTTTGCTGACAACTTCAGTTATATTTCCTGTTGCGAGCGAGTCAGCGCCGAAGAGTTCGAGGACCTGACCGGCGATTTCTGCATATTCACCACTGAGCAGTGCCGCCAGTTCCCGGGTGCTGAGTGACGGCCATTTCTCCGGTACAAACAGTCCGCCGTCACTGGCGGTGCCGCGGGTCAGGATCTGTGCGAGGTTTAGTGATTCTCCGCCGCGTGTGCTTATGTAATTCAACAGAAATTGCTCTAAAGTGGTATCGATTGCAGGTAGCAATTCTAACAAGTTTCATGTGTACAGTAACAGTAGTAGTGTAACCGGTGTTTCTGTGCCCAGTGCTTCTTAATATAGCGCCAACTGTCAGGCAACTGCCGTGAGTAGCGAATGAGTGACGACAATACAAATTCTCCAACGCAGGGTAATACTGGCAAGGGCGTTGTGCGAAAAAAACGCAGACGACGTACCAGGTCTGTCGCAAGTGCATCAATAGTTCAGAAGCCTTTTGCACAGCCGGTCCGGAATTTCGCACCGGTCGATCTGGCTTCAGAGGATGCAGTTGAGAAGATACATCATGCTTCGTTAAAAGTTCTCGGTGAAACCGGCATCAAGGTCCTACACGATGGCGCCAGAGTCATCATGAAAGATGCTGGCGCTGATGTCGATGAGAGCACCCAGACCGTTCGCTTCGATGAACAGCTAATTGTGAAGCATCTGGCTACGGTGCCGTCGCAATTTACTTTGCACGCGCGAAACGCTGAACACAATCTGACAGTAGGTGGGAATCATTTACTGTTCGGTTTGATGGGCAGCGCGCCCAACAGTTCCTGTCTGGAATATGGCAGGCGTACCGGAAATCAAAAAGACTATCGTGATTTTCTCCGACTCGGGCAAATGCATAATATCCTTCACTTTATTGGCGGCTATCCGGTTGAACCTACCGATATTCATGCGTCAGTCAGGCACCTTGACTGCATTGCTGACTACATAACGCTTACCGACAAGAGTTTCTGCATCTATTCACTTGGTCATGAGCGCGTTACGGATGCAATAGAAATGACACGCATTGCGCGTGGAATCAGTTCCGAACAACTCGCAAAAGAGCCATCTGTTTTCACGATAATTAATACCAACTCACCGCTGCAGCTTGATATTCCAATGATGCAGGGCATCATTGATATGGCTTCGATGAATCAGCCTGTGGTCATTACACCATTTACACTGTCTGGTGCGATGGCACCGGTGACTATTCCCGGTGCGCTGGTTTTGCAGAACGCAGAGGCGTTGGCGGGGATTGCATTTTCTCAAATGGTCAGGCCGGGCGCACCGGCCATGTATGGTGGCTTTACCTCGAATGT
>CALLBO010000006.1 GCA_937998875.1 uncultured Granulosicoccaceae bacterium
ATAAGATTGATCATTGCCCTGCATTAATCACGATAAACGTTATCTCCGGCAAGTGGAAAACGCGAATATTGTGGTTATTGCGTTCAGATGAACTAGGTTTCAATGAATTGCGTCGTCGACTAAAGCGAGTATCAGCAAAGGTTTTAACAGATCAGCTACGGGAGCTCGAGTCAGATGGAGTTCTGTACCTTAAATCTGTTAACAAGGAGGGTATACAGGTTTCAAGATACGGATATACCCCTTACGGAAACACTCTCATTCCCGTCCTGAATGCAATGGGCAGCTGGGGGCTGGAGCATGAGTGTAGGGATAACCTTCTGTCAAACTAATTAACTGGTGGGCTGTTTGAAAAGTTCGGTAACACGCCTCGAAACCACAGCCGCCATAGCTGCATACCATTATTGATAGCCCTGGATTCGATGCAGGCCGTGCTATGCCTGCATTTTTTCGCGCAAGCTCAGCCGACTGAGGCTGTGAAAAGTTTGTTACCGAACTTCCCGCACAGCTCACTAGTCGTGCTTTTCCTCTATCATAAGCAGGTTCCCACAGCCATCTTCGAAGACGTTCTGGATACCCCACTTCGGGTTGTCCAATTCAGAACGTAATGTCACCCCGGAAGCTTTGAGCCTGTTTAATTCATCTTCCGCATTTTTAGTCCCCAGTGCCATTATCGGTAAGTTGGCGTTAAAGGCAGACACTTGATACTTTTCTGCAAAATTTCCTTTGCATGGCTCTAACAGAATAGCCACTCCGTGTGGATCATCTGCAGAAGCAACTATTGCCAGGCTGGCTTCGGGATCAAATTCCACGGTGATAAAACCCAGCTTTGATGTATAAATCTCATGTGCCGCAACGGGATCCTGAACTGGAATGCTTACTAGTGACACTTTCAATTTTAGAGGCTCCTTTTGTCAACAGTGTTATCGTCACACAACAAGACAATGCCTTGAGCATCACGCTGTAGGGGCGTTCTCAGCACGATGGTTTTGAAATTCTGTTTGAGTTTGCTTTAGCTGACTCGTCGGACTGCCAGTATCTTCAACGGGTAGTTGTTTTATGTTGCCCGCCATTGCCTGAAGATCGTCGAAGTCCAGCGTTTCTTTCTCCAGCAGCGCTTTGCTGGTTTGAATCAACAGATCTTTGTTCAGCTCGAGAATTGCCAGCGCTCTGTTGGCGTCGTCTGTGACTATTTCAAGCACTGAGTTGTCTATCTCTTCTGCCACGGTATCGCTGTACTCTCGCTTCACCTGTGCATTACCCAGATGATTCTGTCCTTCCGTTGTTTCATAGGCTACATAACCAAGCTCAGGGTCCATGCCATATTGGGTAACCATGCTTCGTGCAATACCAGTAGCGCGCTTTATGTCATCGCTTGCACCGGTAGAAAGATGATCGAAGATAATCAGTTCTGCCGCTCTGCCGCCAAGCAGCACTGCAATTTTGTCTTTAAGTTCTCGTCGAGACATTAAAAAACGATCTTCCGTCGGGCGTTGAATAGTATACCCGAGTGCGCCGATGCCTCTCGGTATAATACTTACCTTATGTACCTGGTCTGTACCGGGCAGTGCCATGGCCACCAGTGCGTGTCCCATTTCATGATAGGCAACAGTCTCCCTTTCTTTCGGGTTTAACAGCCGGTTGCGTTTTTCTAAACCGGCAATAACTCTTTCAATGGCGTTGTTGAAATCATCCATTGTTACCGTGTCTGCATCGCGTCTGGTTGCAAGCAAAGCCGCCTCGTTAACCAGATTGGCGAGATCTGCGCCGGTCATGCCTGGTGTGAGCGCTGCTATCTGTTCTGCATTAACGTCTGTGCTTTCAGTGATCTTTTTCATATGGATGTTGAGGATTGCGATGCGACCCGGTTTATCCGGTCGATCAACCAGCACCTGCCTGTCAAAGCGGCCGGCGCGCAGCAGTGCAGGGTCAAGAATCTCCGGTCGGTTGGTCGCACCCAGAAGAACAATGCCACTTTTTGAATCAAAGCCGTCAAGTTCAACCAGTAGTTGATTCAGGGTTTGTTCTCTTTCACTGTTACTGCCCATCGGGTTTGCACCACGCGCGCCTCCCAGTGCATCGAGCTCATCAATAAATATGATCGCCGGTGATTTTTTGCGTGCCTCTTCAAATAAGTCGCGAACCCGGGCAGCCCCGACACCGACAAACATTTCAACAAACTCGGAACCGGAGATAGAAAAGAACGGCACACCGGCTTCACCGGCCACGGCCTTTGCCATCAGTGTTTTACCGGTGCCGGGAGGACCGACCAACAACACCCCTTTGGGAACTGTCGCGCCCAACCTGCCATATTCATCCGGTTGTTTAAGAAAGTTGACTACCTCAATCAGTTCATCCTTAGCTTCATCAACACCCGCGACGTCCTCGAATGTCACACCGGTGTCATCCTCTACAAATACTTTGGCTTTGCTCTTGCCGACATTCATAAAGCCGCCACCCATACCCCCGCCCATCTTCTTGCCGACAAAACGCATCAGCAGCATCCAGAGGCCAAAGAAGATCAGTACGGGCAGAACCCAGCTGAGCAGTGTCCCGATGATGGAAGGCTTTTCGATCACACCGCCATATTCAATGTTGTGTTTTGAAAGTTTAGTGGCCAGATCCTGCGGTATGCGATTAGCCGAAAAACGGGTTTTGCCGTTGTCGTCCGGTTGTTTGAATTCCCCGACGACCCGATCGTCACTCACCTGAACGCGTTCGATCAGGCCGGCTTCAAGATCCTGTTCAAACTGGCTGTAGGGTATTTCTGAAAAAGTCCGCTTTTGCTCAAGCCAGCCTTGAAGCGATGAAAACAACAAAAACGCGATAACGAAATACCAGATATTAAACTGACGCTTCTTATCCATTAGAAAATCCGCTAGTGAGCTGCCGTCATACTACCCCGATAGCCTCTGCGCGGCTAATCCGTAACAAAGGCGTATTGTCGATTGATCAGGACTGCACTGAAACTCTACAGCTCAATGTGGGCGCGGATTCGCTGATTTGCGAGTGACACAAACAACGGGTTTAATTGCGCCTGCGAAAGTCCTGGCGAACCACATCGTCACTTGAAGTTCACACTTTTTTCACAACAGGGGAAATACATTCGTGGACCATTCCAAAGGAGTACCCCAAATGTCCCGTAAACTATTCGCAGTTAGTGCTATCGCGCTCAGCCTCCTGGTTGTCGGTTGTTCCAGTGATAGTGACAGCGGTAACAGTAATGCCGTGCCCGAGGCAACCCCAGGCGTTGGCAATAGTGCCTACGACAACATTGTTAACAACGCAGAGCTTTCTACCCTGCGGACTGCAATAGACGAAGCAGGTCTCGCCGCCACGCTGGATAACGAGGCATCGGAGTTCACTATTTTCGCTCCTAACAATGCTGCGTTCGATGCACTGGACGACGGGGTGCTAACTACCTTGCTTGCGGATCCAACCGGACAACTGGCAGACATTCTGAAGTATCACGTTGTAAGCGGTACCACTGATGCCGCGGGTGCAACAGCGGCAGTTGCTAACGGACCGGTTGACCTTGATACCCTCAACGGTGCTGTTTCTCTTGCTGCTTCGGACGCTGGGTTAACCATCGGTGGGGCCAACATTGTTGGTGCTGATTCAAACTATAGTGCTGACACTTCGGTTGGCGTTGTGCATATCATCGACGCGGTGCTGATACCGCCGCAATAGCAAACATGGTCAACACCCGGTAAGGGTGGTGCGAGACCCAGAGAGAGCCACGCACATTTATGTGCGTGGCTATTTTTAATCCAAATTGTATTAAAAGGGCTGGTTAAAGCACCTTCTCGCGTGAATAGAGCCTTACGGCGAGATAGTAAAGCAGCGCGGCTGACAGCGATGTGCCTGCCACAGATAGGCCAATATGCGTCGCGTTGATGGAGTCTTTCAAAACCACGCGTTCCAACAACTGATACTGACTCAACATGGGAAGCGTCATGGTGAGATTGGCAGACTTTATATTCACGAACTGCAGTATGAAAAACGGCGCCATCGGGAACACCATTAATAAGCCAAGATAGGTTTGTGCTTCCTTGGTGCTTCGGGTGGTGGCAGCGACTGTCATCAGCACTGCAGAGATAAAAAATATTAGCGGGCTTGCGAGTAACCAGGCTGTAGTGATTGTTGGCGCATCAAAGCTCAGAATGCCACCGGCCGCTTCCGGTGATAGGAATCGAAACACAAGATACAGACTAACCGCAGTCAGGACGCTTGATATACCGACGAAAAAAAGTACCGCAAGGTATTTTCCCAGTACCAGCTTGTAGCGAGCTATCGGCAGACTTAGTAGTGGTTCCAGTGACAGTCGCTCCCGTTCACCCGCAGTGGTATCAATAGCGAGATAAAAGCCGCCCATGACCATCGCTACGATTAACAGAAAGGGCAGAATGGATGCGAGTATTTGCCCACGGAAACCGTCGGATGAGACGTCTTCCAGTCGAACGTTGATACTGTTGAATACCGAGGGGTCTATGCCGCGGTGCTGCATGCGTAGCGCGTTTATCGTCTGTGAGTAGGCATTGAGTACGGAGTTAAGTTTGCGTGCCTCTTTGGCTGAGTGTTTGTCACCATCGTTAACAAAAATAGTCAGTGGTGCGGGTTGCCCGTCGCGAAGTGACGTGGCGAAGTCTTCCGGTATTTCAAGAATCAGTGCAACGTCGCCGCGCCTGACGCTGTTTTCTTTTTCTGGCGGTGCTGTTTCTATATCAAAGTTGTTTGAATACAGAAACTCCATGAGGATGGGCGCGCGTTCAGCATGGCTTACCGCCAGTGCGGCGGGTTGATCAAAGCTCACAGTTGCCTGCTTCAGGCTCGCGACTAAACCCCCGCCAATAATCAGTGGTAGAAGTATCGGTCCGAACAGTAAGGCATAGAATACAGTCTGGCGGTCTCGCAAGTTGTCGACAATCTCTTTCCAGAGAACTATCAATACATTCACAGCTCGCCCCCGATGGCACGAACAAATGCATCTTCAAGAGAAGACTGGCCGGTGGTATTGAGGAGTGAATCGAGTGTACCGGTCATTGAGATGTTGCCATCAGAAATAATCGCTATCTCATCGCACAGCGCTGCGACCTCCTGCATGATATGGCTTGAAAAAACAATGCAGTGTCCGGACTGGGCAAGTTGGCGGATAATTTCACGTAAACCTCTGGTGGCCATTACATCCAGTCCGTTGGTCGGCTCATCCAGCAATATGGTTTGTGGTCTATGTACCAGTGCGCGAGCCAGAGCAACTTTGGTTTTCTGGCCCTGTGAAAAACCCGTTGTGCGTCGATCCGCAAACTTCTCCATATCGAGTAGATCAACCAGTTCTTCTACACGAGTTGCTGTTGTTTTTTTGTTCAGACCACACAGGCGTGCGTAGTAACTGATGTTTTCACGTGTTGTGAGTCGCGGGTAGATGCCAGCGTTGTGCGGCATAAAGCCCAGATGCTGTCGGACAGCCAATACGTCTTTGTTAATCGAATGCCCGTCAATTGTCGCGTTGCCCGAGTCTGGCTGCACCAGCGTTGCAAGCATGCGAAGTGTTGTTGATTTACCTGCGCCATTGGGACCAAGGAGCCCGGTTATACGACCGTCTTCAGCATTAAAGCTAACAGACTCGACCGCTACCACACGGCGTTTGGCCTGACCGGGAACACCGATAAAAGTTTTGCTTAGCTCATGAGCGACAATCATGGCAACGGGCCGTTCGCATCAATAAAAAGGGCCGGTGGTGTTAATCGCTCAAGACATTCGGTTTGCAGGCTGGCGGGATCAGCGCTTTCAATGAACTGTGACATGATTGTTGGCATACAGCCAAGTGGTGCCTGGGTGTGTCCCTGGTGATCGTTTACAATATGACGCGAGTTTCTCAGTGACTTGATAGCAAGCGCTGCGTAAGCCGGTGGTGTTATTGGATCTACCGCACCCGATAGTGCGAGTACCGCTATGTCACTGACTACCGGTTCGAAGAAATCGTCATCAACTACACCTTGTGGCCACGGGTCGCAGCTGGCTTTCGTTGTTTCGATGACTGAATCACCCAGATATGTCTTCTGCAATGCTTCCTTATTGGTAATTGATATGCGTGGTGCGTCTTCGGTGCAGAAAACAGTCGCGTGCATTGCTGTTGCCAATGAACCACCGAGCTGGCTGGTGAGCATATTCGCCTGCCGGGCAAACGGTGCGAGATTGTTGTTCGTCGCCGCGTCATACAGCATGGACGGTAATATAGCAGTGCCATAGGCAGAGTAACTTAACAGACGCACTGTGCCTGCCAGGTGTTCAACGGTAAAATCCATCGACTCCACTACTCCACGGGAAACGTTTTCGAACCGGACTGTTCGTGACTGGTTTTTTAAATCGTCAAACAGGCCCTGCGTTTTTTGCTGCAATTGTGGAAACGCTGTCGCGCAACCCGGGTTGGTTTTACATCGCTCAAACAATGCATCCAGTGCAAGCTGTGCGTGTACGGGTACTTCCGGGCCCAGGGGCTTTTCAGGTGCGACAACGGCATCCAGAATCACACTGCGCGTGTGTTGTGGGTAGCGTCGTAAGTAATGCAGTGCTACACGGGTGCCGTATGAGACCCCGTAGAGATTCCATTGATCGATATTCAGAGCCTGCCGTACTGCGTTCAGATCTCTAACAGCAACACTGGTAGTAAACCACTGCGTAGCCAATGGTTGTTCTTCATAGCATCGCTGTGCTGTTTTGCGAATCTCTTCCGGCTCGAGCGCCAGGCTGTCATCGTCTGGTGTGGTGCAATCCATGCGAGCAGACTTACCTGTGCCGCGCTGATCAATCAGATAGACATCCCGGTTAGCGAGTGTCGGGTAGAACGCTGATTGGATTTGCGACCAGGATTCAGTTGCAGCCTGGCCCGGACCGCCGGCAAGAAGTGCTACCGGATCCTTCGCCGGCTGATTAGAGCGGGCTGATATTTTTGCAATGTGCAGAGTAAGTTGTTCGGGTATTGTTTTAGGTTCAGTTGTTTCGGCAAGACCGGCAGTTTGCGGCAAGGGCAAACCGTGCGTGAAAGAAACTGTAAACTGCGCGCACTCCGCGACCACAGACATGGGTATGCCACCAATTCTGCACGGTTTGAATTCGCTCAAGCCAGTGGTGGATTCCGCACGTGGTGCCAGGAGCAGTAGCGCAGAGGTGATTGCGATGAATTGAATGAAACGCATTGTCGACTGATGCAAGCCATGGGCCGAACTGAATCGGGGTTTTTGGCGCAGCAATTTGAATGGTTTGGGGGGGTACTGCTGATAGAGGTTCGGGCGAGTTCAGTTGAAGGTTTTAACAGCCCTTTATGGTCATAGGGGCTGTAGCAAGAGGTGCTATTACGCTTAACACAATCCCCGACTGCGCTCTGTCGGTTGGTAGGGTCCTTGCTTGAGTACCCCATAGCCTCCCGGACATAGCTGGCGATTAACATGGTTCTTGTTCAGCAGTCCTGCTCAATCAGAGAAGTAGCATGCCCAGCGTCTATTGCAATTCTTGCAATGCAAAAATTACTCAAAGGGACGCAGCTTGCCCGAGCTGTGGGGCTCCGACCAGTCGCATCATACCCGTAGTGCTGTTTCTTTCGTTGATTGCAGCCGGGATTCTGCTCTACAGCGCCAGATAGAGCAATGGTTGCCATTCTTCGTTCCTGACTACTGTCCGGATAGCATACTGTTGTTGAACGCCTGTAGCCAGATTGAATGCATCGAGCTGTGTCGGGTGGCGAACAGTTCTGTTGCCACCCGATCAGCCGATAAACATCGGTTAAAGAGTGATGCGGTTCGCTTTCATTAACGCCATCAAGCTTTTCAACATACGCTTCGGCAATTACTGACTCTACACCCGAATCTACAGTACCAAAAAGATGCGCTATACCGCGATACGTACACGCAGATCAGAGCTGGATACACCGCTGTTGATGAGCATAGTCGTGACCGTCGCCGGTTGTGAGTGCGGCCGGGCTAAGAATACTTAATAGTCAATCTCGGAAATCATATCCTTTGTATCTTTGAAAATTATTTCAACGCGTCGATTCTGCTGTCTGCCGGCAGAATTGTTGTTGCTTGCGATGGGTAGTTGCTCTCCCATACCCCTTGTTGAGATGCGATCAGCGCTGATGTTTCTGCTTTGAAGCGCATGCATTACAGCGGTAGCACGACTGAGAGACAACTCCTGATTGTAGTTATCATCACCCGTGTTATCCGTGTGGCCCTCGATGGTGATGGTTCTTTCAGGGTAGCGTTGCATGAAACCGGCAACCCGCTCGATCTTTACCATCGCGCTGTCATTAAGCGTTGATTCGTTGGTAGTAAACAAAACATCGCCCAGAGTGAGTACCATGCCACGGTCGGTTTGTGTTGCCTGAAGCTCTTTAAATGCATCGAGCTCCTGTTGCTTTGCTAACAGGCTTTCTTCTTTCATCGACAACTGATCTTGCAGTTCGGCAGACTCGGCAGCTAGTTGTGCTGCTTTTTCCCTTGCGGTGCTGGCTTCTGCGGTGCTGGACGCGAGCTTTGCTTCGATTGTGGCGGCCTTCAGCCAGGTTTTAGCATCTTTGTATTTTTTCTTTTTTATTAATTTTTTTGCTTTGGCGAGCTTGCTTTGAGCGCTGGCAAGCTCGTCTGGTGCGAGATTTTCCGCACCGGAATCGATAGCTCTGCTTACAGATTGCTCAGAGAGTTGAAGTTCCTGCTTTGGCGGCGAGCCTGTAGAGCAAGCTGTCAGAGTCATACCGCACAGACAGCTTGATAATAGTGCGAGTTTAATTTTGTTATCCATAATATCCTCGGATGTTTGCTTCGTTTGGGGGTCAAAGAAGTATTCGAAACATCGGCGGTGGGTTTGGATAATTAACCGTAAAGAGAGATACCTTTACGATCAGTAATGCTGTTTTGGATCATTGTCGGCCCGAACTTCACTCCGCAGGACTTTAGCCCGGTTCACAAAAGCTTTTGCATCAGTACCGAGTCCACCCATGTGCCATGTTTGTAGCCAGCTTCTTTCAAGGTACCGACCATCGCAAAGCCCAGTGATTGATGAAGCGCGATAGAACCTTCGTTGTCACTGTCGCCTATAACGGCAATGATGGAATGCCATGGATCATCCTTGCAGGTGTCAATCAACGCCGCCAGCAATTTCTTCCCGACACCGTTGCCTCTTGCTGAGGATGCCACATACACAGAATTCTCCAGTGTATGTTTGTAGGCAGGGCGGGTCCGATAGGGTCCTACGTATGCGTAGCCTACAACCTGATCGTCAATGGTGGCCACCAGATACGGAAACCCCGCCTTGAGAATACTGCGGCGACGATTTGCCATGGTGGCAGGGTCAGGAGGCTCAACTTCGAATGACGCCAGTCCGGACAGAACTTCCTGCGCGTATATCGTCGTGATGCAGTCGATGTCGGCGTCCAGTGAGTTTCTGATAGTGGTTTTACTACTCATCTGTGAGTTCCCGGTTTTGTCCGTTTTGCGTGTGTGTTTTCCAGCAATTGGGTGGGTATTGCGCAGATCAGAGTCGGTAATTCTCTAGGCTCAGAATCGGAATCTCGCTCAATTTGCAGCACCATTCCACATGCGGGTTCTTGGCACAATGTGTGTGTCTTGGTTCGACAGGAGAGGCAATATTGGCCGCACTGTTTTCATCCTGTTGTGCCGGCATCCCCGTCGCCGACTTGTGGATTAATGTAAACCATTCCAATGTGATGTCGGGATCGCTTATCAATCGGGTTCGGGTCTGTCATCCTTGTAGCAACACAGGCATCGACTTTATGCAGTAGCGGGCTGTAAGTGTAATACCGGAAACAGCAACAACAGAGTTTGCCAGCAAGCAAGAAGATAATCATAAAAATGCCTGATACCACTTTAGATAACGTTGTATACATAGCCACCGGCGGAAGTCACTGTCTGGGTCTCCAGCAAAACGGCAATGTCGTGGCGTGGGGATGTAATGCGTACAAACAATCTACCGTGCCTGATGCGGCACGGAATATCACCGCTATCAGCGCTGGCCATCGTCATAGTCTGGCACTGACCAGCACGGGCAATGTAGTGGCGTGGGGCAATGACCGTTACGGGCAGATCTCTGTGCCCGAAAGGCTCGGTGATGTCGTCATGATTACTGCCGGTCGGCACCATAATGTTGCGTTGCGCAGCAATGGCACAGTGTGCGCTTGGGGTAACAACAAATTCAGCCAATGTGATGTGCCGGAAAACCTCGTAAACGCAGTCAATGTTTCAGCAGGGCCCTACTACAGTGTAGCGCTGAAAAGTGATGGCAGTGTTGTGGTCTGGGGTAGCACCCACGAGTTTTCTGCTCGCAGAACCACGGCTCGCGCCTAAACATAAAGCAGAGAAGCTTAGAGCGAGGCACTCTCCCCTCGGGAGGGTCGAGCTAAACCCTGATTTGGAGCGCTTCTGCAACACCCTCCCGAGGGGAGGGTGTGTACCAGGACTTATTCAGCACTTGCAACGGTGTCATCCATTGGCACCAGTGAAATTTCAACGCGGCGATTCTGCTGTCGCCCTTCCGGGGTTTCGTTGTCAGCAATCGGCTGTGTTGCGCCAAGGCCGCTCACGGTCATGCGCTCCGGGCCAATTCCCGCCTCGTCGGCAAAAAAGTCAGCAGTGGCGAGTGCCCGGGCCATCGACAAACCCCAGTTGTCTTTAAAGCGCTCAGCCAGTACCGGGCCAAGCGGTAGGTTGTCTGAGTGGCCGTTGATCATGATGCGGCGATCACTGGCAAGCTCGAAGGTTGTTGCCAGATCACTTAAAACCTGTTGTCCCTCTGCACTAAGGTTAGAACTACCGGTGCGGAACAACTGGCCTGAGCCCAGGCGTATATTGATGTTGTTGTCATCGCCGACTGCAACTTTCACTTCGGCGTGGCCAGCGTCCCGCAAAGACTGCTCTATGCTTTCTGCTTGTGCGAGTGCCGCACCTGCCATTGCTTTAAGTTCGTTTTCAATGAGGGTTTTCTCGGCCAGCAATGATTCAAGCTCTTGTTGTCTCGCAAGCAGCGCTTCATCCGCCTGACTCATTTCGGCACGCAGTTCGGTGAGCGTTGCCTCCGTGTTTTCGCTATGTGCTCGGCTCATGGCAAGCAGTGAGCTCAGGGTCTCGGCGTTCTCTTTAAGAGATGCGAGATTTGCGTTGGCCTGTTTGCTCTGATCTTCAGTTTCGAGTAACGCGGCATTGAGATTTTCCTGCTCTCTGGTGGCATCTTCAAGTGCAGCCTCGAGAGATTCGACGTTTGCCAGCAGCTGTTGGTTCTGCTCGTCAGACGCGCGCAGATTGTTCTCGGCGGTCTGCAGTTGCGGCTTTATCGTATCGAGCTCTGCTGCAAGGTTGTTGCGATCTTGTTGGCTCTGCTCAATGGTCGAGTTAAGGGCCGCGACCTGTTGGCTGAATTTTGTTTTGTCAGCTTCTGATTGCTGACCGAGTTCATCTATATTTGCCTGCAGCTTACTTGCCTGTGCATCGGCGGCATCAAGCTTTTCCTGTAACCCGGTTGCAGCAAGCGCGAGCTCGGCATTTTTTTCATCACTTTGGTTGGCGTAGGCTTTGAGTTCTTCGTTTGCAGAGTTCTGTTCCTGTAGTTGTAATCCCAGTTCAGTTTTCTCTGCGCTTAACGCAGTAATTTCATTCTGAAGGGTTGCAGCTTCGGCTTTGTAGGTCTGCGTTTGTTCAAGGTGTGATTTTTCAAGAGTGGTAATTTGCGTGATCAAAGCTTCACGTTTTGCACTAAGCGCTTTGCGAGCCTCTGCCAGATTTGCGATCTGTTCGTCGCGTGCTGCTACCGTACTGTTTAACTCATCAACTGCGTCGCTTAACTGGTCAACGGTACCGGTTAACTTATCAGCGGCGGCGGCAGATTCAGCTTCTAATGTGAGCTGCTGTTGCTTGAGTGATTCGATCTCGCTGTTGAGGTCACCTGTCTGGCCGTTTAATGCGGTGATTTCATCCAGATGTTGTTTGTTCAAAGATGCGATGGTTGTTTCAAGTTCAACGCGTTGTTGCTCTGAGTCTGCCAAGGCTGACTTCAGACCTTCGATTTCATCGAGCCGTTGCTGTGCCAGCTCTTCGCTGCCTGCAAGTTGGTTTTTGATGGCGGCAAGCTCGCTTTGCGCGGTGTTGAGGTCTGCCTCAAGTGCTTCTTTTTCTGATTGTAAGCCCTCTACCGATTGTTCGAGTGTGCTGATTTGTTGTGCCAGCTCTTTCTGTTCTGACTGGAGTTGCTGGTTTTCTATCTCTACTGCGAGCTGTTGGTCGCTGAGCTCGGTATTGGTAGTTTGAAAATCCTTTAACTTTTGTTGTAGCTCTTCAATTTCATTGGTAAGGCCGACGTAGGATTGTGAGAAATTTTCAAACATCCGCTTGTTTGCTTCAAACTGAATCTGCTGATCGTTACTTTCTGCCATAGCACTGAATAGTTCGTCGCGCAATTGATCTCGGTCTGCTGTGATCCGGTCGACTTGTTGGGTTAGTGCAGCGGCTCGTACTTCAAGCCGCTGCATGGCATCTTGTCGGTTAGCAAGCTCTTGTTTGTATTCATCCACAGTAGCTGTCTGATTCTCTGCATTGGCGAGCAACTCGCTGCGCTCTGCCATCAGTTGGCTGACCAGTTGATTGAGGTGTTCTACGTCGCGGCTATAGCAGGCGATGCGTGTTTTGATTGACTCCTGATCCAGTGCAGTGCTGTCATTCAGGTTTTGACAGGTTTCAATGTCAACTTTGATCGCAGTTGCTGAATTTGACTGGGCGGCGGCGTTGTTGATGCCGAGGTAACCCAAGGTAGTAATGGCCAGTGTGGTGGCCAGTGTGGTCGCGAGTGATGTGGCCTGCAAAGTGGCCGGAACCTGCCGATGTTTTACTGGCCCTGGCCAATGTGCGGGCCACTGTTTGGCGGAATGTTCGGTAGCACGTAACCTGTTGTCTACAGCAGTGCGTTTAATGTAGTAGTACTTCAAAGCTTTCATAGTCTCCCCCCAGAGTGCGAAAGTGTGAAGATCCCTGTTTATTGCAGGGTTTTACTGCACGCCCACCAGTGTATCTCCTTAGTTGTGAGCCGGATGGCGATCTCTCTGTTGGTGCGTTGAGGTCTACCAATCACTCAACGAGTATGTACCCAAGTTTTGTCTGTGTAAACTTATAACAGCGACTTGTTATTAAACAAAGGTGAACAAGTTCAGTTGTTGCGCCGGCACATTTTTTAAAACCACCTGCACCGAACGAGGATGTTACAGACAGCGCATCCTGTTGCGTTCCGGGGCGAGATCCGGCTGCGAGAGGCAAGTTGCTCGCTAGGGAAACATAGCAACTTGTTCCAGACCGGTTGTCTCGTCAAAGCCTGCCATGATATTAAAATTCTGCAGTGCCTGGCCCGAAGAACCTTTCACCAGATTGTCGAGCGCTGCAATTAATATTACCCGGTTAGCAATACGATCATCGTAAGCGTTGAGCATTACCCGGTTTGAACCTCTGACAAACTGTGTCTGGGGATAAACACCGTCTGGTGAAATATCAACGAACACATCGTTACTATAGAATTCGCGCAACACCTCTCTGCAACGTGCGCTGGTGTTATCGTTAGTGAGTTTTGCATAACAGGTAACCAGCTCACCACGGCTCATCGGAATGAGGTGTGGTGTGAAATTCACGGTAACCTCAATGCCTGCGGCGACAGAAAGCTCCTGTTCGATCTCCGGCGCATGGCGATGCTGTGCCACAGCGTATGGTCCCATGCCTTCCCCGGCTTCACTGAACAGCGTATTCTGCTTGAGCGCGCGCCCGGCGCCGGTAACTCCTGACTTGGCATCGATGATTAAGTCAGTCGGGTCGATAAGACCTGCACTTACCAGCGGCAACAACAGCAGCAGGGTTGCCGTCGGGTAGCAGCCGGGGCATGCCACTAACCGTGTTTTTGTAATGTCTTCGCGATAGTGCTCTGACAATCCGTAGACGGCAATTTTTTGCAGCTCTGTTGCCCCATGCGGATTACCGTAGGTAGCTTCATAGGTATTTTTATCCCGCAGCCTGAAGTCAGCTGACATATCGATGATTTTCAGATGTGCCGGTAGTGTTTTAATGACTTTCTGGCTTGTTGCATGCGGCAAACCACAAAACACCGTATCTATTGAGTCCCAGTTAACATCATCATTGGTAACCAATGATGGCAGACCGCAACCCGATAAATGCGGGAACACTTCATCCATGGATTTACCGGCATGCGTCGCACCGGTAAGTGCATCGATTGAAATTCCCGGATGCCGAAGTGCCAGACGAATCAGGTCTGATCCTGTATAGCCGGATGCGCCGACTATCGCGACACGGTTTTTTTTGTTTGTCATTGGCAATCGTACAATTGGAGGTTTTTATATTGTATGGTTGGGGACGTATACTCCGTGCCGGTATCATGGCCTGAACAGCAGCCTGAACAGCAGCCTGAACGGCGGCATGAACAGCAGCCTGAATATCAGCCCGAATCTACCCTGCC
This sequence comes from uncultured Granulosicoccaceae bacterium, assembly GCA_937998875.1. Lineage (GTDB taxonomy): Bacteria > Pseudomonadota > Gammaproteobacteria > Granulosicoccales > Granulosicoccaceae. Next base: position 14,506 of record CALLBO010000006.1, read on the forward strand.
ACTTACCCGGAAAAAATTCTCAGGCCGAATCTCCCGGGTGCGGTACAGCCATTACTGCATCGGTCATCCAGCAGTTTTCGTAAGGAGACTCTGACTGGCGCGATAACAGGAATCTATACCAGTACAGCTCACCACCTGGGTCTACAACCCCTGCAATCAGTTCCGCGGTAGAGCCATCATTACGCACGAGCTTAATATCAGTACCCTGGTTATTTAGCATTGGCAGATATTGCGGTGAATCAAACAGTTTCGCAAAGCGCGTGACAGGCCCGGTCATCTTACGATTCGCAGGAGAGGCGAACCTGAATGTCGCGCTGATGCCATCTGCAGAGTTTTGTTTGAGCGCATTAAGCTGGAAGTCAACAACGTCCTTTGGTGTCAGTGTGGGTGAAGGTTGCAGGTTCAGGGCTTCACTGGCTTGAGCCAACCCGCCGCTGAACAACAACACACACAATAGGGGTAGGCGGGTGAACCACTGAATAATTCCCGCTGAAGATTTTGAGGCGAAGTATCGCTTACCTGCTAAATAGATCATACGAGCTCCGGGTGGTAATCCGTTATGGCTTTGGCGAGCCTTTGTTTAGTTTGTGGTGCTATCTTGCAGCCGAAAAAGTCAATGCAGATAAGTTGGTGTAGTTATGGTTGTACCAGATAGTCGGGTTTCAATAAAGCAGGGAGTGCCTGGATGAGCAACTTCCGCGGTGTTGCTATGCGCTTATGATGAGCGCAAACTCAGAGCAGTAACCACCGGAACGTCGCATGAGTAAGTCTAAAGCCGCCAGCTGGCGTACCCCGACCATCGTTATCGTCGCTGGCTGTCTGATCGCCATGATTGGCTTTGGCGCGCGTTCCACTTTCGGGCTCTATCTCGATCCACTCACAGAAACCCGTGGCTGGTCGCGTGAGACTTTTTCACTCGCTCTGGCCATTCAGAATTTGATGTGGGGCATCGGTCTGCCGATTGCTGGCGCACTGGCTGATCGATTCGGTGCAGCAAAAGTCATTTTCGCCGGTGCACTCATCTATGCGGTAGGCATCTACGGCATGTCGGTCACCGAGTCAGCGAGTATGTTTCATATGACTGCCGGTGTGATCACGGGTACCGGTGTGGCATTTACTGCATTTTCGCTGGCAATGGCAGCCATGGCCAGAGTGGTTGGTGCGGAACGTCGCTCAATGGTTCTAGGGCTTGGTACCGCAGCGGGGTCATTAGGGCAGGTATTGTTCTCGCCAATTAGTCAGGGATTTATTTCCGTGTTCGGCTGGCAACAGGCGCTGTTACTACAAGCAGCGTTTGTTTTGTTTTTGATTCCGCTGGCACTGCTGCTGCCCTCAGCGGGTAATGCCGCTGAACGCGCTGGTGATCAGCAGAGTTTAACTGGGGCGTTGTCTGAAGCATTCGGGCATCGTGGCTTTGTGTTGCTAACACTCGGCTTTTTTGTCTGTGGTTTTCATGTGGCGTTTATCACTGTGCACTTTCCCTCCTATATAAAGGATGTCGGGCTTGCAGCTCATGTCGGTGCGTGGTCGCTGGCGATTATTGGTTTGTTTAATATCGCCGGTTCTTTTTTATCCGGCATGGCGGGTCAGCGGTACAGTAAAAAGTCCGGTTTAAGTTTTATTTATTTTGCACGAGCCATTGTGATTACTGCCTTGCTGTTGTCGCCCAAGACGGAGTTGGTAATCTATTTGTTTTCAGCGGTCATGGGATTGCTGTGGTTGTCTACCGTACCGTTAACCACTGGCATTGTGGCTCAGGTGTTTGGGGTTCGGTATCTGGCGACGTTATTCGGGGTGGTCTTTCTAAGTCATCAGATTGGCAGTTTTCTGGGTGTCTGGCTGGGTGGTCGTTTATATGATGCCACCGGGTCCTATGATGGTATGTGGTGGGCGGGGGTGTTTTTTGGAATTGTTGCTGCTATTGTTCACTGGCCTATTAACGAAAGGCCGCTTGCGCGCTTACAAGGCAGCGCAGCTTAACTTAATTTTACACCAGGCAACCACGGCGTGATCCGGCGTGAGAGCCAAAAGAACAGGGTTTACTCAACCCGGTAAGGGAACAGCGTAGTGCACCACTCAAATGGTATAAATGGGTCTATTGATAAAAGCGCTTTATTTTTATCTGTAATTCGCAGGGCTTACTTTTTTCTAGCAGATGATAGAGTGCGTTTGGAACGCAAGGCGCTTTTACCAATCGCTCCTGCGAGAGCCCACCACTTCACCCACGCCTCAGTGATAAGAACATGGGGTCTCGAACAAGGGCCAACCATTCCCTGCGAGCTTCGCACTGGTTTGGGCCAAATGACAAACTCTCATTCATACAATTTGAATGTCGCACTACATTAGCGTGTTTTCTTACTTTGAAAACCTGATCAATCCGCTTGCTGACACACCCGTGCAGCAACCGCCTAAAGGTACGCGGGCTTTCTTTCTGCACTATTTATGGCCAATCCGCTGGCTGTTGCTGATGACGGTTGTCATGAGCACGATTGCGTCAATTTCGGAACTCATGCTGTATGTTTATCTCGGTCGCATTGTTGACTGGATGAACTCTACTGCACCCGGTGATTTTTTCTCGGAGCATGCCGTTGGCCTCGCAGTAATGGTGTTTGTAGTAGTAGTGGTTCGCCCGGTCAGTTTGTTTGTTGCAAGATGCCTTATTACGTTAACGCTTACACCCGGCTTATCCAATACCGTCAGATGGCGCAACCACCGGTATGTTATCAGGCAGAGCCTGAACTATTTTCAAAGTGATTTTGCCGGTCGTGTCGCACAGAAGGTTATGCAAACCGGCAACTCTTATCGCGAGACAGTGATTAACGTGCTTGATGGCGTGCTTTTACTGATCATTTATCTGGTTGGTATTATCTGGTTGTTTGTCGATATGGATGCGCGGTTGCTGATACCCGTATTGTTCTGGATGGCGGGCTATGTGGTGGTTGTTATCAAGATGATGCCGCCAGTGGGGCAGTTGTCACGCTCGCTATCGGAAGCCAACTCTGCGTTAACAGGCCGTATTGTCGACAGCTACACTAACATTCAGGCCGTGAAGCTGTTTGCCCACGCAGAGCGTGAAGAATCTTTTGTGTCCAGCGGCTTTGAGCGTCACACCAATGCTTTCCGTGCGTTGATGCGGGCCATCTTAAATATGTTTTTCTCGCTGGTGGTGATGAATACGCTGTTGATTGTCTCCACTGCATGGTTGTCTATTTATTACTGGCAGCAGGGCACTGTAACTGTCGGCTCTATTGCAATTGCCAACAGTTTAATACTGCGATTGAATCAGATGTCCGGTTGGATACTTCGAACTATTTCATCATTGTTTGAGCACATTGGCACGGTTGAAAACGGTATTGAAACAATATCTGTCGACAACACCGTGACTGATCAGCCCGATGCGCCAGATCTGCAGTTGTCTGATGCAACGGTTGAGTTTGATTCGGTGCAGTTTATGTATACCGAAAGTGGTGAAAAAAGTACGGATAAATCTGATAGCGATACTGCAGCACCCAAGCTCAATATCATTCAGGACTTTTCCCTGTCGGTAGCGGCTGGTGAAAAAATCGGTGTGGTCGGTCGGTCCGGTGCAGGTAAATCTACGCTGGTTAACCTGTTACTGAGATTTTATGACATCAACAGCGGATCTATTCGCATAGATGGCCAGGACATCGCCTCGGTAACTCAACACAGTCTACGTAAGAACATTGCGATGGTGTCTCAGGATACCTCGTTGCTGCACCGTTCCATTCGGGACAACATCACTTACGGCAGACCGAACGCCAACGACGATGAGTTACACCGCGCGGCAGTGCTCGCACAAGCAGACAGTTTTATCCCCGATCTTGTAGATTCTCAGGGCCGGCGAGGTTATGACGCGCATGTTGGTGAGCGGGGGGTGAAGTTGTCCGGTGGGCAGAGACAACGCATCGCTATTGCCCGTCTGATTCTTAAAGACGCACCGATACTCATTTTGGATGAGGCCACCTCCGCGCTGGATTCAGAAGTGGAGGCGGCAATTCAGGAAAAACTGCTGGATCTGATGCAGGGCAAGACGGTGATAGCCATTGCTCATCGTCTGTCTACCATCGCTGCCATGGATCGGCTGATTGTGATGGAGGAAGGCCGCATCATAGAAACCGGCATCCATCAGGAGTTGATCGACGGTGACGGGTTGTATGCAGAGTTGTGGAATCGTCAATCCGGCGGGTTCCTGCCTCAGTAATAAACGGTAGGAATGCCAGGGCAGCGGAGTCGAATTAGCTGATGGCATGTATGGTCTTATTTTGAAACAAAGGTATCAGAAAAATTACACCTTGGAGGGTTTTCAGTCTGTGTGCGCGCGGTCGTTTACAGTAATTAGAGTGTGATGGTGGCAAGGCATTGTTTCTGCGCGCCATTAGAAATCGAACTGTTGAGACCCGTTTAAGAGAAGAGGCAACTATGCTGAGAATTCTATTAAGTATCGCCGGTGTGTTGTTCATCGGGCTGGGATTATTTGGCGGCGAATTGCTGAACCGTTTTATGGGTGATGATGCCAGCGGCGTTGTTGCGGCTAATAATCAGGCGATGGTTGTTCCGGCAACAACTGTTCAGGTGGTCAGCGATCAGGCTACTGACCAGGCAGCGGCTCTTATACAAAAGGTAGAAGTACCTGCGAGCGCACAAGCTAGCACGAACGATCAATCGGCTGCCACGTCGGTAGCGGTAGCTCAGCCGGAACCGGCAACCGACCTGGCAACCGTGGCTGATCAAGTGGTTGCAGCGGTAACCCCTGCAGAAGGGACGCAACCACTGTCAGAAGAAGCCGTGGCGATGGTTGCACCTGATACAGCAGACTCAGAGTTAAACGCCGATGGCTTAACTGCTGATGGAGCAGAACCGATTGCACCGGCTCAGCCTGCGGGAGACCTGATTGCCATGGCAGAGCAGGCGAAATCCACCAATCGCAACGAGCAGGTTGATATAGCCAATACTCTCGTTGCAGCTGTGAACCGGCCACAAGTTGAAACAGCATCGGTTGCAAAGAATGCTGAAGCGAAGTCGGTAGTTGTTTCAACCACCGGTGACCTCAGCAAAGACGGTCTTATCGTTATAAAAGACAAAGTCAACCTGCGTGATGGCCCATCAATTAATCACCCGATAGTCATAACGCTTCAACAGGGGCAGGAGCTGATGGAGTTCAAACGGGACGGCAAATGGGTGCATGTAGGTGCTTACGGCACGGAGGGTAAGATAGGCTGGGTGCATGAACGGCTAGTCGGAGCTGTTGTCAAGTAACGCTAGTTGTCAGACAACCCGTGTTGCCAAATAGCACTTAGGCCACAAGTACACCGGTCTATGCGAACTCCCGATGTTATGAGTTGCGGCAGAACGTAACCAGGACCCTGGTATCAAGTTAGAAGTGGCAATTCCACTGGATGGGCAGTGGAATTGTTGTATTCTTCAGTATTTCTGCTGCAGACAATTATCATGCTTAATAAGAAGGTCGCGCTGCCGATCATCGCCGCGGTATTAATGGCGCTGGGTGTTAACCTTGAGAAGTTCGGTATTGATCTCGACGCACTTCTCGGTGGTGAAGTCAGCCAGACTATCCCATCCTCGAGCAACTCTACTGCGGCTTACCAGTCCGGTAGCAAGTGGTCGAATACATCACCCGAAATAAATCTGCACCATGTGTTTGAGGGTGAAATAAATCGCAGTGGCAAACCGGTTGGATTCCACTCCCGACCCGGCGGTATTGATCCGGACGGTGCAAAGATCGTCAGAATACGCGATAAACCCAATACCTCAGGCGTCTACACCGCAACCATTGCCATTCGTGACGGCAGCCAGTGGAAAGAAAAGTTCTCGAGCTTTTTTCCAGACAGCATGTCAGCTGATGAAGTTATTGCAGCCGTATTAAATGCGTATAAAAAGAGTAGCAATCCGAAGGCGCAACCCTGGAGCGGACCGTCGGGGCATGGTTTTAGGGTTCAGGGTTACACCACATCGCGTGGTGGTATCAACACCGCTTTTCCAGTTTACTAAGGGAGCAGAGAATGTCTGATCTTGAGTTTTTTCGCGATGAAGAAGGCAATCCCTGTGTACGCGGCGAGGATGAGCGGCTGGCAACCTTTATCCAGACAGACCTGCAGGGTTCAGTGCAGATAACCAGTGATCTGATTGCGCTGCTTGAAGAGGAAGGTGAGCACGCCGAGTTTAACGGCAATGCACATAGCTTAAGTATTGCAGCCAAAACCGTCACCATAGAAGCCAACTTTGATGATGAAGCACCAGATCGTCGAGTATCTCGTGAAGAAATGCTCAAGGTGCTGATTGACTGGCGGGCTTTTATAAAAGAGCCTGCTGCTCACGGCTGATGTCGTACTTGCAGACTTCTTCCCTATAAGCGCTTGCAATCAAGGGCTTTTTGCCATGGGTTCATCAACACTGTGCCTGATAAATTTCAATGAAAAAAACTGCTTCCTACGGTTCATGGCCATCTGACATTACAACCAGCCTGATGACTTCAGGTGCAATCGGTCTTTCAGAAGCAAGGTTGTTTGATGGCTTGGTGTATTGGCTTGAGTCTCGCCCACAGGAGCAGGGTCGCACCGTGATCATGAGACAGAACCAGCAGGGTGATTCAGAAGCACTGATTTCTGCAGACTATAGTTGCAGAACGCGCGTACATGAGTATGGCGGTGCCTGCTATCTGCCAACAACAGCGGGTTTGTTTTTTGTTAATCAACAAGATCAGCAGATCTATAAGATCGATACATCGCTTGCAGTCAACAAGGTAACCAATGCTCCCTCATTTCGATTTGCAGATCTGATTTTCAATGCAAAAACATCTGCTCTTGTTGCGGTTGCGGAAGAGCACAGGGAGAACTTTAAGGAGCCTCGCAACAGCCTTGTCACGATTGATATAACAGACGGAGCAATAAGCACCTTGCATGAAGGGCAGGACTTCTACGCATCACCTTGTCTCTCTGATGATGCTGCGCAGCTGGCCTGGCTATCGTGGATGCATCCGAATATGCCATGGGATGGTACGTTGTTGTGGCGGGCAGATTACAGCGGTGGCGGTATTGTAAACATTGCAATGGTTGCTGGCGACAATGAGGAGTCTGTGTTTCAACCGCAATGGAGTCCGTCAGGTGGGCTTTATTATGTATCTGATAAAACCAACTGGTGGAACCTGTATAAGCTAGGGGGCGGTAATTCAGAACCGGTTTGTACAATGAGCGCAGAGTTCGGCTCGCCGTTGTGGCAATTCGGTATGACGCGCTACGGATTCATAGACAAGAATACCATTCTGGCGTCATATAGTGAATCGGGTAGCGAAAAGCTCGCAACGATCAATGTGCAAAACGGAGAGCTTACCGACTTAGAGAAACCACACAGCGGTTATTCATCTCTAAGAGTTGAGAGCGGCAGCTACTGCTATATTGCACAGTCATCAGTTGAATTTCCCGCAATTTATAAAGGTGATCTTGAAAGTGAAACGCTGATCTGTCGTTCATCAAGTATTGAAATTGATCAGACTAACTATTCCAAGGCAGAGTCGGTAACGTTTCCTACAGGTGGTAACACTGAAGCGCACGGTTTTTACTATGCTCCCGCCCATACCGAGTATCAAGGTCCGTCGGATGAGCTGCCACCATTGGTAGTTATGATTCATGGTGGCCCGACTGCGGCAACGTCTGATGCATTGAGCTTAAAGATTCAATACTGGACCAACCGCGGATTTGCAGTGCTTGATGTTAACTACCGGGGCAGTACCGGGTTTGGAAGACGTTATCGTGATGCGCTTAAAACACAGTGGGGTATTGCGGATGTTGAAGATTGTGACTATGGCGTGCGTTATCTTGTGGAGCAGGGATTAGTCGATAGTGATCGAGTTGCAATCCGTGGTGGAAGCGCAGGTGGATTCACGGTTCTTGCAGCCCTTGCGGTTACGGATACGTTTAAAGCCGGCACCAGTCTGTACGGGGTAACAGATCTCACAGCGCTGGCAACAGAGACGCATAAGTTCGAAGCCAGATACCTCGATAGTCTGATCGGCCCATACCCGGAAGAAAAAGCCCTTTATGAGCAGAGATCACCATCCAGTCATGCCGGTGCAATAACGGTACCCGTGCTGTTTCTACAAGGTTCTGAAGATAAGGTCGTACCTCCAAGCCAGGCTGAGTTGATGATTGAAAAGTTAAAAAGTAACAACGTGCCGGTTGCGTATCTGTTGTTTGAAGGTGAAGCTCATGGATTTCGAAAATCGGAAACCATTTCAGAGGCGTTTGAAGCAGAGCTCGGGTTTTACGGGCTGGTATTTGGTTTTAAGCCAGCAGGCGATATTGTGGCTCCAGCGTTTCTATAGCCGTGGCCGCATGTTGGCCGGCAGATCTACAAAAATCATTAGTAAGCTACGGAGTTTTTAGTAGTGTAGTGCGATATGGAAAAGTTGTCGTATGACTTCTAGTTTTTACACTTGGATTCAGTATGAAAAATTATGAATTAACCGGTAAAGATGGTTCAAAAATCAATGTAGTCGGTGATTGTCTGGCAAGTGTTGCAGCATTGAACCACGATGACACTGTGCGATGCACGATGCGGTTATTCAGAACGACGGCCGGTTATGTTTGTGAGTCGGTCGACAACCCACACACTACTAACTCACAGTACACAATTGAAAAATGCGAAGATGAATTGAGCGTATATCAGTTTTTCGGCACTGTGCCCTTGGCAAATTATCTCTATGGTACTGCCCGCATGGCGGTTCCAGGTTTAGTTCAAGGAAAGTCTTAAGGACAGGATTGCGCAGGTTATCTTGTGTGGTGGGTTGGTGAACCTGAGCACGCAATGTATGTGGTATTGAAATCCCTTAGTCAATCTGAGTAGTGTGCAAACGTACGAAATAACTCATTCCGTTTCTCGGTTAACTACCATACTTGTGTGATTACTACTCCTTATCTGACGGTTTGTCTTTTCTGTTCTCCTCTAACGCTCGATGTTTTCCACTTCTATAGCCCAACCAATAACCACCGAGTATGATGACGATGGCCACAATTACTAAAGTCCAGATTTCGCTCATATCGTTTCCGTCTTGTTGCAAGACTCTGTAGTCTGAAGAATTAGTCAGGAAAAGCAATTCTAACCAATACAAATAATATTCGAATGCTTTGAGGTGCCGGAAAGCCTAAGAAGTAGTTATCATGATGTAAACAAGTAATAGTTAACAAGGACAGAGACTATGAATGAATTTCCGCACGCATTGATCAGAGTAGCGGTATGGAATCTTGCCGGTTTTAATCCGCGTAATCCGTCAGCAGGTATTCCGGAGGCCAGTGAACGAATAAAAAAGCAAGCCGAAGGCCTTGCGTTGCTCGACGCAGAGCTGGTGACGCTAGTAGAGGTAAGCCCGATTGAGCACATAGACTGGCTAAGGACAGAGTTGGGTGAATTTGGCGTAGATTATTCTAGTAAGATTGTTGAACAACCCAACGGAAATCTGCATATCGGATTTCTGCACAAACAAGGGGTTCAGGTGAGTAACCTTGAACTTTTAGCCGGTTCGGAGGGTGATGATGGTGGAGGGCGTCAGGCGTTGTGCGCTGATGTTGAATGTGAAAAATTCAAAGCGAAAATCATTGGTGTTCATTTTAAATCTGGTCGAGACGCTCCGGAACAAAGAACCCGTGATAGCCAATGCAAAGTTGTAAGTGAGAAAATTAATGAGATCCGATCAACACCTGGGCAAACGCAAAGAACTATACTGTTAATGGGGGACTTTAATATGATTCCGGGACAGGATGTGAGCAATTTTCATCATCTGGGCGGCGATGATGTAATGGATTTCGTGTCTTGTTGGGACCTTCAAGACCGCTTTTCACATATCCTTGAAAAAGGACGAGCAAACCTTCTGGATGGTTTTGCCGTATCGCGAACGTTTTCTACCGACTACGTAAGAGGTAGTTTGCGTTTGTTCCCAATGCATTGGACTATGGATATGGGCAGGGAAAAGTTTAAGGACGAAGTTTCAGATCATCTCCCGTTCGTGGCGAGCTTCAAAATATTCTGACATACCAATTACTCTATAAAAAACCGCCGCAGTGCTGTACTGAAAATGAAAAAACAGGAAATTTCGCTAGAGCAAATCCAGAGCGCGCGAGAGGAGCTCCTCGATAGAGTTGTGGAATTCTTTTCGCGACAGTCTGGTGTGGTAGGAGTGCTCCTGGTGGGCTCGATTCCCAACGGTTCCGCTGATGCTTATTCAGATATTGATCTTCGTGTCTTTACTACTCCTAAGTCGCTCGCGGATTTTGTAGAAAAGCGTCTCGAAACTTCGCTTGAATGGGGAGATCTCCTTTTTAACGAGTGGATGGATGGGACTGAAGTATGCGTATCCCATTTCAGGCCATTCGTAAAGATTGATGTGTTTTACTGGAACATAGATGAGGTAAAACCATCGGCATGGTTAAACCTCCCCTCTGCCATACTTCTTGATCACGATGATGCACTGAAGCGTTTGCTGGCGCGTTGTACCACCATTGAATTCGAAAAACCATCAAGCCGGGCAATTAGTCAGGTTACGAGCAAAGCGCTTGCCTGCGCTCATGAATCACTTCGCAGATCACGTCGTGGAGAATTGTATTACGCCCAGTCACTTTTGGAACGGGTGCGCGGCTACATTGTGCAGATAGAAGATTGGATTAATCAATTTGAGCCAAAGGATGCAGCAGACCTTAAAATAGAGCAGCGAATCAGCGCTCGATTGCAGGCTGTATTGCAGGACGCTTATCCGCCACTGGATGCTCAGAAAATTGAAGGATCGCTCGTAGCTGTTTGTGTATTTTTGTCTGAGCAGATTGTTGATCTCCACTGTATATTCAGTCTGGATAGGGTTTTGGAAAATGATTTAGCCGCTCTGGAGCTGATTATCAATCAGCAGGTTGTCGGCTCCAGTCAGTAGAAAGAGATCTGTTTAGGTATATAACACGCAAACTGCGGAGGCTAATTCAATGGGTGCGGCAGAGGGGTGGGTAAAGTCGGTATTGCGGATAGAAGGGGTTGCAGTACTGCTGTTGTGTTTGTATCTCTACCAAATTTTTGGGTTTAGCTGGCTTTTATTTGCAATGCTGTTTTTCTGTCCGGTTCTTGCTTTTTTTGCCTATCTGATTAATTCTAAGACTGGAGCGATCGCATATAATATAGCACATTCGTATATTTCTCCGATCCTGATGTGCTTTGCGTATTTCATATCGGATATAGAGGTTTTAAAGCTTGTCGGTGTTGTTTGGCTGGCCCATATCGGTTTCGATCGTATGCTGGGGTACGGCCTTAAATACAGTAAAGGGTTTTCATACACGCATTTGGGAGTCGTGGGCAAGGATAATCAGTAGTCTCACATCAACACGAATAATTCAGGCTAGACCCTTACACTCGGAAAGGAACTGTGTGTCGAGATATTAATGAACATATGAGACATATAATTTACGTAGTGATTATCCTTGCCTGTACCGGTTGTGATGTTTTTTGTGATGATGGTCGAGAGAGGGCGGGGCTGAATCAACTGGTAGAAAGATCAGAACAGTGGAGTGCACTTGACTATAAAAATTACACAATTAGTTATCTGTCTTGTGGTCAAATATGCACCGGACAAGTAATTACCTTGTCTAATAACATAGTTACGGAGGTAAGAAGTACTGGCAGCAGCGGTTCAGAGACTTTTTTCCTGCCCAATAGTGATGCTCGATTTAACAGTGTTGATGCAATATTCGATTTTGTCCGTGAATTGAATGTTTCGGTTGATGTGCTCAAAGTGCAGTATGACTCCCCGTTTGGCTACCCCAGTGTTATATCAGTGGACCCTGAGGCCATGCGTACTAACTGTGATGGCAGTGGAAGCGATACCGTGGATGATGAGTACACATATACCATTCAAGTGGAAATTGACCAGTAACAGAAGATGATCATTGGATCTTTGAGTACCACAATGGAAACCGATCGCATGTATTCGCGGCGGTGTTTGCGTGCACGGTAGTCTGTGGCCAGACCAGGGCGAATATACGGGACAGTCTTACTGTAGAGTGGTTTCCTGTATCTGAGCTTCCCGAGAACATCATGCCCATGCATCCGAAGGTTATTAAAGACTGTGTAAGTGGTAAATGCCGCGTAATATTTTGATGCGTTGCTCTATAATTGTGTAACCATTCGTGTAGATCGGAAAACAAGGTACTAATCAATGATTGTTGTATACGCACTGATCGTGTTAAACATACTGAGTATTTTTCTCTGTCATCGCATTGCCAAATCAAGAGGTGCGAGGCCTGTTTTCTGGGGTGTTATGGGTGCACTGTTTGGTCCCTTCGCTATTCCGTTCGCATTCATGGCAAAGCCCGGTTAGACCTCTGTGTAATAGCACTGTTAGATAACGTTGCCTAACTAAATAAAGGATGATTGATGGGGAAATTTAGAGAGTATCCGTGGCTGCAAAGTTCTCTATATTCCTATTTGTTGTTAGGCATAACAGATACTGTGCATCACTTGCATGCGGCGAAGAGTCTCGGGCATAGCACCGCAATGCATGCGGTGTGGACAGGCGTCGTGTTGATTCCCGTTGCCCTTCTTTCCGCCTACGGATTTGTGGTCTATCGCCGTAAGGTATTGCTCTGGGTTTTCATGAGTATTGCTTTGCTGGCCGTGATATTGCCCGGTATTTATCATGGGGGATGGGATCACCTCATGAAAATACTGGCGCACTTGCGGCTCGAAGGTGAAGGTACAGATATCAGGTCTTTATTTCCACCGGAGGATAAAAATCTCTGGTTTTATGAGGTAACAGGTACAGCGGAGTTTTTGATTTCGTTAATTGCGCTGTATTTTTTAAGTAGACTATTTACTTCATCAAGAGTGCAAACGTAGTTGGTTTATTAAATCTCGATAAATGATTTCTTTATTCTACCATTTCTTTGGTTTTATCTTTTTAACTTCCGGGTAGCGGAAGCAGTCTTCGGTGTGATCATTTACCATACCAACTCCCTGCATATACGCGTAGCAGATTGTCTCGCCAATAAATTTAAAACCGCGCTTCTTTAAGTCGCGGCTCATTTTATTGCTGATAGCAGTTTTAGCCGGTACCTGCTTGATATTTTTGTGCTTATTCTGGATTGGTTTGCCATCGACAAAGCTCCAGATGTAGCTTGCAAAAGAGCCAAACTCCTTTTGCACAGCTTTACAGGCAATTGCATTGCTTCTGACAGAAAATATTTTTAAGCGGTTACGAATCAGGCCTGGATCGGTGAGCGCTTTTTCAAGACGTTTGTCGGTGAATCGTGCAAGTTTGTCGATATCGAAGTCTACGAACACCTTTTTGTAATGTTCGCGTTTTTGCAGCACCACATGCCAGCTGACACCGGCCTGAGCGCCTTCGAGTATTAGCATTTCAAACAGCTTTTGATCGTCATAGACAGGTACCCCCCACTCGTTGTCGTGGTAGATTCTGTCGAGCTCATTGCTCTCGCACCATGTGCAGCGTTTTTTTTCAGCCATAGTCCCGGGTGATCTTCACGTTTGAGTTATTGTGTTGTAAGCACACCAAGAAATAAAGGGCAGCCGAATTTTCCGATCATTACTAGTGAATGTCTTTTTCGGAGCCTTTGGTTTGCACCAGAACCCAGGGTGCCACAACCACACACCAGAATTGCGGATTGTCTTTTGTCCACTGGCGTGCATCATCATCACTGGCACGACGAACAGTACCTTTATCAAGCCAGTTTTGCATGCAGGTTTTATCATCAATTGACATGCTGTGAGCGACATCTACCAGGTCAAGCTCTGCATCAACCCGTACCACAACACCGCGGGCGAAGTGCTTAACCAGTTCCTGCCAGTCAATGACACCTGTCTGTTGGTTGATCTCCTGCGAGATCTCGTCTGAAATAGTCTGCCCGGAGCTCTGCGCTGATACTGGATCGGGAGATTGATTCTGTTTGTTATCTTTGCTGACCAATGGTCCGGTCTCTATTGCGCGTGGTTTGCCAGTTGTTGAAGTCTGTTGATCGCGGTTTCTAATTGCAAGTCTTTTGCAGCAATATACTCAGCAGCTCTATCGGGATATTTCTTTCTGACATCCTTCTCCAGCAGCATTCGCTGAAATGCTCCTGCGTCTGCGTTTATATTCAGCGAGCCGACCCGGCGATACATAAAGTCGCTATCACTTTGTACGTATACATCCGGGACGATCCCGGTGGCGTGAATTAACTGATGGTCAGGTCTGCCGAACATGGCGATCGTGGTTCTGATCGCGCCGCCAAGTGGTGCGGCCAAATTAAATACTTTTTGTACCAGACCCTTTCCGAAAGACGGGCTGCCAATTATGATACCGCGGCCAAAAGATTGAATCGCGCCGGCCACAATTTCCGATGAGGACATGCTGTCCCCATTGATAAGTACTGCCAGAGGCAGATCAGTCAGATGTTCGCCATGGCGCGGTAACAGTGTTGTTTTACCGGATTTGTTTCTTTCACAATAGACCTCCTGCTCCGGGCTGAACATTGAGACTATCGCTCTGGCAGCGCGGGTTGAACCACCCGGGTTATCGCGTAAGTCGAGTATGAAACTTGTCGCACCCTGCTCAAGTAGACCTTTGAGCAATTTTTCTGTGCGGGTATGTGTTTTGCTGCCAAAGCGACTGATCTTTATATAGCCGATATTTTGATCCAGTAATTCAGCGTCTGCGTAGTGTAGTTCTACAGGTGCACGTGTAATCTCAATTTGATGTTTAGTGTCATCACGCATTACTGTGATGACTGCGGTCGAGTCTGCGGGGCCCTTGAGCACACTGCCAATTTCACTTGCGCGCAAACCTTTTAGCGGCTTATCGTTAACGCTTATGAGTTTGTCGCCCGGCTGTATGTCTGCGCCATCCATTGGTCCACCGATAAGCACCCCTATGGCAAGCGGGTAATCGTTTTTTATGGTTCTGAACTTTAGTCCAACGCCAACAAAATTACCGCTGCGTCGGGAGTTATATTTTTTTAAAGCATCGGGGGTAATGTAGTTGGCATACTGATCATTATAGAGATCAAGAGTTTCTGACAAAACTTCACGCATGAGGTCTATACGTTTTGCATTGACAACTGATTGATAGTCGGCGGAATTGTCGTCGAGTGTCTTTTCAATTATTGTGATTCTGGAATGATAGTCTTTGAGGATTTCGTCATTTAATGGAGGTGGTTCATCGGTAAACATGGTCAGTTGAGTCTGACTGATAAGATTTAACGCCTTAACAAACTCTGTGTAGGCTGTAGGTTTTACTGCGGCGGATGCAAACGGTGAAAAAATCACAAGTCCGAGTATGCTGACACAAAGCAGGGCTGTATGAGCCAGTCTGTGTAATTGAGCAACGGTCTGCGTACTTTTTTTATAATACGTCTTCATTCTTATTTGGTGTTGCTTCTGAAATGAACCTGGTTCAGCGGGTTGAGAACTTGTGACCGACGGTTTAGTCGATCGTTCATACACCGATGCAAATCGTGCACCTGGTCGTTGCCGCCTGCTATGGCGTAGGGAATTTAAGTAACTAGAGAATTTCGTGACGATTGATAGGGTGACTATAGCCGTCGTCGGGGAATTTGTCGCAAAGTCCTACGACAACTGCAATATTCTTGGCGTACCACTGCGAACTACCTTGAAACCGGCCGCTTCCAACAGGTCCGCTTTGGTCAGGTCTTCAACCTTGCGGCTTAATGCCAGGCCCATATTATCCAGGAGCGCTGCAGTCTGGAACTGATGATCGTCTATGTGCTGGCCATTCGAGCTGTCTCTTGGCACCAGGATCGGACGTTTCCCCATACGTAGGGATGTGAGTGCTGTTCCGGTGCCTGCGTGTGCGATAACTACGTCAGCCTCTTGCATGGCTTGCTCAAGTTCATGGGCTGGCACAACTTCTTTGCCATCAATATTTAAATCGCTGACGTCGGTAGAGCCGGTCTGCCAGAGTACGGATTCTGCATCTGAGAGGTAGTCTGCGAGGCGAACGAAGAAATCGCGAAAGCTATAATCTTCCATCGTGCCGACAGACACCACCGCGCGGCGGATACCCGCTGGCTTCTGCGTTAGCGGTACGGATTCAAAACCATCAAACACAGAACCGAGGAATTTCCATTGTTCATTAGCCCAGGCTTCATGTTGGTTATAGAACTTGATGCCCGGTACCCGGCTTAATGCTTTACCGGTGACGGAAGGCCCTTCTACCCGGGTAGCTGACTCGATGTAGTGAGTGGGTATTCCGCGAATGGCGCTGTAGGGTAGATAGGCAAGCGCGATTGCAGAGCCGGTGCTGATTACCGAGTTTACGTTGTACTTTCTAATGAGTTTGAATGCCTGCGGTACATTGCGAAGCACCGAAGAGAGTCCGCGCGGCTTGATGTACGGCACATACTCTACCCGCTGATCCTTCAACATGGACCGGGTTTGCGGTGAGTCAAAAGTTACCCAGATGCAATCTTTACCAACGCCTTCGATACGCGGCCACAGCTCGGCGAGTTGCGTAAAATGGCCCCCGCTCGATGCCACCAGCATGGTAGTCATGCTGTCACGCCGTTTGTTTTTATTGTGGTATCAGTGGTCAAACGATGAAAGGTCCGGGGACGCGTTAAACAAAACGGGTGGAATGATGCAGCGCCAGTGGTGCTGCGACGAATCGAGCGAGCAATTATCCTACAAAAAGGTGAGGTAAGCATGCTTGCTTACCGAGCTGAAATAGCGAATTGCCAAAAAACCGTTGCGTGTGAGTTATGAGGCATGCTGTTGTCGCTATGATATTGTTTTTTTACGCTGTTCTATTTCGCTAAGATCTTTTTCAGGCTATCGGCATCCAGGCCGAACTCTTCTCCAATAGATACGAGCTGCCCGATTGTTTCATCGTCAACATCTATGCCGTTTTTTTCTCTATCGAGTCGATTACGCAATTCCGGCTCGCCGGGCATCAGTACAGTATCCTGATCCTGTACCGGCTTGCTGGATTTAATCGACTGATAAAACTCCATGACCCGTTCTTCAATCTGTTCCTGAGTGTCAAAGGCCAGCGGGTCGATTAAAATGGAAAACACATTGTTAAACACGCCATTCGGGATGTGATTTCCAGTGGCAACCGTTTCTTTACCGGCTATCGCACCGGCGAGTAGTTCGACAAAAATCGCGAGACCGGAACCTTTGTGCTGACCGAATGGTGTCAGCGCACCAGACCGGTTTAACCAGATCGGCGATGGATCATCAGTAGGTGTGCCGGCGTCGTCGATAACCCAGCCCAGTGGAATTTTATTACCACGATTATGTGCAACTCGCACTTTGCCAAAAGCCACTGTGCTGGTGGCAAGGTCAAGCATTGGTTGGGCGTTACCATTCACGGGAATCCCTATACTTATAGGGTTAGTGGAGAATGACGGCTGGCTGCTGCCATGTGCCGCAACCAACGGGGCGTGGCCCCAGACATTGACAAAGTGAAGTGAAATTAAGCCTTGTTGCGCGCAATATTCCGAGTAATGCCCGGCTCTGGATACGTGGCCGGCGTTGCGCAAGCCAAGGACTGCAACTTTGTTGTCCCGACACGATTTAATCGCTTCATCAAGCGCGAGCAAAGCCATTCGGTGACCAAAACCCCGTTTGGCGTCTACCACAGTCACAGCGCCTTTGTTTAGTATAACTTCAGGTGTTTGATTAGGGACCAGATTTCCATCGGCTACCTGTTTTCCGTAAACCGGCAACATGCCGATGCCATGAGAGTCGTGGCCGGAAAGATTTGCCTTCACCAGGTGTTCGGCAACAATATTTTGCTCGGTTTCGTCACAGCCGAATCCAGTCAGAATTGTGGTGGCCAGTCTGGTAAGGCTATCGGCAGAGTATCTCATCGTCTGATTTTGCGCGGCGCGCCATTTTCGTTGTGACACAGTGAACATAACAGATCAGCGGACACTTTGGCTGCTCGATTTGCGGGGGTGTTACGGTCCGGTTGTCGTCGTTGCAATGGAGGGTGGTTTACGAATGAGTTACGATAGGAAGTCGCGGTGTCTATCTCGGTAGTATGACTGGAGGCATGGCATCCCGAAGGGGTTTTCGAACGTCAATGGTTGGCAAATCCCGGCTGAAAACACGCAAGCTCTTACGGGTAACAGGAAAATACAGAGTTAATAATGTTTTACGTGAATGAATTTTCATGCACCGGAAGCCCAATATTGACGCGCTGTATTATGTGCAACTCGATGGGCTTGCAGGCGAATCGGTCTGTTAGCGCCTGCATCAACAAAACAGTTAGTGGCAGCTGATCACCGGTGAAGAGTTCGGAAATTACAATAGCATTGCGTTATTCGGATTGTTTGTTGGCACGTGCCAAAGGGTACCGATGTGAGTCTGGAAATTTTAGAAAAAGTACCGTTCGATACGATGGATAGCACTAATAAGTTCAATGTGCTCGATATCGACTTCCTGAGTATCTCCAGAGAAGAAGCGCTGAGCCTGTTGCAGCAGGTAATTGATCGGGGCGAAAAAGAATCCGTATCGTTCATCAATGCAGACTGTCTTAACATAAGCTGTAAAGATGAAGAATATCGGGCAATTTTGCAGTCGCAGAAAATTGTGTTGCCTGACGGTGCTGGAATTGAAATCGCGTGTCGGGTGATTGGTAAGCAGCTGGTTGCTAATCTGAATGGTACCGACTTGATACCGCAGCTCTGGGAGATTGCTGCGCAAAAAGGTTACCGATTCTATTTACTGGGTGCCGCACCCGGAGTCACGCAGCGGATGAAGCTCAAGCTTGAAGAAACCTACCCGGGTATACAAGTGGCAGGGGAACACCATGGCTACTTTGACCATGACACCGAGTCTGATTCGGTAATTGATGAAATCAATGCAGCAGAATCTAATGTCGTGTTGGTTGCATTCGGCGCTCCGGTGCAGGAAAAGTGGATTCATCAATATCAGGGCAAGATCGACAGTAATCTAATTGTCGGCGTTGGTGGATTGTTTGATTTTTACTCTGGCGATAAAAAGCGTGCACCGTTATGGATGAGAAATAACGGTCTCGAGTGGATGTATCGGTTGTACCTGGAGCCCGGGCGACTATGGCGTCGCTATATCGTTGGTAATCCGTTGTTTGTTTTCCGTGTGTTCAAGTGGAAAAAGCGGGTGGCATCTGCTGGAAGCTGAAAGCACGATTGATTTAATTTTTGGTCAGACTCATTATTGAGCGACATCCTCCTCACAACCGTAGGCGCCTGCATTCACGACAGCGGGAGGGTGCCTTCAGTTTTGCATTTTCGTAAACCTTAAGCAGTCGCACCAAGTGCCAATGCCCTTTCTCTGGACGCTGCCAGTACTACTTCGTTATTGATGTCTTCACGATTAGCTTCAGGCCAACCCTGGCAGTGGCGTTCTATAAGCTTGCTGATCATATCGATATGCATAGCCTGATCATTGAGTGCAGGTATGTAGCTGAACTGCTCGCCACCGGCTTCGATAAAGTACTCTCTATTTTCTTCATCGATTTCTTCGATGGTCTCGAGGCAGTCTGCGGAAAAACCCGGACAAATAACATGAATATGCTTAATACCTTTGGATGGCAGTGCTTTAAGCGTTTCATCACAATAGGGTTGCAGCCATGGTTCTTTGCCAAAGCGGGATTGAAATACCACCTGGAACTGGTCTTCTGACAATTGCAGCCGGTCTGCCAGCAATCTTGAAGTTGCCTGACATTGGCAAAAATACGGGTCACCCTTGGTGCGATAGCGTTCTGGTATGCCGTGATACGAGAGAATCAACTGTTGTGGTTTGCCGTGCTGCTGCCAGTGAGCTTCCACCGACTTTGCCAGTGCATCAATGTAGCCTGCATCATCAAAGTACTGGTTAATAAACCGGCATTCCGGTATCCACCTGAGCTTGCTGAGTTGCGCGGTTACTTCATCAAAGACGGAGGCGACGGTGGAGCCTGAGTACTGCGGGTACATTGGCAGTACCACCAGTCTTCTGACATTTTTTTTACGTAATCGTGTTAATGCATCGGCGACTGACGGGTTGCCATATCGCATGGCGAGTTCAACTTCTGCGTTTATGCCTTCCGGGGATGTTTCAGCGTTAAGTGTTGCAGCCAAAGCAACGGCCTGTTTACGGCTGATGCTCATCAGCGGTGACCCGTCTTTTTCATCCCAGACGGACTTGTAGGCCTCAGCGGTTTTAGCTGGCCGAATTCTTAAAATCACGCCATTAAGAATTAGCCACCACAGAACTCTTGGTACTTCAACGATGCGCGGATCGCTTAGGAATTGTTTGAGATAACGTCGTACATCCTTTACTTGCGTAGAGTCTGGTGTGCCAAGATTGACCAGCAGTACTCCGAGTCGTGAGGGACTACCGTGCTGATAGTCCGAATCTCCCAGATATTTCATTGTGTTCTCGAGCGTGGTTCTTTGATGGGCGACAGTTTACTGCAATGTCGAATTTTCGACCCGTTTATAGAGTTCAGCGAGTGCTATGCATAAAAAAAAACAAGTCAGCTTAATAAAAATTGGTCGGTCTAACGGTTAGCCGATAATTTGACGCACTTCACACTTACAGTTCGTCAGGCACCAGGTGAGGTGCGGCGTGATTTACCTGTTAGAACCTGAATAATACTGGTGGAATTCAAATAAAACGTTGTTTTCACACAACAGCAAAAGTGTTGCACTTTTATATCACTTGCTCGGACCAGGGGATCGACTTATTCACACCGGAATGGTTGTGCGGATTTGCTTATAGGAGTTTTAGAAACAAATCAATAGTGTAATGAGTGAAGTTGCTAAGTCACTGTATTTAAGAAATTTATTTCGCGGCGATTGGATAATCGTAAATCTAGTATCATGGCGTCGGCCACCCAACGTGGCCAGACACTACTTTTTTTTCCACAGAGTTATCCACAGGCAAAGTTCGCTCAATGCAAGCCAATCTCGACGGCCTATCACCAGAAACACCGTATAGTGACGGAGTGAAGATAGTGAAGGTCGCCGTGGCGGTGCCATTGTCGAGGACTTTTGATTACCTCCCGCGCGGAGAACTGAAAAACTATCATCCTGGTTGCCGGGTTGTAGTCCCGTTCGGCAGGTCGACTCGCATCGGTGTGGTTACCGGCACTGGCAACACGACCCTTGTTAAGTCGAAACTGAAAGCCGTAACTGAATTACTCGACCCGGTTCCCGTGTTGCCAGCAGACATCGTTGAGCTGATTACCTGGGCGGCTTCCTATTATCACCACCCTGTAGGTGAGGCATTTGCCACTGCACTGCCGGTACAGTTGCGCAAAGGTTCAAGCAATGAAGTCCAACGACCGGGTGCATATGTAGTAACCGACGCCGGGAAGGAAACCGCTGAGGTAAAACGCGCACCGGCGCAAACAGCGCTACTAAGGTTTATACAACAGAGTGTTGGTGCAGTAAGTGCGGCCGAGTGCAGATTATTTGATAACCGGTGGTCTACAACGATAAAGCCGCTTATAAAGAAAGGCCTGGTAGAGAAGATCGTTGCAGATTATCGGCCCGGCAGAGCGCCTGTTTCTATTACATTGAATGAAGAGCAGCGTCTTGCGAGTGAAAAAATACACGCCAACATTGATAAGTATTACTGCGCTTTGATTGACGGGATAACTGGCAGTGGTAAAACAGAAGTGTATCTCGATGTTGCTAGAACGGTTGTAAAGTCAGGAGGGCAGGTATTGGTATTGTTGCCCGAGATAGGGCTCACCCCGCAACTTGTCTCACGATTCAGAAATGCGCTTGCCTGTCAGGTTGAGGTATTGCACTCAGGGCTTAATGATACCGAGCGAATGCTCGCGTGGCACGCGGCAGCAGATGGTAGCGCACAAGTGTTAATCGGTACACGCTCAGCTGTTTTTACACCTATGCCCAGGCTCGAGTTTATAGTTGTAGATGAAGAACACGATGGATCTTTAAAGCAGCAGGATGGTTTCCGTTATCAGGCTCGTGATCTTGCGATGATGCGTGCCAGAAAGGCTGCTGTTCCAGTGGTACTAGGCTCTGCAACTCCCTCGCTGGAGTCACTTCATAATGCCTCAAAGGGACTTATCGATACACTTTATCTGCGCTCTCGTGCTGCGGGTGCGGTGTTACCGAAGATGGCACTTATTGATAGCCGTGGTGGGGATGTTGAACAGGGTTTGTCTAACAGACTTTTGCTACAGATGAAACAAGTGCTTGAACGCGGCGAACAGGTAATGGTTTTTATCAATCGGCGTGGTTATGCACCGGTATTGATGTGTGAAACCTGCACCAGTATCGAAGACTGTAGTCAATGTGATGCGCACATGACTGTTCATGCCAACTCCGGCAGGCTGCGTTGTCATCATTGTGGAGCCGAGCGTGCTATTCCTTTGCAGTGTGGATCCTGTGAAGCAAGTACCCTGATTAATGTGGGTATGGGCACTGAGCGTATTGATGAATACTTAAGTGAAAAGTTTCCTGATAATAAAGTGTTGCGCATTGATCGTGACAGCACACGACGTAAAGGTGAATTGCAAAAGCACCTGGCAATGGCGGCTAACGGAGAGGCGCAGATTTTAGTTGGTACGCAAATGCTTGCTAAAGGGCACAATTTTCCACTCGTGACGCTGGTGGGAATATTGGATGCCGACAGAGGACTGTTCGGTGCAGACTTTCGCTCAGTAGAACAGATGGGTCAGCTGATATTACAAGTTGCCGGCAGAGCCGGACGCGCGGAAAAACCAGGTACGGTTCTGGTGCAGTCCCGCAACCCCGAACATGAGCTTTTACAACTGCTGCTGTCTGACGGATATAGTGAATTTGCAAAGCATTTACTCGCAGAGCGTGAGCTGACGGCATGGCCGCCTTATGTTTACATTGCGTTGTTACGCGCTGAGTCTGCAGAGAAAGCGGCGGCGAGTAAGTTTCTTGGTGAGATCAAGAATCTCATCGGCTCACAGCTTGCGCAAAATTCAGATCTCGCAGAAATCAAATCACAACTGTCAGTCTTGGGGCCCGCACACGCACCAATGGAGCGTCTTGCTGGTCGCTATCGGTCACAACTGTTGATCTTGTCGAAAGACAGAAAACCGTTGCACACGGTGCTTGCGTGGCTTCGCCCGACACTGGAAATGCATCCTTCGGCGCGAAAGGTGCGTTGGTCTTTAGATGTTGACCCCTACGATATGTTGTAAGTCGGTTACCGCTAGTATCTATATCTAGTGTTTTGAGCAGTTTGGCACCAGTCATGTCCAATTCTCTTTAGGGATTTTATCTGCTGACTTTTCCTTCAGAACCTAAAGCGTTAGAATAGGAAGTGCCAGTAAGCGATTGATAAAACAATTGAAAGTGAACGCAGATACGGATATTGTATCGGCTTGGAAAGGAGGCGGAAGTGCCCGAAATCCGTTGCCGGCGCGAACAAACCGGTCTGCGGCTTGCTGTAAAAACCTGGCGTAGCCCGTAGTTAGGGCTAAAGTTAACGTAATAGTCCGGTTTCTTGTTGTTTACTGCCAAGTTTGTTGCTGTTTACTGTTAGGAAAATGCGTCAACACCGAGCGCGGCCGTACTGTACTTTAATGAATAGAATCACATGATCTATCGACAATTACCGAAATTATCGCCGCATCTGTCGCAGAGCGGGGTATCGAAGCTCAGCGGTGCTAAGAGCCGCGGTTCCCAGCAGGGCATCGGGCAGTGGTGGATGGTGCTTACTATAGGCGTCATGGTCGGCTTTATCTTTGGCTTTATTCTGTTCCTGTCGCGCCTTCCCAATGATCACTATACGCTGGTAGAAACCGAACGCGGAATTGAACAAATAGATGGCGCTGATGCAGATCAGTTTGTTTTTTACGATAGCCTGTCTGACAGTGATAGCCTGGTACCAAACGCTGAAGCGAATGAAATGCCATCGTTTACGGTTCGTAGTAATAGTGAAGGTAAGTATGGCGCGGGTGTCAATGAGAGACCCGGTGCAGTTCAGATCGCCGATGAGCTGACTGTCGGTACTGACGTTGCACCCGTTGAAATTGCTGCTGCCAGTGGTGCGACGATAAGCGCTACCGGAGCCGCTGCGAGTACAGTCCCGAGAGCCCCGGGCTCTGCCAGTGCTAACAACGGTACTGGAGAAACTGTTGTCAGGCGTGATACAGCTTCCACTTTTTATTATCTGCAAGCCGGGGCGTTTGCAAGTGCCGATGATGCGAATCGACTGCAACGCAAGCTGGTGCAATCGGGTATGGATGCTTTCATCAATAAAGTTGCTATCGAAGGTAAACGGTGGCATCGCGTTCGGCTTGGGCCTTTTTATGATTCAGACAGTCTTTACTCTGCCCAGAACCGCCTTGGCCGCAGCGGTGTCAGTTACCTTGTAGTGAAGGTTCAAAAAGGGTAGCAGCTAAGTTGGCTGGCTATCGCCGGCTAATGACAATACCGCTCACACCGACTGGCTATCATGAGTGACAAAGCCATTGATGTAGTCGCACTTCGTCGTGAGATTAAAACGTGTATGGAGTGTGACCAGCACCGTCTGCGGAATCGTTTAAAGCGACTCTCTGATACTGCTGCAGGCAAAGCTACGGTTGATACCGACGCTTTGAATAAGCTCCGGCAGGCTATTAAAGAATCTGCATCCAGAAGAGCGACGAGGCTCTCCGTATTACCGCAGCCGGACTATCCTGCAGAGTTGCCGATAGTTCAGCACCGTGATGCGATCATTGAGTCCATTCGCAAGCATCCTGTAACCATTATCTGTGGTGAAACCGGTTCTGGTAAAACAACACAGATTCCCAAGATGTGTCTTGAAGCCGGCCGTGGAGTTAATGGTTTAATCGGTCATACCCAACCGCGCCGTCTTGCTGCGCGTAGCGTCTCCAGCCGGATAGCATCCGAGTTGAAATCTGAAGTCGGTAGTACTGTTGGATTTAAAGTTCGCTTTAGTGATCAGGTGTCTTCATCGAGTTACATCAAATTGATGACAGATGGAATTCTGCTGGCCGAGATTCAGTCTGATCCGTGGTTAAACCAGTATGACACGCTCATCATCGATGAAGCACATGAAAGATCACTGAATATTGATTTTATTCTCGGCTACTTGAAACGCTTATTGCAAAAGCGCCGTGATTTAAGAGTCATTATTACCTCTGCCACAATTGATCCCGATACTTTCTCAAAACACTTTAATGATGCGCCGATTGTTCTTGCGCAGGGACGCAGTTACCCGGTTGAAGTGCGTTATCGCCCCTGGGGAGAAAACGAAGAAGACGAGCGCGATCAACCGCAGGCGATATTTGATGCCTGCGATGAGCTGGCATCTACCGGATCGGGCGACATACTGGTGTTTCTTCCCGGTGAAAGAGATATCAGAGAGGCTGCGGATCATGTAACTAAGGCAAGTAGTGGCAGTCGTCTGCTGCGTGGTGTTGAAGTTATTCCGTTGCTGGCAAGGTTGTCTGCAGCCGAGCAGGCAAAGATCTTTCAATCGCATAGTGGCAGGCGAATCGTGCTCGCCACCAATGTAGCTGAAACTTCGTTAACGGTGCCTGGTATACGCTTTGTGGTGGATACCGGTATGGCGCGGGTTTCCCGTTACAGTGTGCGCAGCAAGGTACAACGTCTGCCGATTGAAAAGGTCTCTCAGGCATCGGCAAATCAGCGCAAAGGTCGTTGTGGTCGTGAAGCTCCGGGGGTATGCATCAGGCTATATGCGGAAGATGATTTTGATCAACGGCCTGAGTTTACAGAACCTGAAATTTTAAGAACCAACCTCGCCTCGGTTATTTTGCAGATGGAAGTTTCAAAGCTGGGTCGGGTCGAGGACTTTCCATTTGTGCAGGCACCGGATGCACGCCTTATCAACGATGGCTACCGGTTGTTACTCGAACTAGGTGCGGTAGATCACAAAAAGAAACTCACCAAAACGGGACGGCAACTGGCGCGCTTTCCTGTTGATCCACGCTTTGCCCGGATGGTGTTGGCAGCTAAAGAAGAGCACTGTTTGTCGGAGGTGCTGACAGTGGTCAGCGCACTTTCTGTGCAGGATCCTCGTGAGCGACCGATGAACAAGCAGCAGGCAGCAGATGAGTTGCATGCGGAGTTCAATCATGAAAAGTCAGACTTTCTATCGATTGTGAATATGTGGGAGTTTTGCCGGGTACAAAGTGATCGTTTGTCTTCAAACCAGTTTCGTAAAATGTGTAAGCAGCGGTTTTTGTCTTACATGCGAGTGCGGGAGTGGCGTGACATCAGAAGGCAGTTGCAACAAACATTAAAAACTATAAACGCTAAAGAGAATACCAAAGAAGCAAGTTATGACAGTGTTCACCGTGCATTACTAAGCGGATTGCTTGGCAATATAGCTATCAAGGAAGATCGCAACGAATACCACAGTACTCGTAATCGAAAGTTAATGTTGTTTCCGGGGTCCGGTTTGTTCGGTAAAGGCCCCAAGTGGATTATGGCAGCAGAGATTAGCGAAACAACGCGACTATATGCCAGATGTGTTGCCGGTATTGATCCGATGTGGGTGGAGTCTGCCGGTGAGTCGCTGTTAAAGCACAGCTATTCGGGTGCTGGCTGGGGTAGAAAAAGAGCGCAGGTCGGCGCGCTGCGTAAGTCTACGTTGTACGGATTGGTGGTAATTGAAAAGCGCCGTGTGAACTACGGCCCGATCAATCCGGTGGAATCACGGCAGATATTCATTCGTGAAGGGCTGGTCGACGGTAACTACAACACACAGGCAAGTTTTTATAAACACAATTTAAAACTGATTGATGAGGTGGTTTCACTGGAGGATAAAACCCGTCGCAAAGATATTCTTATTGAACCTGAAGAGTTGTTTCAGTTTTACGATGAAATTATTCCAGAAGGAATCTACTCGGGTCCGCAGTTTGAGAAGTGGCGTGAATCGTATGAAAGAGATGCGCCGCGAGGTTTGTATTTAAGTAAAGAATATCTGGTCAAAGATGAAGACCCGGATATTGATCAAAACGATTTTCCCGATCAAATGGAATTTTCAGGTCTGGTGCTGCCTCTGAAATATCACTTCAGACCTGGTGCCGGCGACGATGGCGTGACATTAGTGATACCGGCGAGTTTGTTGAACCGGGTCGAAGCCAAAAAGTGTCAATGGCTGGTGCCGGGTATGCTGGAGGATAAAGTGATTGCAATGATCAAATCGCTGCCAAAGCTTCTACGGCGTAATTTTGTACCGGCGCCTGACTATGCAGCGCAATCATTGTCGATGATGCAGCAGGACACCAATCAATCACTACTCGATGCGCTATCCCGTGTGTTGCAGAAGATGACGGGTGTGCACTTAGCAGCGACTGATTGGCAGTTAGAGCAGTTACCGGTACACCTGCTGATGCGTTATGAAATTCTTGATGCCGATGGAAAAACCATAGACGAGGGTCGCGATATTGAACGCCTTCAGGCTAAATATGTTGATCAAATAGAAGAAAGCCTTGCCTCTGATTCAGGTAATTCTTTTGAGCGTACTGAATTAACAGATTGGAACTTTGGTGATCTGCCGGAATGGGTAGAGGTAAATACCCAGGGTGTCCAAATGAAAGGCTATCCCGCATTGGTTGAGGAGACTGGTACGGTCAGCCTGCGCCTGTTTGCGACAGAAGAGGCCGCCAACGGCGCTATGCACAATGGGCTGCGGTTGTTGTATAAAAAGCGCTTGTCAAAAGAGTTGAAATATTTGATTAAAAATCTACCCGGTATTGACGTGTTGTGCTTAAGGTTTGCATCTATCGGAAAAAGTGATGTGTTGAAGCATGACATTGTGGATGCTTGCGTTGACATGGCGTTAATCAATGACAGGCCCTATCCTCGTACCCGGGAAGATTTCATGGTTAATCTTGATCGACATAAAAATGATCTGGTCACACACGCAAACACAATTTGCGAGCAACTCGCGAAGGCGTTTGAAACATACCGTGAAGTATCGAAACGTATGAGTGGTTCAGTATCACTCAGTTGGGTTGAGGCGGTCGCCGATATTAAAGACCAGATAGCACACCTGGTCTATCCGGGTTTTGTTGTCAAGACACCGGTGGAGAGATTGCGTCGACTGCCGGTTTATTTTAAAGCCATAGATAAACGTCTGGATGGTCTGGATCGTGAGCCTGATCGGGACCGGCGTCGACGTGCGGAAATTATCCCGGTGTGGGAACGCATTAAAGAGACAGGGACGAATGCAGAAATCAGTCACATCCGGTGGCTTCTGGAAGAGTTGCGTGTCTCCATATATGCACAGGAACTAGGCACCAGCGATAAAGTGTCGGTGGGAAGGCTTGAGTCAATGCTGGAGAAAGCTACAAGGCAATAAGGCGGCGGCAATCGCCAGAGCAACAAGGGTGTACAAGCCGACCGAATATTCTCTGGTGTCGAAGTAGCCCCGGTGATCACAGAAGCAACCATAGAAGTAACAATTAATGCTCGAGCGTCGCGGTCCTGGTCGCGTCTTTTATCTTAGCCGCATTCGTGACCGAATAGCTGTTTACTTTGCCAGTCCCGCCACCTATAGTTTTGCTGTAACCCCTCGTACACGGTATCCGGGTTTTCGCGCGAAATCTGGCAGACAGTCAGGAAGTGGCAACAAACTATAATGAAATCCAGCAATTCTTCAGATCCCGATCACTTTCATCGGGTCGTCGATTGTCAGTGGGGTTGTCCAGCCCACACTGATGTCCCCCGCTACATCCGCCAGATCGCTCAAGGTGACTTCACCGGGGCGTACCTCGAAAATCGAAAGTCCAATGTGTTTCCGGGCGTTTTGGGGCGAGTATGCGACAGACCGTGTGAGCCTGCGTGCCGACGTGGCAGACTCGATGAGGCGCCGGTAGCAATATGCCGATTGAAGCGGGTAGCCGCAGATCTCTCTGATGACATTCGCGATAAACTCCCCCCGAAGGGTAAATCGAACAACAAGCGAATCGCTTGTGTCGGTGCGGGTTGCGCGTCATTGACCGTTGCCAATGATCTTTTGCCATTAGGCTACGACATCACCATATTCGAGCAACACGATAAGCCTGGTGGCTTGATGCGTACCAACATTCCATCTTTCCGTCTGCCCGCAGAGGTGCTGGACGATGAAATTGATTTGATTGTGGAGCGTGGTGTTGATCTGAGACTTAACACCCAAATAGATAGCATGAAACAATTGCTTGAAGAAGGCTTTGATTCCGTCTTTGTCGGTACAGGTGCGCCGCGTGGTAAAGATCTGGATCTGCCGGGCCGTAACGACACTGATCGGATCCATATTGGTATTGACTGGCTCGAATCTGTGGCATTCGAACACAGAGATAGCATTGGTGAAAATGTACTCATCATCGGCGTAGGTAACACGGCGATGGACTGTTGCCGATCTGCGCTGCGGCTTGGTGGCAAAAATGTATCAGTAGTAGCGCGCAAGCCGCGCGGCTGGTTCAAGGCGAGTGCCTGGGAACTTGAGGATGCCGAAGAGGAAAATGTGAATATTCTGGTGAATCATTCACCCAAATCTTTTGTTGTTGAAGACGGTGTACTTAAAGGTATGACCTTCGACAAGATGCACTATGAAATTGATGACAAAGGTGAATTGGCGTCATCTGAAATTATAGAAGAAGTATTTTTACCTTGTGACGATGTGATACTCGCGATCGGACAGGACAACGCATTCCCGTGGATAGAACGTGATATCGGCTTGTCATTCAATAAGTGGGATGCACCCGATGTCAATGAGGTCACTCACGGTGTTGAGTTGCCGGGCGTGTTTTTTGGTGGTGACTCCGCCTTTGGACCAAAGAATATTATCTGGGCGGTTGAGCATGGCCATCGTGCGGCAATATCTATACACAAATATTGCAGCGGTGAAGATATTTCTGAGCGTCCGCCGCGCGGTATGAATCTGTTATCCACCAAAATGGGTATCCACGAGTGGAGTTATTCGAACGACTTTGATGATTCAGAAAGACGACAGATGCGTCATGTTGAACTAACCGAACGTTTTAAGAATATTCGTATTGAAGTAGAGCTGGGGTTTGATCCGGAACAGACAGCAAAAGAAGTTGAGCGTTGTTTAAATTGCGATATACAAACTGTATTCACAGAGAAACTCTGTATTGAATGCGATGCATGTATGGACGTTTGTCCGGTTTACTGTCTGACAATTACCGAAGATGGTGAAGAGGATGATCTGCGTCAACGATTGCGTGCCCCGGCGGATAACAAAGATCAGGTGCTGTATGTCTCTGATGCACTGCCGCAGACCGGTAAGGTAATGGTAAAAGATGAAAATCTCTGCATTCATTGTGGCTTGTGTGCGGAACGATGTCCCACTGGCGCATGGGATATGCGTAAATCACAACTGAAGATTCCATACGCAAGTAAAACACTTGAAGAAGAAGTCAATGTCAGCTGAAGGTCGGGTAAACGATTTTGTTATCAAACTGGCGAATGTTAACGGAACAGGATCTGCCAGTTCAAACGGCCTGTTGATGAAGTCAATCTTCCGGATGGGTATTCCGGTTGTGGGTAAGAACTTCTTTCCATCGAATATACAGGGCCTACCTACCTGGTATGAGATTCGGGTAACCAAGGATGGATACACCTGTCGCACTGGTACCACAGATTTGATGGTGGCAATGAACGCGGAAACCTATGCCGCAGATCTGGCAGAGCTAAGACCGGGTGGCGTGTTGCTATACGATTCAACCTGGCCGCGCAAAGATCTGCAGGAGCGCAATGATGTAACAGTGCTTGGGATTCCGTTGTCCGGTATGTGTAATGAAGCTTTTGATTCCGCCCGCGCCAAGGTATTAATGAAGAACGTAGCGTATGTGGGGGCGTTGGTAGCGTTGCTTAGTATTGAGATGGAAGTGGTTGAAAATCTCCTTAAGGAGACTTTTTCTACCAAACCGCATTTAATGGATGCCAATATGCAGGCAATTCGCATGGGTTACGACTATGCGATTGAGAATTTCAGCTGTCCGCTTGATATGCGATTGGAAAGAATGGATAAGACCGACGGCTATGTGATGGTGGACGGAAATACCACAGCAGGCCTCGGGTCTGTTTATGCTGGTGCTACCGTGGTCAGCTGGTACCCGATAACGCCGTCAACGTCATTGATTGATGCGTACAGTATTTTCTGCAAGCAACTTCGTGTCGAAGAAGACGAAGGGGGTAGTAAGGTAAACAACTACTGCGTCATTCAGGCGGAAGATGAGCTTGCCGCAATTGGTATGGTGCTTGGTGCTAACTGGAATGGCGCACGAGCGTTTACTTCGACCAGTGGACCGGGAATCTCTCTAATGAGCGAATTCTTAGGTCTTGCCTACTATGCGGAGATCCCGGCAGTAGTGTTTGATGTGCAAAGGGTTGGGCCCTCTACCGGCATGCCAACTCGTACGCAGCAATGTGATATTACATCTGCCGCTTATGCATCACATGGTGACACGAGACACGTGTTGTTGTTCCCCGCTGATCCGACAGAGTGTTTTGAGATGGCGCTCAATGCTTTTGATCTTGCTGAAAGGTTACAAACGCCGGTGATTGTTTTGTCTGATCTTGATATTGGTATGAACGACTGGATGATTCCGGAAATTCAATGGGATGAAAGCTATCAGCCTGATCGCGGTAAGGTCTATGACGCAGATGCTTTGAAAGATATGGATAAGTTCTATCGTTATCTCGATGTCGATGGTGATGCAATACCATGGCGCACGTTACCGGGTGTGGATTCTAAAGGGGCGTACTTCGTACGTGGCTCCGGTCACAATCGCTACGGTGGCTACACCGAAAAATCCGATGAGTACAAAGACGTGCTTGACAGATTGCGCCGTAAATCTGATACCGCGGCCACAATAGTGCCCGAGCCGGTGGTCGAGCACGGTGTGGATGTAGGTGCTGAAAAAAGCTGGGCGGTACTTTCTATAGGCAGTTGTCACGGTGCCATAGTTGAAGCGCGCGACCGTTTGGCGAATGAAAAAGTTTCATTCGACTATATGCGGGTTAAGGGTTTTCCATTTCATTCAACGGTTGATGAATTTATCCAAAAATATGAGCGGGTATTTGTAGTTGAGCAGAATCGCGATGCGCAGCTCAGGCAACTTCTCGTGAATGAGTTCGATATTAACCCGGCGCAGCTCGTGCCGTTGTTGTCATATGATGGTATGCCGGTTGGTAGTGACTTTATCGTTGAAGCCATTAAGACCGAGTTGCAGATGCAGGGGGCGGCAGCAGCCGGTTAAACAACTATGAGTTTTATTGCGAAACCTAAGATTACCCACCCCGGTCTGCCACGCAACGAAATCGGCTTAACGCTGCGCGACTATGAAGGCAGCATGTCGACGTTATGTGCAGGCTGCGGACATGACTCTGTATCAGCGGCAATTATGCAGGCCTACTTCGAGCTTTCTGTTGAGCCGCACCGTGTGGCCAAGGTGTCCGGTATTGGTTGCTCGAGCAAGACCCCGACTTATTTTCTTGGTGGTGCGCACGGATTCAATTCGGTTCATGGACGAATGCCGTCTATTGCAACTGGTGCCAATGCGGCTAACCGTGAGCTGCAATACATTGGCGTGTCAGGTGATGGAGACTCATTGTCCATTGGGATGGGACAGTTTTCTCATGCCATAAGACGTAACGTAAATATGATGTATGTGCTCGAGAATAACGGTGTCTATGGTCTTACAAAAGGTCAGTTTTCCGCCAGCGCGGATAAAGGCAGCAAGGCAAAAAAGGGTGAGGCAAACGCCTATTCACCCATTGATCCTGTGTTACTGGCGATATCCCTGGGCTGTACGTTTGTTGGGAGGAGCTTTTCGGGTGATAAAGACAACCTGGTGCCATTATTAAAAAGCGCTATCAGTCATTCTGGTTTTGCACTGATAGATGTTATTTCACCGTGCGTAACGTTTAATGATCATGAGGGATCAACAAAAAGCTATGCACATACACGTGAGCATATGCTTGAGACGGTCTATGCGGATTATGTTGGGGCGCATGAGGAAATTATTGCCCAGGTGCAGCCTGGAGAATATCGTCAGGTGACGATGCATGACGGTAGTCGCGTAGGGTTGCGACATGTTGATAAAAGCTATGATCCAACAGACCGAATTGCCGCAATCTCCTACATAGAAAAGCATCGTGCAGAAGGCGCTGTTGTTACCGGTTTGCTCTATGTTGAGGAAGGCAGTGCAGAGATGCATGTAACGCTGGGTAGTGCGCCAGGTGCGATGAGTGAAATACCTTACGAAAAACTGAATCCTGGTGCCGAGGCATTAAACCGTATTCAAGGCCGCTGGCGTTAGTGCAATTACCCGCGCGGATGCAGCTTATCAGTAGCAAAGCTAAGCAGGTACAGCGATTATCGTAGTGGCTGTCTGGAAATTTATGTGCCGGGAAGTTCGTAACGAACTTCCCGTATCAACCTCTTTATTCAGGTCGTACGCTGTTAGCGACAAACACCATTGCATCACCATCTGCTGCAACGTTGTAGGCGATTCTCAATAGAGAAGTCCAGTCATCATCGTAGCCGGGGCTCATTTGCGCTTGTATGTCTTCAGGAAAGCCAAACAGTCCGTCGTCTACCAGAGCGCAGCTAATGAATATCGCCTCGTTGGAAGCAGTTGAAAAGCCACTGGTGTAAAGTTCTATGACTGAACCGGGTACATCGTTTGGTACCCATTGAAAAAATGTATCTACACTAACGTTTTCTCCATTGGCAGGTGATACCACCTGAAATGCAGGTACCGGTGGTACGGCAATGCCCGGGAATGCCGCAAACTGATCACCCGGAATATTGATTGATAGGTTAGCACCGGCGCTTTGACTAAGTTCTGTCTCTGGCTGATAGACGGGACCGGACAGGCCGGTAGTTTGCTGTAGTGTTGCGTAAGTACCGTTGTCATCGGTTAACACCAGTGATTCACCTGCGCTTACCAGAGTTGCAGTTTGATCAAGTATTAAGAACTCGTCGGTTGCTTCTGTGGCATTTTCATCTGCCGCGAGAGTGACGATACAGATGTCGGCAGGTGGCATATAAGAGTCTCTGACTTCCTGCTCTGTTAGTGTCTCGCTAAATTCCCCGAAAAGGCCGCGTGTTGAGTCTGCGGATACGCCGATTGGTTCGAGCTTAATAAGTCCCACTGAGTTGACGGTTCCATTGCTGGTCATGGATGTAGTAACACCGTCAAGACCAGTCGCTACCGCCGCGTCGTTGTCATTCTCTGAATCGTTGCCGTCGGTGTTGTTATCTGTGTTGTCACTACCGGTATTTGTTCCGTTACCGTCGATCGTCGCTGAATCACAAGCGATAAGAAAAGTGGAGATGAATATCAGGGAGAAAAGTTTTAATTTCATGGTGCAACCAGTACTTAATAAAGATAATGACGAGTGTAAGCCTGAAAAGGTAATTGAAACGAGTACTGACTAAGTGTTTGGAGGCTAATTAGGCGGCTAAATTTGTAATTCCTGACTGTATTTCACAAAGTGAGTGATATGCACCCTTGATTTTCAGCAATTCCTCGTGAGTTCCAACTTCAATAATTCTGCCTTCATCCAGTACGACAATACGATCCGCACTTTTGATTGTGGAAAGCCTGTGGGCGATGATAAACGAGGTGCGATTTTTTTTTAATCTGTCAAGTGCTTCAAAAAATAAAGCCTCAGTGGTGACGTCCAATGCAGATGTCGGCTCATCCAGAATCAGAATCGGCGCGTCTTTAAGGATTGCCCTGGCAATTGCCAGTCTTTGTCGTTGTCCGCCGGATAGGTCGCTGCCATGTTCGCTTAAAACTGTCTCATAACCCAGTGGCAGTTTTGACACAAATTCATGAGCATTAGATGCTTTGGCGGCGCTTATTATTGAGTCCATATCCGCATCCGGATTTCCATAAGCAATATTTTCGGCAATTGTTAGTGGTAGCAGATACGCGTCCTGTAAAACCATTGAGATATTACTTCTCACACTTCTAAGAGTAGCTTCCTTTAAGTCGACACCATTTATTTTTACCGTGCCATGCACTGGATCGTAGAATCTTGGTATCAATGACACCAGTGTCGACTTGCCAGATCCGGTTGTGCCGACAAATGCGATAGTTTCTCCGGTCGCCACAGACAGATTTACATTGTTAAGTGTCTGTTGGTCATCGGTATAGCCGAAGCAGATATCACTGAACTGCACAGCAGGAGTCGAGCTGTCGGTCATGGACGGGATTCGCGTTGTTCCAGAGTTAATTACAGACGGCACTTCATCCAGTACTTCAAATACCCGCTGCACTCTTGCAACGGCAGTTGCATAAGTCGAGGAAACGTAGGCGAGAACTTCAATAGGGCCATAAAGTGATGCGACGTAACTCAGGAATACCAACAACTCACCTAGTGTCAGTGTTCCTTTGAGTACCGCGTATCCGCCAATCCACATCATCACGGCAGAGCCAATAGCGGTGGAGGAGCTAACACCGACGCTGAACTCCAGTTGTGCTTTGACTGATTTCAGATAGTCCTTCTTACTGCGCTCACTTAGTTGTTTGAAATGATTGTGTTGTCGTTCCTCCTGACCAAATGCCTGTATCACTGGCAAACCGGTTAACGTTTGTTCCGCAAGTGACATCACTCGCCCTTCGCTTTGCTGATGGTCGTAGGTGTGTTTTGTCATGCGTGGCGACAATGCACGAATCAGAAACGGTATCGGTAACGCCGCGCACAATGCCACGAGTGTCAAAGTGGAATCTATCTGCCACATGATTAGAAACATCATCAGCAAGGTGACAGTAGAGGTGAGTACCGGCACAAATACACCCAGAACAATTTCCTGCAAGCACTGCGTATCTGTGGTGACCCTGCGAATCAAATCTCCGCTTGGGTGTTTTCCATGATAAAACAGCGAGAGTTTCTGAAGCTTCCGCAGCATTTCCTCTCCGAGACTGTACAGGAGCTTTTCGCCAACACCGGTTTCAACCCAGCCTTGTAGCATTTGTACCCCGCGCTGTAAGATGTGCAACAGCAATCCGGCGACCGCCAGAATAGTCAGGGTGATGAATCCGCTGCTGAGAGAAGTTGTGTCTACGAGCTGGTTAAATTGCTCTGGCAATGTCTCGCCATGAAACACACTGTCGACGATCAATTTCATCGGCCATGGCAAAAGCGATGCGATAGCAGCACCGATAAATACCAAAACCATTACGAAGCTAATCTGGGTGTAGGAGGCTCCGAGGTGTGGCAGCAGGCGCTTCCAGATGATATTCATGCGGCCTCCTTTTCAGGTGCTGTCGATTGCAATTGGATCATCTCGGCATAGATGCCATTTATTTCCATTAACTCTGTATGATTCCCGGACTCTGCCACCTCGCCCTTTTCGATCACAATGATTCGGTCTGCATTACGTATAGTAGACAGACGATGGGCAACGATAATTGTTGTGCGTCCCCGCATCAATTTACTGAGTGCTTCAAAAAACAGAGTCTCAGTACGGGCATCAAGGGCTGAAGTCGGCTCATCTAAAATCAGCACCGGGGCGTTTTTCAACATCGCTCTTGCTATAGCCAGTCGTTGACGTTGGCCGCCGGAGATATTCGCCCCCATTTCTCCAATCACGGTGTCGTAACCATTGGGGAGTTTACTGATAAATGCGGCGGCACTGGCGGTGGTTGCAGCACGGATGATTTCCTCCCGGGTTGCATCCGGTGTGCCATAGGCAATGTTTTCAGCAACAGTCAGGGGTAACAAAAATGGATCTTGCAGGACAACTGATATTCTGTCTCTCAGACTTTTCAGATCGATGTCGTATATGTTTTCATCACCGATGTAAATATTGCCGCTGTCCCAGTCAAAGAATCGCATGATGAGTGACGCAAGCGTAGATTTACCGCTGCCACTTTTTCCGACAAACGCAACTGTTTCCCCCGGTTTGATTTCGAGATTGATATTTCTTAATACCAGCCTGTTTGCCTCATAACCAAAGGAGACATTTTCAAAGCGTATACCAACTGGTTTGTGCAAGCTTGATTTAGATAATGCCCTTGCGCCCCAGTGATCGAATATTTCTTCATCCGCATCTAGTACTTCCAAAACGCGGTCGAGATTCGCTTCTGCGGATTTAACATTTTTGTAGGTCAGTAGTAGAGACTCTGTTTCCCCCTGTAGCGTCTGCAGGTAACCCAGAAATACCAATAGGCTGCCGACTGTAATCGTGCCGTCGAGTACGCGTTGTCCACCGGCAACCAGTACTATTGTAAGACCTGCGCTGAGAGTAACGGCGTTTACGAAGGTAAAGCCGTTGTCAAACAATGAACTGACTTTGGCAGACTTTACAGCCTCACCGGATAAGCGCCTGAATTTTGCGCAGTTGGCCTGTTCTCTGCCGAAAGCCTGAACCAGCGGGATGGCAGTGATGGTCTGATGGACAAACGACATGACTTTCGATTGCGCTTCTCTTTGGTGTTGCGCCCGTGCGCGTAGTCGCTCACCAAAAAAGATCGTTGAGGCGGCGAGGAGTGGTGACAGCAGCAGCGACAGTATTGCTAAAAACGGATCTATCTGCCAGGCAACCAATCCGATGACCAGCAGGGTAATCAGATTCTGCACCGGTGTTATCAGGAGAGCCTGTGCTATTGTGAATACGCACCAGGAATCCACAGTGAGACGTCCAAGTGAGTCTGCAACGGGGTGCTTGGTATGGAATATCTTTGATAAACGCTGAAGCTTATTGAACATGAGCATCGAAAGATCGATCACCATTTGCTGACCAATCTTGCTCCACAACCAACTGCTTGCAACGCTGATCGCACTGGATAGCGCAAAAAACAATACGCTTGCACTCGCTGCTACAAAAATCAATACCGCCGGGCTCATGAAGTACAGATTGCTAGTGCTAACGATCGGTTGCTCGACAAGTGCGTAGTCCACCAATAGTTTGATTGGCCATGGCATTAATGCAGTAACACAAGCAGCCAGAAGTGCCAAAATCAAAAGCTGAACCAGGCCTTTCTTCTGTTGCCAGATCACAGGGGTGATACTGCTGTAGCGATGAATATTCACGCGATGGCTACTTTGATTTCGGAATGGGATGCATAAAGATTTTCTAATAGCTTGTTCAGCACTGGCTTGTAGTGGAAGTACTCATGAGTTATCTCCAGTGCAGCCTCGCAATGTGCTGTATAGTTCTGTTGCACCGCATCTAAAGCATGTAAAGCTTCCTCCGTATTGGAGAAAGGCAGCACTCCTCTATCAGAGTTCAGCCAGTTTTGAAATCCTGTGTCTTGTACAACAACAGGTTTTCCACAGGCGAGATAATTGATGCTTCGTTCGCTAAACCAGCCGCTGTGGCTCGAGACATAGCCATGCTTACTTATGCCAAACTCGGCACTTGAGTGCTGCAGGTAGTCGCGATAGCTTTGTATAGTTTTGGTAACGTCCTGTGAGTCGCGCAATTTCCAGCCTATTGACTCGAGTTGTTCTCTTGGGGCAGAAGTACTGCCAAGCGCAATTTCGAGGTGATGATTACATTGATCAGGTAACTCCATAAACTGTGCAAACGAAGCTGACTTCATTCCGTAGGTTTTGCCTTGGTACTCTCTCGCCGGGTAGCTGTCCCATTGTGCAATAGTGGTAAACTTGAATGTGTCTGTCTGGTTTTGATTACCGGACCAGCACTCGGGTACTACTGGCTGACGGGTTGCAATCCAGTTCAATCCATCAGTGGGAACTGTGCAGTCAGGTCGATTGATGTTCTCGCCGAAGCTCAAGTAGTGGGTGTGCAGCATTGCCTGTGCTGCAGCTTCGGAATTCTGTAGATGATTTAGTTGAGTAAATACCGGGTCGGTATCGATCAGTGCACGAATATCTATCTGTAACAGCCATTCCCTTAAGGGGTTGACCGCAGATAAATTCAATAGTAAATCTGCGTTGCGGCAGTGGTCTATCGCATCTTCCGCTCTTGGGCCGTGCCATTTTTTGCTGTGAGCATCGTGGTAGGCCCAACAGTCGCCGATGCCAATTTCATTAAAAGATCGACGCGCAAACTCCAGACCGTAAGTTGCATCACGACCAGTCGAACCTGTGGTGGGGTTGTAGCAGGAGTCGTAATCATCGCTGTCTTCTATAAACGTCACTCTGTGCCCCAGTAATGACAATCCAAGTGCATACTGTAGATGATGCCAGGCGAGACCTCCCAATGGACCTCTAACAATATAGCCGAGTACAACAATATTCAGTTCCTGTATAGGTGCTAATGATGCATTTACAGTCATGCTACTTGCACCTCACACACATTACTCGTCGCACGTTCGACCAAATTTGTCAGCACACTGGTGGAATTAAAATACGACTCTGCGATCTCTCTGGCTGCAGTGCTGTGCAACTTCGGGTTACTGCGAACGGACTCAATTCCGGCGAGCGCCTCGTCCGGATTATCAAACGCAATGACTCCATCCCCGCAAGGGATAACCTTTGAGAACCCGGTGTCCTGAACCACGACAGGGCGGGCAGAGGCCAGATAGCATGCAGATCGACAACTGAACCACCCGGACCGGCCCTTGACATAACCTTGCTTGGCTACGCTCCACTCGGCGCGTGAGTGACGGATGTAATCTCGATAGCTGTGCATATCAGCACAGACTTCAGCGGGTGATACCAGTTTCCAGCCGGCAGCCTCCAGGCGTTCTCGCGGTGTTCTATTTGTTTTTCCCTCGTTTACTGCAAGCTCGAGTGTGCCTTCTGGCAATGAGGCTGGAAGATCTATGTAAGTCTTAAACTCTTCGTCTTTTTGTCCGTAAATTTCTTCGTTGTATTCTAGAGAGTCGTAGCTTGTCCAGTTCATCACAGTGGTAAAGCAATCTCTGTGGGATGTAGCAGGTTGCCATTCGTCCAATACAATCGGTTGCCTGGTAGGCAGCCAAGTGTCGCCGCTGCATGGAATGTTGTGGGATGGGTTTTCAGCAAAACTGAATAAGACATCATGCTGATCAATCTGAGCACGGAAACTTTCGTAGCCCAGCAATAGTTTGATCTGGGTAAACACCGGATCAGAATCAATAAATGCCAGTCGCTTGATACTCCGGTAGCGCTCTGGGTAAGCGAGACAGCCTGAAACGTTAATAAGCAGATCTGCGGTGGCTATTGCTTCCCTGCGTTCAGTTTCTTTCAGTCCGTACCATTGGTCGGTGTAGTCGTGTCTGAACATCCACCTGTCTTGCAGATTGAATTGCGCCATGACGGTATCCAGATACGCTACATTGTAGCTGCAACCGTCTTCGCTAAGTCCACCTGTCGTCGGGTTGTATGGCCAGAACCCGGTATCCTCAAGATAATAAACATCGTGGCCCATCCTTGAAAGGCCCAAAACATACTGAAGATAGTCCCAGGCGACCCCGCCCAGAGGATATTGGGCGATTAAACCGGTAACAATGATTCTAAGCCGTGAGTTCACGAGCAGTACCTGTTTTTTGCCGGAGCATGTCTAAGTACATTACTAGAACGTCCAGACAAACTTACCGGTGTACTCGTCCTTGACTTCGGTTTGTTTTTGAAAAGATAAAAATACATCGATGCCTGAGCTTACTTTGCGTCTATAAGCCAACCGTAGTTGTTCAAAGCTGTCACCCTTTGATAATCTGGCGATCACACCGTCAATGTTTGAAAAATCCCAACCCCCGCTCACGGTGGTTTGTTTAAATCGGCCAAAGCTGGTCAAATCTTCGGTAGAGATTTTCAGGTTGGTTGAGTTGGTCGGGTTGAACCAGGCGTAAGCTGACAGATATCGGTATTCGCCACCTCCAAGGGTTCCGTCTGCTGCAAATCCACCGTAGCCGAAACGCGAGCTGTAAATATTAAAGTCGAAATTGGTAGACCAGAACCTGTCATTGTTAGCGGTATCCTGAAAGACACCGGGTGTACCTGTCAGCGGTCTGTAGTCGTAATCACTGTATGCAAACTGAAGGCGCGTTTTGCCGGATATTTCAAAATTCGCTGATAGATAGATTCCGTCAGATTGCTCTT
Organism: uncultured Granulosicoccaceae bacterium; assembly: GCA_937998875.1. Lineage (GTDB taxonomy): Bacteria > Pseudomonadota > Gammaproteobacteria > Granulosicoccales > Granulosicoccaceae. The sequence goes on from CALLBO010000006.1 coordinate 55,494, forward strand.
CTCCAGCGAGAGTGTCTCGTTTTGTGTAAGTCACATCGCCGTTGATTTCTTTTATCTTACCATGGCCTTCTTTGTAGATACTGGCGTAAACTCCATTGGAACGAGTGCCGGGCAGATCGCTGTTTAAAAGTGCTGTAGGAGGATTATAGTCGGCGGTGTATTGATCATGATTAAAACCAATCTCCCATAAGTTTCTCGACAAGCCCAGTAACAACTTGCGACTTTTGGCTGTCCCTTCTGACTCGCCTAGATCGTTTTGAGACCATGCGTTTTTTACATCAAAGAAGATCCCCGAGCCGAATTTTTTATCTACTCCGGCGGCAAGCAGCGCGGCACTGGATTCTTCCTGATCACCCCTTACAGCGGATAGCGTTAAGCCTGCATTGCCAGGTAAATTTCTTCTATATCGCGCATGAAAATCACGCCTGCCGTTATCTGAGTTGGTACTCAACAAGCCAAGAACGTTGCGATCATTTTGCATAAAGGTTTTCACTCCAACGTCGAAGTCTGGTATGCGCGGGCTATAAAAATACTCGCTGTCAGTTTCAAAGTTTGAATTACCTTCCTGAAAAAAGGTTCGAGTATCATCTACTTCTTTTTCGTTATAGCTGAAATCAATATCTGATATCTGCGATTCAACCTGTGAAAAATCAGGAAACAATTCGACAAGACTGGTTAGATTGTTGAGCGGCTCGTAGCGTATCGTTACACCACCGTGTGCCGAGTGGTCTTTTGCTTGCCCTTCCCGGTTTATGGAGTTCTTAGCGGCAACAAGATAGGGCATCAAGGTCCATACACGGCTTGTCTTAGTCTGGGGTAGGGTAAAGCCTGCAAGGTAGCCTAGCGGATTAATTTGTTTCTTTGTTGTGGGTTTGACCCAGTGACTGGTTTCTTGAGTGCGATGTTGATACCTTGAGAAATTAATACCAAAGGAGTCAGCTTCTGGACTGAAGTTTAAAATTTCAAACGGAATGGCGATTTCGGCTGACCACCCATAGTCGGTTTTTTTTACAGCGCCGCGCCAGTCACCCTTCCATTGAATTTTCCTGTTGCCGCTTCCTGGAAGCTGATCATTTTTGGTGCCAATCGCATTCAGCGAGTAGATGGCGGCAGTGCGATGATTCTTATAGGAATCTATACTTACCGACACTGCATCATCGGTACCTAGTCCACCATCCCGCAGCGTCTTTATAGCAGTCACCAGATCGGGATTGTCATCAAAGCATCTGAATGCAAAGTATAAATATCTGTCGTCACTTAGCACCCTGACTTCCGTATCAGAAGACGGATGAATCCGCCGCTCACTGACCCTGAAATCATTGGCGATCTCAGCGGAATGCCATGCTGCGTCGGTTATAGAGCCGTCAATTATTATTTCGTGTTTATTAGTTGCGCTGGTGGTGCGGAGGTTGAGTACCCTGCGCGCACCACCTCGACCAGGCAAAGCCGCAGCGATTTCTGGTTCGGTGCCTGCTAAAGCCTCGTTCGCCTTGTTTGGCTGTGGCTTAGAGACGTCTGGTTTTTCTGTGTATCCACTACCCTGTGTTATAAGATTGGAAGAAGGTGTTTTTGACTCTTCAGCGATAAGCTCGAAGTCAGATATCCCACCATCGCCTTTGATGAAAACAAAAGATATCGCTTTGATGCGATTTTTGGGTTCTATAAGTTTAAGAGCGTCGGTCAGGTTGCCTTTGATATGAACCCACTTTCCGGCACTTGAGTTCGCGCCCAACCCAAAAGTGTAAATATTTCTGGTTGAGTCAATTTTGTTCTTTTGCGATGCAGTATAGGTGATCTGCCTTCTGCCATAGTCGGTATTGAGTATAAAACTAATTCTATAGTCAGATGATAGATTCATTCGCCAATTTGCAGTAAGGATATCTGACTCATTATCGACAGACATTACGTCTTGCTTTGCGGACTTGGAAAATAACGTCGCTATACCATCGACACTAATCAGGCGAGTGCTTGCAGGAGTTTGGCGAACTATTTTTAACTTCCCGTCTGATCCCAATTTGCCGTGTTTCCAAACAGCATTTTCCAGCGCTGTCGAGCTTTGTGCAGTGTTGCGCTCGCGGCTATATACGTTGGTGTGGTATAAAAGCGCAGAGCTGATTAAAAGGCTGATAATAGCCATGCAAATTGATTTTCTAAGCAACATTCAGCACCTCCTCTGCAATTTCAGCGTCAGTGGTGGAAGCAGGACTTATATTCATTGGGACCTCGGAGATATTTCTCTCGATCGAGAACTCTATTAGTCCTATTGCGTGAGCGCCTTCTTTAAAACAACGCCAACTGATCAGTGCAATCGCCAGCACGGAAAACACCGATGTAATATATGAGTCTGACGTAATTGAGAAAATTGTCGTCAGCGTCAACGTGCTCAGCAAGATGATGCTTAGCGGAGACCAGCACTGATTGGCTCGATATCTGACAAATTCGCTGTTTTCACCATGTTGCTCAACCATCAGGCGTAGCTTTGCAGACCCGAATAGACCACCGTATACCTGCAAGTCCCAGTCGTCATAGTGATTTCCGGTGAGACAGCGGGTACGAGAGGAAACAAGCGTTTTGATGTAGTCAAGGCGCTCGATTGAGCTTTGATATTTGCCATCCCAGAATCCACTGTTTCGGTATAAACTGCTTGTTTTGATTTTTTTTCGTAGAGTATTTTTTGTACCTAACGGATGTAGTCCGTTGCCAATTCGACCTCTCAGCCGCATGACGGGTTGAGCCATGTGCAGCCCTGCAGTAAGCAGCAAGCGCTGAAGGTAGGCGATGGTCAGTTCAGGCTTAACCTGATATTGCCCTTTGGCCGCGCTGTAGATTGCTTGCCCGATGTAGATTCCTGTGGCGAGTACGAGCGGTAACAGTGCCCAGAGCGTGCCTCCGAAAGTAGCCATGCCAAGTGCTCCAACAGCGAGCATCACAATGACGATTAGCCATTCGGGCATTAAAGGCAGACTTAATAGTTCGGGTGACTTTCTTTGATAGAGTCTCTGAAATGGTGAGCATCCCCATACACCCTGGTATACGCGGCTGCGCATTTTAAGTAACTGTCGGGTCACTCCCTGCCCATAGAGTCTGCCGTGCCATATTACCTGACCGTGATCGTTATATTTCTCTGGCCACTTTTTTTCGAGCATGGCTTCCGCTTTGCCATAACCGTATTGCTGCTTCAGGTAACCCTTTACCGTGCCTCGACGGTGGTGCCAGTTGAAGGCTGCTGGCTGAAAACCAATGTCTCCGAGTTGTTGTACACGCCAGCAAATATCAACATCGTCACCCGCGCTTGTAAACTGCGTATCAAATCCACCAACGGTTTCCAGCGCGCTGCGTTTAAAAGACATATTGCAACCGGGAATATGTTCAGCTATCTCATCAGTTAGCATGACTTCCATTGGGCTACCCGGTGCGTTTGCCACACAATCGGCTACCAGTCCGTCGTCTGGGACCGGATAGTTCGGCCCGCCAACGGCAACAACGTCTTTTTGCATATACGTCAATGCTAGGTATCTGAGCCACTCACGTTCAGGATATGCATCGTCATCTATATAGGCAACTATATTGCCGGTGCCTGCTTGGTAACCTGTATTGCGCGCACTTGATAACCCCATGTTTATGGTGCTGATTAGTTTTACCGGATAATTTTCTGCAATGACTGCAGTGTCATCGGTTGAACCGTCGTTGACGACAATAACCTCGAACGATGGATAGTCCAGTTTGGTCAGCGCGTTGAGCGTGGTGTCTATGGTTGCAGCACCGTTGTAGCTGCAAACAACAACAGTGATTGTTGGCCAGGGTAGTGACTCTCTGAAAGGCAATGAGGCAAACGCCTGCTTAACTCCATTAAGAGCAGGTTTAGCCAAACGATTGCAGGTTGTTATGCCGAACTTCCAGTCAGTGATGGTTCTTCCACCGACAAACCATTCATCTGTCCATGCATAGACAAAACAACCTGCCGCACCACATTCGTAAATCGCAGCTAACTGCCATTGTAAAGATTGACTTTGTTGTAGTTCACCGTTTCGTAAACTATCCAGTCCAACTTCAGCAAGTACGAGAGGTTTGGTGGTAGAGAGGGTTTGAAGTCTTGCGAGATATGCGCGCAGGTTTTCTTCATTCTCGAGATAAACGTTAAAGCTGTAGAAATCTACAAAATCTAAATTCAGAAATTCTGTGGTGGGGAAGTTGACATAGGTTACCAGTGTGTTTGGATCTTCAGCTTTAACGATGTGATATAACGATTTCAGGAAATCTTCTATCTTTCTTCTGCCGTGCCATCGGACTACATTTGCCGGTATTTCATTACCCAGCGAGTAACAAAGAATTGACGGATGGTTCTCGCAAGAGCGAACTGACTGTTTAAATCGATGCTTTATATCTTTCACCAGATCGGGATCTTCAAGGATAGCGATATGTTGTTCCCACGGTATTCCTACCATAAGGTAGAGACCGCATTCCAGCGCCAGATCCATTAACCAGACCGGTGGTACGGTGTAGACTCTCACAGTATTGATACCAGCTGCCACCATCCGTTGAAAGTCTTCAGCAACGATTCTTGCAGATGGAAATTGATGACCGTCTAGATGACAGAACGTACCGTAGGTGACGCCTTTAATATAGAAAGTTTGATTGTTGAGCTGTAGTTGCTTACCGACAACGGCTGGCTTCCCTGCTGCAAATCCGAGTTTATTAAGCGTACAACTGTTTGTATTACCGCGCAAAATACGAAAACCTGGCAAAAGCAGAGCGTCGTAGTTGCAATTTGTCTGCCGGAATGGAATCGAATGGTGCTTTTTAAGCGCTTAGTTCTATACCGCGGACTGACTTCCATGTAAAAAATTGTGCATGTTCAGGTCGTCCATTTTTATTGCAAGTGATTTGATTTCTGCCAAAGCTTTGACGATTTTAAAAAAGCACTACAGAATTTCATTCAATATGAAATGAATTGTCTGCTAAAAGAGGAAGGATTGTGGGATGTGACAATGGCTGCAATGTGTGTGCTCAGACCTCTTTTAGATAATGCGATGTAAGTATCGAGCAGCACAACGCTGCCCGACACGATTATCTTAGAACGTTTCTAAGTTAGGTTGGCTTGGAAGAGTTCAAGTGTGCGATCCCATGCGAGTTTTGCCGCTTCTTCGTTATAGCGTTTGGTAGAGTTGTTATGGAATCCGTGACCTGTGCCGGGATATAAATGGCGTGTGTACTCTACGTTGTTCGCTTGCAGTGCAGCCTCAAATTCAGGCCATTGAGCATTGATACGATCATCGTTTTCGGCTGCCTGTATCATCATTGGTGCTTTGATATTTGCAACACTGTCAGCAGGTGGTGCGCTGCCATAGAAAGGTACACCGGCGTGAAAATCTTCACCCATTTTAGTGGCCAGGAAATTCACCACACCTCCACCGAAGCAAAAACCTACCGCACCGATTTTGCCGGTTGAAAGTTCGTGTGATTTTAAAAACTCAGTGCCATTTGCCATGTCGACCATAATTTTTGCACGGTCAAGACTTTTTTGCAGTGCGCGACCGTCATCATCGTTACCAGGGTAACCACCCACCGGATATAAAGCGTCAGGTGCAAGTGCCAGAAAGCCTTCTACCGCCAGGCGGCGTGCAACATCTTCGATATACGGGTTTAGTCCGCGGTTCTCATGGACGACCAACACACTTGGGTAAGGGCCATCGGTGCTTGGCACTGCAAGATAGCCCCGCATCTCACCTGAGTTGCCACCGGGAGAAGAGTAGGTGACATACTCTGCTTTCATACGTTCATCGGTGAAAGATATTGTTTGTGCCTGCGCGTAGCGCGGGAACAAAGCCTGGGCCATTGTTAAGCCCGACACCCCGGCCACGGTTATAGCGCCAGCACGCTTTAGAAACTCTCGACGACTGATGAAATCGTGGCAGTAGAGATCATATAAGTCATAGATGCGTTGATCAATTTCGAGGTCTTCAACATCTACTTCATGCTTTTCAGTGGTATTTGGTAGGTTCATGCTTTGCTCCTTTGATGGTTGATGCGGTGTTAACTTACCATAGACAAACGTCTAAGAGCACATGGTCATTAATACGGTTGAGGCGTCCACAGGTGGGTTGTAAGCACGGTCTTAGCAGTAATTTTATAGCTGGCACTAATGTGCAAAAAATAAGGAATTTTACTTTCGAAAAGAAACCCAGTAGCTCGCTTTGTGATCAAGAATCACGGCGACTGTCTCAAGCGCATAAGGGTTAAGCGGTACTTCATCTCTGTTAACCCATCTAATATCTGATATTTCCAGATTATCAATGCTTGTTTGTGGTGTGTTTGAGAGTTGATGAGTGAAAAGCACTTGTGTGGTCTTCAGGGTCGGATTAAATATCACACTACACTGCTGCATATTGTCGACTTTTATGCCTGTCTCTTCCCACAGTTCACGGCTTGCTGCTTCGTCCGGGCTTTCTCCCGGGTCGCAATGGCCGCTGGGAATATCCCAGTCATCTGCATAAGTTGTTTTTACAGCCAGAAATCTACCTTCGGGGTTAGTGATAAAAACTTTCGCCGCAACCACGTAGCCTGGATAAAGAGTTCGCACAATTTTTCGTTGTGCGAAAACCGGCAGTCTTTTATACAGTTTAAGAGCCAGTGTTTTTAGGAGCATGCGATTCTAGGAACATGGAGTTATATCAGATTGGGAATACAAAGAGATGCTTCAATTGGTGTGCCACGCTGGTGAGGGTTAGCTGCCAGTTAAGTTATCAATTTGATCCTGGGTGAGAATACGGGGATTCAGGCCGCGTGTCAGCAAATGCAGTTTGGATGTTTCCTCAAGTTCTTCGGTGGCATACACCGCAGCTTCTAGTGTTTTACCCGCCATTACCGGGCCGTGATTAGCCAGCAGTACCGAGGTGTATTTACCGGCAAGCCCTCTGATGGCGTCACCAATAAGAGGATCACCCGGTTTGTGATACGGCACCAATGCCGTCTTGCCAACCTTCATCACATAGTAGGCGGTCAGTGGTGGCAGTGCATCGTCCGGGTTGGTTTCCGGTAGCAATGAAACAGCAACTGAATGCACCGAGTGCAGATGCACAACAGCGCCGCAGTTGGGAACTGTTTCATACATTGCTGTGTGCAAGGGTACTTCTTTGGTGGGTTTATCACCGCTGAGCGTATTGCCTTGTGCATCTAGCATACTCAAGTTGTCAGGGCATAGGTTGCCAAGCGAGGCGTTGGTTGGGGTGACGATCCACCCATCGCCGTGTTTAACACTGATATTCCCGGTACTGCCGGTGGTCAGGCCACGATCAAACAGTGACTTGCCAAAACGACAGATACTATCTCGCAGCTGTACTTCATTCACTATGCAGTCTCCAGTTGCTGTAGAGCTTTTGCAAAGAAGTCTCCGCTGCCGAAGTTGCCGGACTTGAGTGCCATGGCAATCGGGTTGTCGCCTTTCGTGCTAAGTGTTGGGACACCCGGGTCTATCTCGGCACCGATGTCGAAGGCGTTGATGTTTAGCGCACTGACAACCGCACCCGATGTTTCGCCGCCTGCAACAACCATTCTTTTATAGCCTCTTGCCACCAGTTGGCTGGCCAGAGTTGCAAAAAAGGATTCAATCTTTCCTGCAACTGTATCGGTCCCAAATTCTGATTGCAGTTCTTTTACGACTTCCGGTGTAGCAGAGGAATAAACCAGAGCGGCACTGTCATCTTCCGGTAGCGAGTTGATTATGGTGGCTTGCGATATTTTGTCTGCCATTAACGTGTGGATATCAATATTAATTTTTGGGCCCCCTGAGTAGTGTTCAATCTGTTCTCTGGTCGCAGTCGAACAGCTTCCGGCGAGGATCACTGCAGGTCCTGTTTGTGGTCTGAAACTCTGGCCTGATTCAGACAACAAACCCTGCTTTCGAAAGTTCTCCGGCAGGCCAAGTGCGATCCCTGAGCCACCGGTAATCAATTTTGCATCAAGGCAGGCGCTGCCAATTGTGATTAAGTCCTGATCTGCGGTGGCATCTACGATAATCAGCGTTTGATTGTCAGTGGCAGATTGCGTCAGTGCGTTTTTAACGGCCCCTGTACCTTGCGTTACCGTTGCCTGTGCAATGTGGCCTACCGGATTTTTACATTGTTGTTGTAACCAGCGCCGGATATCTGCATCGGTCATCGGGTTGAGCGGGTGGTTCTGTAACCCTGACTCATTCAGCAGTTGATCGTTAACGAATAAGTGCCCCTGATAGACTGTACGGCCGGTTGTTGGAAATGCCGGGCAAACCACAACGCCTGCTGTGTCCAGTTCGGCGGCGAGCGCTTCTGCCACCGGCCCGATATTACCTTCAGGAGTTGAATCAAAAGTTGAGCAATACTTAAACAGGAACTGGGTCGCTCCCTGTGCACGTAGCCAGGCCAGTGCATTGAGCGACTGACGAATAGCATAATCGGCATCAATTGACCGGCTTTTGAGCGAGATTATCGCGGCTTCACAATCAGCCAGCGCATCTGCATCCGGAGTATCAATGTATTGGGTGGTGCGCATACCTTCGCGAGACAGGGTATTGGCCAGGTCACTGGCACCGGTAAAGTCGTCTGCAATACAGCCGAGGAGGAGCTTGTTCATTTTGTTTTTCAACTTCTTTTGTTCTGCGCTTGGAGTCTGTGCGGTAGAAATCCGTGTAGCGAGAATGTGCCATGTCGAGGATGTTTTTGCGATCATTTGAGGCGCATAGTTGTTCATACGTAACGAAAATGATCGATGACTATCGCTTCCTTGGGCACACCGTCAGGGGGCGTTCGCAGTAGCGGACGTTCTGCCGCGCAGACTCCTGAGGGGGGAGCCCATCATCTGACAGTTGTGCAGTTTAATCGGTGATAAAATGGCGGCATTGATGACCCGTGAGAGTGCACCTGAATGAAAGCAATCAATCTGAAGCAGTTTGGCAGTGCAGACAATCTTTTTCTTGATGATATTGATACACCGGTTGCAGGTCAGGGTCAGGTGTTGATAAAAGTGCATGCCTGTTCGGTAAACCGCCCGGATATCGTGCAGCGCGAAGGGAACTATCCGCCACCGGCCGGTGATTCCGAGATTATCGGTCTTGAGGTTGCCGGCACCGTGGAATCTATCGGTGAAGGGGTTAGCCGCTACAAAGCCGGTGACAGAGTTTTTGCGCTGGTGGGTGGTGGAGGCTATGCGGAGTATGCAGTGGCCTATGAAAGCCACACGATGCCAATTCCCGAGGTGCTCGATTTCAGGCAGGCAGCTTGTATTTGTGAGACTTACATTACTGCCTGGCTGAACGCAATTGTGCTTGGCGAGGCAGAGGCAGGTGATATCTTTTTATTGCATGGTGGAGGTGGCGGAGTAAACACGGCGGCTATTCAATTGTGCGGTGCGTTGATTGCTGACTGCACGACCATTGTGACTGCCTCGACCGGCAAGGTAGATCGTGTTAAGTCACTGGGCGCTGACCACGTGATTGACTACAAATCGCAATCGTTCGTAGAGGAAGTGAAAACGATCACCGGCGGCAAGGGAGTGGACGTGATTCTTGATCACATCGGGGGTGCTTATTTTAAAGACAACATGAAGAGTCTGGCAGTAAGCGGCAGGCTGGTTATTATCGGTCTGATGGGTGGCATTAAGGCCGAGGTTAACCTTGCCACGATGATGGTTAAAAGACAGAAGGTAGTCGGCTCAGTGTTGCGTTCAAGGCCGGTATCGGAGAAAGCACAGATCATTGCGGACTTTGAAAAAACAGTGTTGCCGCTGTTCGCGAGTAAAACCATAGAGCCGTTGGTCTCTGATGTGTTTCCACTCAGTGAAGCGGCAGATGCACACAAAGCAATGGAGCAGGGCAGTCACTTCGGCAAGATCGTTCTTGATGTTGTTTAGAGTAGCTAAAGCGTTGAGTGCAAGCTGACATGGATCGTTATCCGGAAATACGCGATCTACAGCTGCTACTTGCGTTGTCGCAAAGAAAGCACTTTACCCGTGCGGCAGCCGACTGCGGTATATCACAGCCTGCATTTTCTGCGCGGATACATCATCTGGAAGAGATGCTTGACGTACCCATTGTTCGCCGAGGTAATAAGTTTCTCGGCTTTACCAGAGAAGGCGAGCTGGTATTAAAGTGGGCACGGAAGGTAGTTTCGGATGTTGAAGGTATGCGGCAGGATATAGAAATCGCGCGCGATGACCTGCAAGGTGTGATTGCAGTAGGAGTAGTACCAACTGCGCTACCCTATGCCGCTTCAATTTCTACTGCATTGCGTGCACGCTATGAACACCTGACCATTCAAATACAGTCGCTCACCTCGGTAGAGATAGCCCGTGCCTTACACGAATTTGCAATAGATGCGGGCATCACTTATCTCGATGAAAAAGATAACGGCACCCTGCGCTTTGATAGCATTTATCAGGAGAGCTATGTCTTGTTATCGCCACCGCACCTCGCCCCGCGTAAGCGTGGCAGCGTCACCTGGAAGGAAGCGGCGCACCTGCCATTGTGTCTGCTGAGCAAAGATATGCGTTTCCGCCAGATTGTCGATGAGGTTTTTCAAGGTGTCGGGCTCGCACCTCAGCCGGTGATGGAAACCAACGCATTCACGGCTGCAATGGTGCAGGTTAACAACGGTGCTGCAGCAACCATCGCACCGCAGAAGCTGGTTGACAGTTTGTTCCTGAATCAGAATTCGGTCAGTTTAAAGCTTGAAAATCCGGTAGTTGAAAAAACCATTGGGCTGGCAACACTCGACCACGAGCCGGCGTTGCCCGCGATCGACGCGCTGCGTGAGGTGATCGCCACCTTCGGCTGATCGTTCTCGCCTGTCTGGGTGCACCAGAATTCCATCATAGGCAAAACAAATCGTATCATTCAAAATAGCGATTTGTTTTTATTACCGCTCTGCTGTCAACTAGCGCTCAAACCTCTAAACCATACTTAGGAAGCAGGCATGGCGGTAGCTGAACTCAAACCGGGTGTCTGGAAATCCGGCCGCGGAAAGGGCAGATCCACCCCGAAAGGCAGGCAGCTCGATGATACTGCCCACACGCAGGTGCTGGAACTGCTGGCAGAGAGGCCCAGAAGTGCTGATCTGCTGATCGAGCACCTTCATCTTATTCAGGACAAATTCGGTCATATTTCTGCAGCGCACTTGTATGCGCTTGCCCATGAGATGCGCTTGTCCCAGGCAGAGGTTCATGAAGTGGCGAGTTTCTATGCCCACTTTGATGTTGTCGGGGCAGATGAAGCGCCCCCGCCAGCCACCACCATTAGAGTGTGTGATTCTCTTGCCTGCGAACTTGCCGGGGCGCAGCAGTTGCTCAAGGCATTAAAAGACGGCACTGATCCTTCAGAGGTTCGCGTGTTGCGTGCGCCGTGTATGGGCCGTTGCGATACAGCGCCCACGCTTGAGATCGGCCATCGCCATATTGATCATGCCACTGTAGATCTGGTGACTGAGGCAATCGCAAAGAAAGACACGCACGCGGTGATGCCTGAGTTTGAAAACTTAAAAGCCTATCGTGATGCCGGTGGGTACAAAGAACTGGAAGCGCTGCGCAAAGGTAGTCACAGCGTTGATGAGCTGCAGGAAAAGATCAATGCTTCCGGTCTGCGTGGCCTGGGTGGTGCGGGATTTCCCTCCGGTAAAAAGTGGTCATTTGTGCGTGCTGAAAAAGGACCGCGTTACCTGGCAGTTAACGGCGATGAGGGTGAGCCCGGTACCTTTAAAGATCGTTACTATCTTGAACGTACGCCGCACTTGTTTTTAGAAGGCATGTTGATTGCCGCCTGGGCGGTAGAGGCCAGTCGTTGTTACATCTATATGCGTGATGAATATCCCGCGGTATTAAAAATATTGGCTGATGAAATTACAGCGCTGGAAGCAGCGGGAATCGTTGATGCGGGTTTTGTTGAATTAAGACGTGGTGCCGGCGCGTATATCTGTGGTGAAGAAAGTGCCATGATCGAATCGATTGAAGGCAAACGAGGCTTGCCTCGACACAGGCCGCCGTATGTTGCACAGGTCGGTGTATTTGGCAGGCCCACTCTGGTCCACAACATTGAAACTCTGCACTGGGTAGCTCGCATATGTCGTGAGGGGCCGGAGATTTTAAGCAGTGTTGAAAAGAATGGTCGAACCGGATTACGTTCATTTTCCATTTCCGGTCGGGTAAAGAACCCCGGTGTGCATCTGTTGCCGGCAGGATCAACCATTGATGATTTAATTGAAGCGTCTGGCGGTATGCTCGACGGCCATTCATTCAAGGCGTATCAGCCGGGTGGGCCGTCTGCGGGTTTGCTGCCTGCAACTATGAACGATACCCCGATGGACTTTGATACGTTGCAACCCCACGGTTCGTTTATTGGCTCAGCTGCCATTGTGGTTTTATCAGATAAAGACAGTGTCAAAGATGCAGCGTTGAATATGCTGCGTTTTTTTGAAGATGAAAGTTGTGGTCAGTGTACGCCGTGCAGAGTCGGGTGCGAGAAAGCTGTAAAACTGATGGAAAAAGATAAGTGGGACCAACCCCTGCTTGAAGATTTGTGCAACGTCATGGTTGATGCCTCTATCTGCGGTTTGGGACAGGCTGCACCTAACCCGATACTGTTAACCATGAAGCACTTTCCTAATGAAATATAGCCAAGCTAATTATAATCAGGCGAAATATAAAGGGTTCGGTCATGAGTGATGCAATTAAGTTTACCCTTGACGGGAATGAAGTCACCGCTGAACCGGGTGAGTCAATCTGGGAAGTGGCAAAAAGGCAGGGCACATTAATTCCGCATCTGTGTCATAAAGATGCTGAAGGTTATCGTTCCGATGGTAACTGTCGCGCCTGTATGGTTGAGATCGAAGGTGAACGCGTGCTTGCTGCATCCTGCATTCGTACACCGACCGAAGGCATGGTAGTGACATCGCAGAACGAACGCTCAATTAATGCCCGCAAAGTTGTTGTGGAAATGCTGCTTGCTGATCAGCCTGAACAAAAAACAGCGCACGATAAGTCTTCGCACTTCTGGAAAATGGCTGAAATGCAGAACATTTCTGAGAGCCGCTTTCCAAAAATAGAGATTGAAAGAGTCCCTCTGCTCGATGCGTCGCATCTGGCCATGAGTGTCAATCTAGACGCCTGCATTCACTGCAATCTTTGCGTTCGTGCTTGCCGTGAGGTGCAGGTGAATGATGTTATCGGGATGTCCGGTCGCGGCCATGATGCCAAAATTACTTTTGATTTCGATGATCCGATGGGTGCATCCACCTGTGTTGCGTGTGGTGAATGTGTACAAGCCTGCCCTACCGGTGCATTAATGCCTGCCAACACACTTGATGAAAAAGGCGTGGGCGATAGTCAGGATTTTGATCGTGAAGTGAAAAGCGTCTGCCCTTATTGTGGAGTTGGATGTCAGCTGTCTTTTAAGGTTAAAGATGAAAAGATTGCCTGGGTGGATGGCATAGAAGGCCCCTCCAATGAAAACCGCTTGTGTGTGAAAGGTCGATTTGGCTTTGATTACATAGAACACCCGCATCGTTTAACCAAACCGCTGATCCGTCGTGAAGACGCGCCGCCCAAAGGACTGAATGTTGATCCTGCTGATCCTTCTGAATTTTTTAGAGAAGCGAGCTGGGAAGAAGCACTTGAAGTTGCAGCCAGCGGGCTCACCGAGCTTCGAAATGATACCGGTAAGCGCGTTGCGGGTTTTGGCTCTGCCAAGTGCTCGAATGAAGAAGCGTATTTATTCCAGAAGTTTATCCGTCAGGGTTTTCAGCATAATAACGTAGACCACTGCACTCGCCTTTGCCACGCCTCTTCAGTGGCTGCACTGCTTGAGAATGTCGGTAGTGGAGCAGTAACAGCAACTTTCAATGAAATTGAAAATGCTGATGTGGCGATTGTTATTGGTGCCAACCCGACTGAAAATCATCCGGTCGCTGCAACTTACTTTAAACAGTTTTCAAAACGCGGTGGCAAGTTAATAGTGATGGATCCGCGTGGTCAGGGGCTTAAGCGTCATGCAACGCACATGTTGCAGTTTCGCCCCGGTACTGATGTCGCGATGCTCAATGCAATCATGAATGTGATCGTTGAAGAGCGTTTGTACGACGAACAGTACATACAGGGTTTTACTGAAAACTGGGATGAGATGAAGTCTCACCTGAAAGACTTCCCGCCGGAGAAAATGGCCGACCTTTGCGGCATAGATGCAGAAACACTGCGTGAAGTTGCCAGAACTTTTGCCGGTGCGCAGGCCGGTATGATTTTCTGGGGCATGGGGATATCGCAGCATATTCACGGTACAGATAACTCGAGGTGTTTAATTTCACTTGCGCTCATGTGCGGACAGGTAGGGCGTCCCGGTTCCGGCTTACATCCGCTGCGTGGACAGAACAATGTACAGGGTGCATCCGATGCCGGACTCATACCGATGTTTTTACCCGATTATCAATCAGTTTCTGATGAAGGTGTGCGTTCTGCATTTCATGATATCTGGGGAAGTGAAGTTATCGACAGTGAGCGTGGTCTGACGGTAGTAGAAATTATGGATGCCGTGCACGATGGCGACATTCGCGGTATGTATGTGCTGGGTGAAAACCCGGCGATGTCAGATCCTGATGTTGAACATGCACGCGATGCACTGGCCAAGCTCGAACATCTGGTCGTGCAGGATATTTTTCTGACTGAAACTGCAAACTATGCAGATGTAATTCTTCCGGCTTCTGCATGGCCTGAAAAGACTGGTACGGTGACCAATACCAACCGGCAGGTTCAGATGGGCCGGCCGGCCTTGTCACCACCGGGTGATGCTAAAGAAGACTGGTGGATATTGGTTGAACTCGCCAAGCGTATTGGTCTTGACTGGGCCTATACCCATCCAAAAGAAGTTTTTGCAGAGATGAAGATGTCCATGCAGTCTCTGGATAACATTACCTGGGAGCGGTTGGAGAAGAGCGCTGTCACTTATCCATCTTTGTCTGAAGATGATCCGGGGCAGCCAATTGTATTTGGTGATGGTTTCCCGAGAGAGGACGGTCGGGCGCGTTTTACACCTGCCAAGATAACAGCTCCAGCGGAGATACCGGATGATGAGTATCCGATGATACTGACAACCGGTCGTCAGCTTGAGCATTGGCACACTGGTTCAATGACTCGTCGGGCAGCAGTACTTGACTGGGCCGAGCCTGAAGCCAATGCCTCCATGCATCCAAAAACCCTGCGAAAGATGGGTGTAACCCCGGGTGAGTTGATTACCGTTGAGACGCGACGTGGTTCCATTAGTATCATGGCGCGCGCGGATCGGGCGGTATCAGAAGATATGATCTTCGTTCCTTTTGCTTATGTAGAAGCAGCGGCAAATGTATTAACTAATCCGAGCCTTGATCCATTTGGCAAGATACCGGAGTTTAAGTTTTCTGCGTGCCGCGTAAACAAGGCACAGACGATGGAGCAGGCGAGTTAGCTTGCTTGTTATACATAAAACAAGTTAGCCCCATACGTTGGCTAGCAATGATAAATCACCACACACGAGACACAGGAAAATCCAATGGCAGTTAAGACCGACATAGAAATAGCACGTGAAGCCAACAAAAAACCGATACTGGAAATTGGCGATAAGCTGGGGATCCCTTCCGAGTCGTTGGTGCCCTACGGACACGATAAGGCGAAGGTCTCAGCTGAGTTTATCAAGGCGCAGCAATCTAAAAAAGACGGCAAGCTGATTCTGGTGACTGCTATCAACCCGACTCCTGCGGGTGAAGGTAAGACCACAACAACCGTAGGTCTTGGTGATGGCCTTAATGCGATTGGTAAGAAAGCGATGATTTGTATTCGTGAGGCATCGCTCGGTCCGTGTTTCGGGATGAAAGGTGGTGCTGCCGGCGGGGGTTATGCTCAGATTGTACCGATGGAAGAAATGAATCTGCATTTCACCGGTGATTTTCACGCGATTACGTCCGCACACAATTTGTTGTCTGCAATGATTGACAATCATATCTATTGGGGCAACTCTCTGGAGATTGATTCACGCAGGGTAGTCTGGCGCCGTGTGCTGGATATGAATGATCGGGCACTGCGACAGATTACCACCAGTCTTGGAGGTGCAACCAACGGATTCCCTCGTGAAGCAGGCTTTGATATTACAGTTGCCTCGGAAGTGATGGCGATTCTGTGTCTTGCCAATGATCTTGATGATCTGGAGAAGAGACTCGGTGACATTATTGTTGCCTATCGTCGTGATAAATCACCCATCTATTGTCGTGATATCAAAGCCGACGGTGCTATGACTGTGCTGCTCAAAGATGCACTTCAGCCGAACCTGGTGCAGACGCTTGAAAATAATCCGGCGTTTGTTCATGGTGGTCCGTTTGCGAATATCGCCCACGGTTGTAACACGGTTATCGCTACCAAGACCGCATTGAAGCTGGCTGACTATGTGGTTACAGAGGCGGGCTTTGGTTCTGATCTCGGCGCCGAGAAGTTCCTTGATATTAAGTGCCGAAAAGCAGGCATTGCCCCTTCTGCAGTCGTGTTGGTCGCGACTATTCGGGCGATGAAGATGAATGGTGGTGTTGCCAAAGAAGATCTGAATGAAGAGAACGTCACGGCGGTGGAAGAAGGTTGTGCCAACCTTGGTCGTCATATAGAAAATCTGAACCGGTTTGGTGTGCCTGTTGTGGTTGCGATCAATCATTTCACGCTTGATACTGATGCCGAGATTGCCGCTTGTCAGAAGTATGTGGAATCACAAGGTGCGGAAGCCATCGTTTGTAAGCACTGGGCCAATGGCTCTGATGGCACGAAAGATCTTGCTAACAAAGTGGTTAGTATTATCGATGAAGGCAAGGCTGACTTTAAGACACTTTACCCGGATGAAATGCCGCTGCTTGAGAAGATTGAAACCATTGCCAAGAAGATCTACCGTGCAGATGAGGTGATTGCGGACACTACCGTCATAGATCAATTGAAAGCCTGGGAAGACGCAGGCTACGGCAACTTGCCGGTGTGTATTGCTAAAACACAGTACTCGTTCAGTACGGATCCGAATTTGCGCGGTGCGCCAACAGGCCACTCCATTCCGATTCGCGAAGTGCGATTGTCAGCGGGTGCCGGATTTATTGTTGCTGTTTGTGGTGCGATTATGACTATGCCGGGGCTACCACGTGCACCTGCGGCTGAAGTGATTAAGTTGAATGATGCGGGTGAGATTGAGGGATTGTTTTAGGCTTTTGAGTGCATGCAGCGCTCACCTGGCGCTTAACGCCAACCCTCCCACATGCGGGAGGGTAAACTGGATCACTCTCTGAATTTCCAGCGAACACCTGAGAGAGACCTTCCACACTTATTCCTAAAACCCGAACTATCATGGATAAATCTGATTAATGTGGTTTGGAGAACTCCCGGTATCTGAGTGCGTCGGATGCACGCTTGCGCATAGCCAGACAATTGGTAAGGAGCGGGTCTCAAAGGGGACGCTGCTCGATGCACCACTCCTCGAAAAATTCCATAGTGATGGCTATGAAACTTTAACGGTCGCCCGGCTTGATGCTGACGATATTGAAGAAAATAGCGCGGCTGAAAAACTTGCGCTCGCTTTCCTCGGTAGCGGTGTTCATGTAGAGAGAGCACATACCGGTCGGGTAAATATCTACGCATCCAATGACGGACTACTTGGCTACGATACCGCCTCAGTGATTGCCACCAACAGTGTGAGTTCTGATATCACTATTGCAGTGGTGGCACCGGATCAATGGGTGTTGGCTGGTCGTATGATCGCGTCGGCAAAAATTATTCCATATGCTGTGCCGTCTGTTGATTTGGCGAGAGCAATTAGTGTGGCAACCGCGCTAAATGTGCAATCCCCGGTGCCTAAAACTGCGGCGTTAATACAAACAGTACTCCCATCTGTTAAGGGTAAAGTGCTCGATAAAACAGAGAAAGTCACCCGACAGCGGCTGGAAATAAGAAACTCGAGCCTGATATCGACGATACGGTGTGAACATAAAATTGCTGATCTGGGCCAGGCATTGGCAAAGATCTGTGAGAGCGAACCGGATGTTATTTTAATCGTTGGCGCGTCGGCCATCAGTGATCAGTCCGATGTGATTCCAGCTGCAGTTGAACAGCAGGGCGGGCAGGTTAAGCGTGTTGGCCTGCCGGTAGATCCAGGGAACCTTTTAATGTTGGCAGAACTTAACGGCGTGCCACTACTTGGGTTGCCCGGGTGTGCAAGATCAATAAAGCATAATGGTTTTGATCTATTGCTCGATAGAATCGTTTGCGATGTAGAAATCACGAATGAATGGCTCAATGGTCTCTGTATTGGAGGCTTGCTCAGTGAGGCGCATGACCGGCCACAGCCGCGTGTTACTGCTAAAAGTGGTACGTCAACCCGCGTTGCTGCAATGGTGCTTGCCGCAGGGTCTTCACGACGGACGGGAACCGAAAATAAGCTATTGCATATTTACAACAATAAACCAATGATTTGTTCGGTAGTTGAATCAGCACAGGCAAGTAATGTGGCTGAGTGTCTTGTTGTGACGGGTCATGAATCTGATCAGGTAATGAAAGCCATTGAAAGCTACGACGTACAGGTTTGTCACTGCCCGCGGCATGCCGAAGGCATGGCTCACTCGATCGCTGCCGGTCTGTCACGATTACAGAGTTTTGATGCAGTGATCGTTTGTCTGGCTGATATGCCGCATATCGGTGCGGAAACTATTAACAAAATTATCTCGTCGCATAAAAACATTGCTGACAAAATAGTAGTTCCGGTACATGGTGGTGTAAGGGGTAATCCGGTAATGATCGGGTGTACGTTTTATGATTCTCTGTTGCGCCATGAGGGTGACAGCGGCGCGCGTTTTTTAATTAAACAGTATCCGGAAAAAGTGGTTGAGATTGAACTTGGTGATGAGTCAGTTCTGAAAGACTACGATACACCGCAAGCACTTCAACAGCTCACTGCGAAGTAAATCGCGCGATGTCCGGGATGCTATTCGGCCGAATTCTGATAGTACTTGGTCTGCTGATGACACCATTTGCATTGCGAGCAGATACATTCAGAATTGCCGCATCATCGTCGCTTCAGTTTGCTTTGAATGAAGTGATAGCCTCTTATGTAGAGCAATCGGGAAAACAGGCACCGCAGATTGTCTATGGCTCTTCTGGCAATCTGTATCGCCAGATTGTGCAAGGTGCGCCGTTTGAATTGTTTTTTTCGGCGCGCGGTGAATTGCCGCGCTTGTTATTCGAACGAGGCGTAAGCATTGATGCGGGTGACTTGTTCGGCAGCGGAAGATTGGCTTTTATATCTGCAAAGCCAATTAACGTTGACCTGGGGCTGGCTGAAACTATTCGTTCACAAGTAGTGGCCGGGAATCAGAAACTTGCTATTGCCAATCCGGCCCATGCCCCTTATGGACGGGCGGCCAAAGAAGTATTGCAGTCGCTTGGCGTATGGCAGGAAGTTCAGCAGAATCTAGTCAATGCCGAGCAGGTATCTCAAGCAACCCGTTTTGTTGCCAGTGGTGCGTCATCGTTCGGATTGGTATCGCTGTCATTGGCGTTGTCACCGCCAATAGCTGAGATTACCCACTACGAACTGGTAGATGAGGGGTTGCATGATTCTGTATCGCACAAAATGGTGCGATTAAATGCCGCATCCGCTGACGCTGTGCACTTTTATCGGTACGTGAAGGGTGAAGGGAAAGCTATTGAGATATTCAGTCGCTACGGACTGCGTTAATCAAATATGGCCCTGCTTGTTGTCATTGTAGTCTTCCTGCGAGACAATTGTGACAACTTACCTGACTACTGTTGGCAGAGATTTATGACAGACTTTTTTAATAACCTGCAACCACTACGCTACGACCCTGAAAGTACTGATCTATGCTTTCGTCACTACAACCCTGATGAAATATTAATGGGTAAGCGTATGGAAGATCATCTGCGGTTTGCAGCTGCATACTGGCATTCTTTTGCATGGCCCGGTGGTGATCCGTTTGGCGGGCAAACCTTTGATCGACCGTGGTTTGGCGAAACAATGGAGCTGGCCCGTCTAAAAGCCGATGTTGCGTTTGAGATGTTCGAGATCTTAAATGTGCCGTACTTTTGCTGGCACGACGCAGACATACGGCCGGAAGGTAGTACGTTTGCCGAGAGTCGTCGCAATTTTGAAGAGATGATTGATTACCTGCAAAGCAAAATGGAGTCTGGTAAGACCCGCCTGCTTTGGGGCACGGCCAATATGTTCAGTCACAGGCGGTTTATGTCCGGTGCTGCAACAAACCCTGACCCGGATATCTTTGCCTGGAGTGCGGCAACGGTAAAGCTCTGCCTTGATGCAACGCATAAACTTGGCGGGCAAAATTACGTGTTGTGGGGTGGCCGTGAAGGTTATGAGACCTTATTGAATACCGATCTAAAACGCGAGCGGCAGCAGGCAGGTCGCTTTCTACAAATGGTTGTTGAATATAAACACAAGATTGGTTTTGAGGGGGCGATTCTGGTGGAGCCCAAACCACAGGAACCCTCCAAACATCAGTATGATTATGATGTTGCAACTGTCTATGGCTTTTTAAAGGAGTTTGGTCTGGAAGGTGAAGTAGGGATGAATATAGAGCAGGGCCACGCGATTCTTGCCGGTCACTCTTTTGAGCATGAGTTAGCACTGGCTTCATCTCTTGGCATACTGGGTTCCATTGATATGAATCGAAATGATTATCAATCGGGTTGGGATACCGATCAGTTCCCCAATAACGTACCCGAGGTTGCACTTGCCTATTATGAAGTCCTAAAAGCAGGTGGTTTTACAACGGGTGGTACAAACTTCGATGCCAAGCTTCGTCGCCAATCGCTTGATCCGGTCGATTTAATTGCCGGTCATGCAGGCGCGATGGATATCTGTGCACGCGGGTTGAAAGCCGCCGCCGCCATGCTTGAAGACGGCGCAATTGAGTCGATGCGTGAAGAGAGATATGCCGGATGGAACTCACCTGCAGCAACTAAGATGCTCGATGGTGATCTTGCGAGTGCGGCAGCGCGGGTTGAAGATGAAGCACTGGATCCGCAGCCACGCTCCGGTCGACAGGAGATACTGGAAAATATTGTTAACCGGTTTGTGTAGGGTTAGCGCTATTGGTTTTGAACGCTAAGTCGATCTGATTTATCGGAAAGAAAATAGACTGAGGTAATCGCCAGTAATGAAATCACCAGCAATACCGCAGACATAATGGCTGCGGAGTGATTATCAAATGCCTGTACACTGTCATAGATCGAAATTGCCACTGTACGCGTCTCGTTCGGAATGTTGCCACCGACCATCAGTACAACACCGAACTCCCCGAGTGTATGAGCAAACACAAGTACTGCGGCTCCGAGTAAACCGGGCCATATCAGCGGCAGTTCAATGGTAGTGAATTGTTGCCATCGATTCAGACCACAACAGGCAGCGGCGTCCTGTACGTCACGACCTATCTGTTCGAAAGCCCGCTTTAGAGGCTGTACCGCGAACGGCAGGTTAAAGATCACAGAGGCTATTAACAAGCCTTCAAAACTGAAAGCCAGGCTCTTACCGGTAATTGATTGATACCACTCGCCGGTTGTTGAGGACTGACTGAAAATAGATAACAGATAAAAGCCGAGTACGGTCGGCGGCAGAACCAGTGGCAGCGCGAGTACCGCTTGTAACAGTGTGCGGCCTTTAAACTCGGACCAGGCGAGCCATCTGCCAAGCAGGACGCCTAGTGGCATCAACAACACGAGTGTCCATAGTGAAAGTTTGAATGAGAGTGTTAGTGCTGACCAGTCCACTAGTTTTCCATCCGGCTGATCTCTGCCCTTATAAGATTGCCGTGTTGGTCAAGTGATGGTACCGCATTCACAGTGTCTGCATCGAACTCGGTTCCGTCGGGCGCCAGTAGCTCTACCGGCCCGTGTTCGCTGTTGATAGTGAGGTATTTATTCTGAGGATGGTTTATAAGATCATCCAGTTCAGATAACCGACCGTAGGCAATACCTGCTTTTTCCAGCCGAATGATATTGTCGTCCCGACTGTGTTTGGCAAACTCATCGGCAACGATGCTGTCTACAGTTTCCCGGTTGGAAACCCGTGATGTGTTGTCTGCGAATCCATCAGTCGTCGCAAGTTCCGGTTTACCCAATACAACGGTGCATAGGTTCTTCCACTCCCGCTCGTTTTGTATTGAAATGAGTATAAATTTACTATCTGCGCAAGGGTAGGCGCCATAAGGTGCAATGGTGGGGTGCTTAAGACCATGCCTGCCGGGGTTCTTTTTCCCATAGCGATACTGAAGATAAGGTACATTCATCCAGTCTGCCAACGCGTGATAGAGCGATACGTTGATGATGCGCCCTTTCCGTTCGTTGTCTCTTTCACGTGCGAATAACGCCTGGAGTATTGACTGATATGCCGTCATGCCTGCGGCGATATCGCAAACTGACACACCAACCCGTGCTGGACCATCAGTGGTACCGTTGATAGCACATAGACCGGACTCCGCCTGAATCAGTAAATCGTAAGCTTTCTGATGGGCATACGCGCCGGTTTCTCCAAAGCCGGAAATATTGCAGATAATAAGAGACGGGTGTGCATCGTTGAGTGACTCGGCACCCACACCCAGACGTGCCGCAGCTCCCGGGGCAAGGTTTTGGATAAAGACATCAGCTGATGCGATCATTTTTTGTAACAGTGCCTTTTCGGAATCCTGTTTAAGATCAAGGCAGATTGATTCCTTGCCGTGGTTCAGCCAGACAAAATAGGCACTGTCGCCATTCACCAGCGTGTCGTAGCGGCGTGCAAAATCACCCTCGGGTCGTTCAACCTTAATGACACGCGCGCCGGCTTGTGCCATGCGTCCTGAGGCGTAAGGTGCGGCAACTGCCTGTTCGACACTGACAACGGTAATACCTTCAAGGTCATGCATCAGGTGGAGTTTTTTGACTGATTGATGCTGCATGGTACGGCGCTTATGGTGGAGTTGTCTAACCTCGTGCGGCACCAATGAAGAATTTGAATAAAATTGCCGGTTGCAGTTATGCTGGAGGTATTCGACTCGGTATCGAGCCTACACGGACAGATAATGTACGAATTTACCTATAGAAAAAGTGACTCTGTGGATGAGGCGGCCTTAATGTTTGGTGCTGCAGCGGATCCGCAGTATCTGGCCGGCGGGATGACAATACTGCCAACCATGAAGCAGCGCCTGGCATCACCGGATGTGTTAATCGATTTAAGTGATATTTCTGCGCTCAAGGGAATAGAAAGGCACGATAACAACATTGTGATAGGAGCGTTAACCACGCATGCGCAGGTGGCCGCCTCTGTTTTGACCCGCAGTTACCTGCCGGCGCTTGCTGAGCTTGCCTCTGTCATCGGTGATCCCCAGGTAAGAAATCGTGGAACTCTGGGCGGATCGATCGCCAATGCTGATCCCGCATCTGATTATCCGGCAGCGGTGCTTGGTCTCGGTGCGACGATACATACCAACCAGAGAGCAATTACCGCAGACGATTTTTTCATAGATATTTTTGAGACAGCGCTTGACGAGGGAGAGCTTGTCACCCATGTCTCTTTCCCGGTGCCGGAAATGGCGGCCTACAGAAAGTTTCCTAATCCGGCTTCCGGGTATGCAGTAGTAGGCGTGTTTGTAGTGCGGATGAATGGATCATCGCGGGTGGCGGTAACTGGTGCTGCCGGTAGTGTGTTTCGTGCAGAATCAATGGAAGCTGCACTGGATAAAAGTTTTACGTCATCGAGCCTTAAAGATATTGAGGTTAACGCTGACGAATTTAACGAAGACATTCACGCCAGTGCTGAATATCGCGCGCATCTGGTCGGAGTGATGGCAACGCGTGCTGTCGAGTCACTTACAAGATAGGATTTTAACCAGTGGGTTGTCCCGTGAGGTTGGCACAATAGTGAGCGGCGCATCGGCCACCTTACCGGGCACGATATCAGCTCTGCAGGTTAGTATGATGCAGGAGCTGCCGGTGTCTATTGATGCTGAACTAAGTTGCGAAGCAGGAGAGCTGTTGTCACTGGTCGGGCCGTCCGGTGCCGGTAAAACCACTGTGCTGCGCGCCATTGCCGGTTTAAGCAAACCTGCTACCGGTTCAATTCGTTGTAACGGTGAGGTCTGGTTTGATTCATCCAGTCGCACGTTTGTTAAAGCGCAACAACGCCGTGTAGGTTATGTATTTCAGCAGCATGCTTTGTTTCCGCATCTTACTGCCAGACAGAATGTTGAACAGTCTCTGCGACAGCATAAGCCATCTGAAAGGCGGCTATTGTCAGACCGTTGGCTGAGACGGGTCAACCTTGAAGGGCTTGAGCACAGACGACCGGCGCAGTTATCCGGTGGCCAAAAGCAACGGGTCGGACTCGCCCGGGCGCTGGCAAGGGAGCCTTCTGTGCTGCTACTGGATGAACCGTTTTCATCGGTAGACAGCGCTACACGCGATCGCCTGTACACAGAACTCGCCGCACTCAGGCGTGACCTTAAGATTCCTGCAGTACTCGTCACTCATGATTTGCATGAAGCGACCATTCTTTCGGATCATCTGTGTATGCTTTCAAAGGGCACTACGCTGCAGACCGGTACGGTGCAGGAGGTGACAACCAGACCCGCCTCTGTACTAGTGGCAAGGCTGGTCGGGTTTAAAAATGTATTTCGAGCTACTGTGGTTGAGGTGTTTAATGGTCAGGCGCTTATTGAATGGCGCGGTCAGAAGCTTGAGGTGGCATCCGCCGCGCACTTTAAAAAGGCAGATGCAGTGCACTGGTGTATCCCCCAATCACATGTTGTTCTGCATCGTCAATCAAGACCTTCAAGAGGTGAGCGGGAAAACCCGCTTACCGGTCGTGTGACTGAAGTGTTGCGCATGGGTGACAGCGCTCTGGTAGGTGTGCATGTAGGTAACCCGGACAGGCCGCCGGTGTACTTATCAGTACCATTACATGTCGCAGAACGAAACCAGGTAGTGGTTGGTGCAGACATTGGTTTTTCACTGTTGGCTGAAAGCATTCATCTGATGCAGCCGGATCGGCTCGGTCGCAGCAGAAGTATGTAGAGTACGGCGATGTTGGTAATCAAAAAAAACCCCGCATCAGCGGGGTTTTTGTTACTGCTTTGTTGCTTCAGACTTTAAGTTGAGGCCGGTTTTAAGTTGAAGCCAGTCTTGATGCAACGTTTTCCCAGTTAACCAGGTTATCGAGGAAGTTAGTCAGGTAATCAGGTCGCTTGTTGCGGTAGTCAATGTAGTAGGAATGTTCCCATACATCACAGCCGAGCAGAGCAGTCTGGTTGAAGCAAAGCGGGTTAACGCCGTTTTCAGTTTTGGTGACTTTGAGCGTGCCATCGGTGTCTACTACCAGCCAGCACCAGCCGGAACCGAATTGTCCGGCACCAGCCGCACTGAAGTCTGCTTTAAACTGATCAACCGATCCGAACGCGTCAGCAATTCGTGATTCCAGCTCTGAAGGCATCTTCTGGCCGTTCGGGCCCATCATTTCCCAGAACTGCGTATGGTTCCAGTGCTGCGAGGCATTGTTGAAGATGCCGTTCTGAGCGACAGCCTTGCTATCGTATGTGCCGGTGATGATGTCTTCCAGCGATTTGTTTTCCCACTCGGTGCCGGCAACCAGTTTATTGCCGTTAACCACGTAGGCGTTGTGGTGCAGGTCGTGGTGAAACTCGAGAGTTTCCTTGGACATGCCATTGGATGCCAGCGCGTCATGCGCGTAGGGGAGATCGGGTAGTTCGAAAGCCATGTGTTTACTCTCTTTATTTGATTGGAATGCAGATGGATTTTAAACGATTTGGCGGTGGCTGGATACGACTTCAGTGTTAGCCCCAGCGTGTGTCTGGCGATCCGGCCTGCGGTAGACTCTGTTCTATTTGGATGCATTCCTGATGACATCGTCGATATGGCTGTTTGGCTACGGTTCGTTAATCTGGCGGCCTGACTTTGCCTTTCTCTCAAACCGTGTAGCGTGGGTAGACGGGTGGTCGCGTCGATTCTGGCAGGGTTCGCACGATCATCGTGGTGTTCCGGACGCACCCGGCAGAGTGGTAACCCTGATACCGGCACCGGGTGATCGCTGCGGTGGAATGGCCTTTGAAATTGATGCCGACGTCGCTACCGGTATTTTTGAACAACTGGATTATCGTGAAAAAAACGGTTACGAACGCTATCAGTCGCCACTGGTTTTTGATGATGGATCCTGTATTGACGGGATCTTTTACGTTGCCGGTGAAGACAATCCGGCCTACCTTGGAGCGGCCTCGATAACCCGCATCGCCGAGCAGATAAAACGCTCATCCGGTCCGAGTGGTTCAAACGAGGAATACCTGCGTAATCTGGCTGATGCATTAAGACAGCACGCCATCGACGATGAACATGTATTCTCGATAGAGCGGTCACTGCAGTAACTTGCAGTTTAAAAGTGGAATGTAGACATGAAACTGACTTCAAAAGCACAGGCACTGGCAGCGGGTGAATTCGGCCCGGCTCGACAATGGGCAATAGAACATCAACAACAGATCGGTCGCATGTTTGATGCGGCAGATATGGTTGAAGTCAGTCAGGCCCACATGATGGCTGATCCGGAATCTATCGGGCTGGCGGGTGTTGAACTGGTGGAAGGATTTGCCGCATTGCCTGAAGCAGAGCGACGGGTGGTAGTGCCGATGATTACGGATCCGCGTGGAGTCGATCTTAATTACTACGACCCACTCGGACAGACAGAAGCCATGGCTGATCTTGAAAGGCGTTTTATCTTTGCCTGTCGGGCCATGGGTATTGTGATGACCAACACGTGTATTAACTATCAAACCGTGATGCCACCGGTGCGTGGTGAGCATGTAGCTTATGGGGATACCGGGGTGGTTATCTATTCAAACAGCTTCTGTGGAGCGCGGTCTAATTTTGAAGGTGGTCCGTCAGCATTGGCAGCAGGCTTAACCGGCTTAACTCCACGCTACGGATTGCACCTTGATGAAAACCGGGTGGCCACTAAACGCTTTGTTGTTGAAAAGCAGCCGGAAGAACTTACCGAGTGGGGTGTGCTTGGTGCAGTCATCGGCAAGCGCGCAGGCTCTTACTGGGAAGTACCGGTCGTTGAAGGCATTGAACGCGTACCAACCTCTGATGAGGCAAAGCACATGGGGGCTGCCATGGCGAGCTACGGGTCAACGCCATTGTTTCACATTGTTGGTGTGACTCCCGAGTGCGACAGTCTGGCAGATGTAGAAGGCGGGGATTTGCCCGTAGAAAGCATCACTGGTAGAGAACTGGCTGAGTTACGTGGTTCATTCGGGGCAGTTGGTGAAAAAGTGGATGTTGTCGTTTTTGCAGCCCCGCAGCTGTCACTGGTTGAAATGCAAAGTGTTGCCGCGCTTTGCCGTGGCAGAACCAAACATAAAGATACATCGATGCTGGTGTGTACGCCC
Source organism: uncultured Granulosicoccaceae bacterium (assembly GCA_937998875.1). Lineage (GTDB taxonomy): Bacteria > Pseudomonadota > Gammaproteobacteria > Granulosicoccales > Granulosicoccaceae. Next base: position 82,955 of record CALLBO010000006.1, read on the forward strand.
GCCAGTGTTTATGTTGACGCCGAGGCGGCCGGTTATATCGAGGATATCGAAAACTTCGGCGCACGTGTATTGCAAGGCACTTGCTTCTACCAGCAATACGCACGTGAAATAGGCGAGGCTAATGGCTGGATCCGTTTGCTTTCAAACTCTACAAAAATAGTAAATATACTTGGAGGTTATGGCTACAAGCCTGCGTTGGCTTCAATGACTGAGTGTGTTGATTCAGCAGTTGCCGGAAAGATTGTCTAATTCAGATTGTATGGTGGAGATTTTATGATGTCTCGTGTGCTCAAATGTCACGTGGGGATAGGTTCTAAAGTCGAGGGCGTGGCCCTGGTCGCTGATGATAATTTTTCAGCGCGATACGATCTTGATCGACTCTCGGGAGTGTTTTCCCGACCTCAACATGCGTTGGCGGGTGAGAGCTATGTCGATAAGATTTTGGTTCTAAATACCGCCAAAGGGGGTGTCGCAACAGCGTGGATGCTTTATGAAATGGTGTCCCGCGGGATGGCTCCCAAGGCGCTGTTGCTAAATTCTGCGAATACTATATTGGCTCAGGGAGCAGCACTTGCTGAGCTGCCGCTGTGTGATCGCTTTGAAGATGGAGATGTAACCGGTCTGATAAATACTGGTGATCAATTGATCGTTGATCCTGAGATCGGGCAGGTGAGTCTGATGAATGGTTAGCTGTTGGGCTGTGCGGAAAGTTCGGTAACAAACTTTTCACAGCCACTGTCGGCTGAGCTTGCGCGAAAAAATGCAGGCATAGCAGATGCAGATTATTCAGCCGCGGCGGTTGGCGCTGCGTTTTGCGACTTCATAGCGACGTTGTTGTGTGGCTGAAAGCTGCATACTTCCTAACGCTCTAAGTGCGGCAAATCGGGTTGGTTTTATTTCGGTTGTATTTTCAGCGATGCTTAACAGCCCGGCTATCATGTCGTCATCCGGGTTGCTGATGTTATTGATGGCGAATGCCGCGCTTGATCGCACTGCCGGGTCCGGATCATTCAGGCCGCGTGAGAGTGCTTCTCTGGCCACCATTGAATTTTTATCCCAACGCCCCAGTAGTGCCATGCTCTGGGAACGCACTGTAGCATCGTAGTGATTTGACAGGTTGTTGAGGTTGTCGTTCAGGCTTTGCAGTTGAGCATCGTTCGCTCTGCGCGATGGAGGAGTGGCAAGTACGTTCATGGTCGCTACAAGCATCTGCGTGTCATCGCCACTGCTCAACAGTTCTATCGCAATGTTTCTGGCTTCATCGCTTCTTGGTTGTATGCGTCTTAACAGATCAAGGCCTGCAATTCGGGATTGCAGATCACCTGAGTACGCCAATTCTGAGGCAACCTGCAGTATTTCCGGGTCGTTGTATGGGCCGAGGAGGGCGGCGAGTTGTTTGGCTCGTGCTGGATCTATCGTGTAACGGAATTCTTCCAGCAGACTTAATCGTAGTTGTCTGTCGGTTTTGAGTTGCTCCTCGAGACGAATAAATTCTTCATCCGTGAGCGGTTCAACTGCTACTGATGACGGCTCAATATTATCTGCCGCGCTAAGGCTGGTATTTGCGTTGTTTAGTTGCTCTGATTCCAGTTGACTCGCTGATGTATCGGTCGAATCGCTTTCTATTGATTCGGCGATTAGCGCTGCGTCATCTTTTTTGGTTTCAAGCGGATTGTTTGCAGCCGTAGCCTCGTTGGAGGTTGTATGGTCATTGCCGCTGTTAGATAAGGTAGGTGATGATTCGGTCGGAATTAACTCGTGCGAATCTGAATTTTCATGCAGGCCAAAATACCAACCGCCCGCCAGAATGGCGAGCGGCAGTAACACTAATAGTGTTTTCTTAAACAACTGGATGAATCCAGACTAGTTTGGTGCACCGGTAGAGAAATCTGCGAGCTCTGATGTGCCTGGTGTGGCAGCCATCTTCCAGCCGAATTCCTCAAACCCTGAAACTTCCTGGTAGAACTGTGCGATTGTCGGGCTGCAACCGAAGATGTAATACGGTGCGTACGTAACGCCGTCAATAACGACATCGCCACCGGCAACAGGTGCGAGTTTTGTTTGTAGTGAACCCCAGGTTTCCGGTCCGACAATACCATCAATGAGAAGGTTGTTTTCGGTTTGGAATTCTGTCACTGCACGATTTGTATTCGGGCCGAAAATACCGTCAGCAAAACCGTCGAATGAGGAGGTACCCCCGTTGCCCTGGCACCAAAGGATACGTTGCACACCTTGTACGTATGAGCTTGTTGCAAAATCGCTGCTGGTGCTCAGCTGACAATTGTCGCCCCAATCGCTGTTGCTTGAGTCAGGATCATCGCAGGTGTTTGCGATCGGTGTGGTGTTACCTGCGTCGGCAAAGCTGCTGACATCATTCGGGTTTGTGCCGTCAAGGATTTCCTGAAAATTGCTCACACCGTCACCATCTAGATCGCCTTCGGCGTCGGTTGCATCGAGTGGGTCTGTGCCTATGTCTAATTCTTCGTTGTCAAAAATACCGTCCTCATCAGAATCCTGCGACGCGGGATCAGTTCCAAAAGTAGCAAACTCGTCAACGTTGCTCAGGGTATCTCCGTCTATATCACCGGTAGCGTCACTCGCATCGTTCGGGTCAGTGCCGATGCGTGTTTCCTCTGCATCGGTGATGCCGTCGCCGTCGGTATCAGTGCTATCTGTGAAAAGATCCTGAGGATCACTACCACCATCGGCAGTACCACCACCTGAACTACCTCCGCAGGCAGCCAGTGCAGCTGACACTACACAGATTGCAGTCAGGTTGATCGCTCGTTGTGGCAGTGTGAATGGGAAAGTGTATTTTGAAATTGGTTTCATTGATGTTTGGCTCCTGAAAGATAAAGCACCGTTAATCGAATATTCCGGGATTCAAGATATCTCTAAGTCGAAGCCCGTGCTGTTGTATTTTTATTGGTTACTATGTTTGCTGCGTGTGGGAGTACTTATAGTGCAATTCTGACAGCTTCGAACGTAAATTATCGCTACTTCTCCTGAACGTAAGCCGAAGATTGTCAGTTTCTTGACTGTGAGGTAAGCAGTTACCGTGAACCTGCGGTAAACAAAGTTGTACTTGTAACCAGTGTGGTGCAACATCCCAAGGCACCAATGAGCGATCGACAAAAGTGCTTTAATTCTATGGGAAATTGCAGTTGATTCATTTACATCGTTTTTTATGAATATTGAGTGGACCAGGCAAATGAAAAACTCTCATTGGTAGCGCTTGAACGTTTCACCACACTGGTAATACTTTCACTACACCGGCAATACTTAATTGGAGGCGAGTGTATCCAGAATTCTCGCCCAACTTCTGATTCCCTTATGAAAACTGTGCAGGCTGTATTTCTCATTGGGCGAATGTATCTGATCGTCGTCCAGACCGAATCCCACCAGCAGACTTTCCATGCCGAGTAACTCGCTGAAGTATCCGACCACCGGAATAGAACCACCGCACCCGGCGTACACGGCATCATGTTGCCATTCATCAGTGAGTACCTTGCGAGTGTTTTCAAAGGCGGTGTTGGCAAGCGACATGGTAGTTGCCGGGGATGCACCGTGATCTTCAAACTCTACTGAGCAGTCCGCTGGCAATTGATCGCGTACGTATTGGCGAAAATTCTCTCTGATCCTGAGCGGGTCCTGGTTACCTACCAGCCTGAAGCTGATTTTTGCTGAGGCCTTGGCTGGCAAGACTGTCTTGAAGCCTTCACCGGTATAGCCGCTGACAATACCGTTAATCTCGCAGGTAGGTCGACTCCACAGATGCTCAAGTGCTGAATATCCTTCTTCGCCTGCATTGACTGACAGATCAACCGCACCGAGAAAATCACCGACGTTGAAGTTGAGTGAGTCCCATTGCTGTTTAACCTGCGATGGCAGAGGCTCTACACCGTCATAGAAATCAGGGAGTGTGACACGTCCGTTGTCATCGTGAAGACCAGCTAATATCTTTGCTAGTATTCTGATCGGATTTGCCGCGGGACCGCCATACATACCAGAGTGAAGGTCTTTGTCTGCGGCGGTAATGGTAATCTCTTCGCCCAGCATGCCGCGAAGCATCGTGCAGATAGCAGGTGTGTTCGCATCCCACATGCCTGTATCGCATACAAGCGCCAGGTCAACGCTGAGTTCGTCTTTATTGGTTTGCAGAAACGGCACCAGTGACGGGGAGCCGGATTCCTCCTCGCCTTCAAATAGGAAAGTAACGTTAACCGGCAAGGCACCGTTTACGGTGATCCAGGCACGGCACGCTTCGACAAAGGTCATTAGCTGACCTTTATCGTCCGCCGAACCGCGTGCTCTTATCACATCACCCTCAGCGGTATTTTCAATCGCTGGATCAAACGGATCTCGATGCCAGAGTTCCAATGGATCGACTGGCTGTACATCATAGTGGCCGTAGAACAATACGTGGGGGCGGCCTTCGACTTTTTCGCTGTGACCCACTACCATCGGGTGCCCCGGTGTGTCGCGTCTGCTTGCAGCAATGCCGAGGTCGTTGAGTTCAGCCACAAGCCAGTCTGCGCCGCTTATACAGTCGCTTGCATAGGCAGGATCGGTTGAAATGGTTTTTATTTTAAGCAGATCAAACAAGCGATCTGTGGCCGCGTCAGTATCGCTATCTATCTGTTGTAGTACCGTGGCAAGTGTCGTCATAGTCTTTCCGGCAAAGGGTGAAGACTACAGTATAGATTCTTAAGAAAATTCTAGCAGCGATTGTGAAGCTACGCGGCTTTGTCGATCCTGCGGCTTTGAACTTCCATGAGTGTGGTCAACTGTGCAGCCGATAAGGGTTCAGAAAAATAGTAACCTTGTCCGAGTTTGCAGTGCATATTTGTTAACACCTGTACCTGGGCTTCGCTTTCAATACCTTCGGCACACACTGCAACATCCAGGCTGGCCGCCAGATCAATCAGCGAGTCTACAATGACGCGTGATCTGGCGTCAGTTTCAATCTGGCGGGTAACTTCTTTATCGATTTTTAAAGTATCAATCGGGCAACGTGTGAGTAGTGTCAGAGAGGAATGACCGGCACCGAAATCATCCATTGCGATTTTGATCCCTCTTTGTTTGAGCTCGAGAATATTTTCTTCAACAACCGAGATGTTTTCAATCGCAGAGGTCTCTGTAATTTCAATTTCAACCTGCTTCAGCAAGTGCTGCTTATCACCGGCAATGCCTGCCATAGCTTCTGCAAGCCCGCGTCGACTCGCCTGTAAGGCGGAAAAGTTCAGAGAAATCTCAATGGGTGCGATATTGCGCTGTTCCCAGTCTGCGAATTGATCAATGACACTACTCATGACCCAGTCATCGATATCGCAAATGGTACCGTTAGCTTCGGCTATCGAGATAAACTCGGCAGGTGTGAATGCACCCAGCTCTTCACTTTTCCAGCGAAGCAGCGCTTCGGCACTGACAAGCTGACCGCTTTTGAGATGAAAAATCGGCTGGTATAAAAGACACAGCTCATCGTTTGCTATTGCCGCTTTGATGGCTGTGCTCAGTTTGGATTTAAGGTCTGAGGTTTCTCTGAGCCTGGTGTCGTAAAAACGGAATCTGTTTTTACCGCTGTGCTTGGCATCATACATTGCGGTGTCTGCACGACTGATCAGAGCGTCTGCACTATCAGCGAATTCCGGATACATGCAGATACCGATGCTAACACCCACGCTACATTCGGTACCGTTTATAGAAACCGGTTGCATTGTCGCTTCGCGGATTCGCTGTGCGATCGTTTCCGCCTGCCGGTTGTTGTCCAGGTTACTAATGACCAGCATGAACTCATCACCGGCGAGTCTGGCCACCACCGAATCTCCCGGCTTGTGCTCCAGTAGCACTTCGATTTGTTCGTTTGCTACCGTATCTGTCGTTCTTACACAATCCAGTAGTCTCATGGATATCACGCGCAGCAGTTCATCCCCTGCGTCGTGGCCGAGCTGATCGTTAATGGGTTTGAAATTATCCAGGTCCAGAAACATGACTGCCAGAGACTTGTTGTTAGCGGCGTTGTTGATATGGTTGATCTCATTGTCTAAGCAATGCAGAAACATCCGGCGGTTTGGGAGGTTGGTTAGTGTATCTGTGTAGGCGAGTCTTTTTATCTCTGCGGTCGATTCAGTTGTGACGCGTTGTAGTTTTTCGATGAATGTATTAAACCAGTAGGCAAGTTCTGTCATCTCGTCAGAGCCGGTTAACGGTATTCTGACAGCCATGTCACCATCGCCGATTGCAATCTGCCGCAGTGACCTAACCATATTGTTTATACGTTGCAGGATACTGCGAGCTGTGAATACACCTATTAAAAACAACAACAGTGCGGTTAATATACCAGTGGTTACACCAACGCGGAGTGATTCACTCGCCCTTAGTGTCGCAGTATCTACGCTGGATACCAAAACCTCTGTCTGTTCATTTTTCAATGCACCCAGGGCTTCAATCACGTTGTTATACATGTTCGCTGCTTTCTGCTTTTCCTGTGGTGCCGATATCGATATCCGGTTGTTGGAAATAGCTGTTTGTGCGAGTAGGTGTGAGTGTTGGTAGTATTCATCGAAGCTCGATAAAATATTTCTCAGATCACCGACCCGTGCCATTTCAAGCTCCATCGCACTGTGTAGATTTGCGCGAAACTCACTGGCGAGTGTCATGGTGTGATCAAGCAGATTTGCATTAGATGTTGCAATCGCATGCTCAATATTGCTGTCGATAAATTCGAGGCTGTGATGTGCCGCCAGTAATTTTTCCTGAGTCGGATACCGGACGTCTCGAATATTTTTAAGTAGATCAGCACGGTCTTTGGATTCTGCAAGCATGATTGCCAGGAACGCGAAAAATCCCAACGTACCTATTACTGCGATAGACATGATCTGCCAGCGTAACGAATGTCTTCGTCTACGCGGATTATCTGATCGAATAGTGTGCTTGTCAGCGTCTAATGATGACATAGGGACTTCTGGCTGCTTGAACCCGTTTAGTATTGTTATTTTGATTCAATCCGCTAAGACTGACTTTTCAGTATGTCTATGGAATATGGAGCTCGTAAGGATATCGGCGGATTTTTATAAGACTTAAAGTCAGAGTAAGACACGCCGGGAGAGCACAGGCCAACGGGTTCTGCTTGATTGGAAGACAAGCTGAAAAAGTGCGAGCATTGTTGTTGGTGTTGCGTTAACTGAATCTGCAGAGTCTATTTATGTGAACTGCATCGAGGTTGAATTTGGTAACAGCCGATGCTTCCTTGGTCTCAGACATTGAACGCGAGGAGAGCTTGCATGATTCTCAATTTCTTCCCGATCTGACCGACAATACTGAGATAGATAGCGGTCCCGCCGGGGAATATTCATGTCAGTGTCCAATGCACCAGAAGATGATTTTGAGTTTGAAGATTCAACTTTTGAAATCAACAGCCCGGTTGTCGCCAATGATGAGGTAATAGAAGAAAGTGAGCCCGCCAGGCCTGCCGTTAGAGGTCAGGCTCCAATGTGCGTTGAAGATGAGTTGGAGTATTATCGCAAAAAAGCCATCCATCAGGATATTCTGATCTTTGAGATGCGAGCGCTGCTGCAGTCTGGTAAAGGCTTCGGCGATATTCTCAACTTGAATGAACTGCTTGATAACTTCATGGGTGTTGTTCGCGAAAAGTACGGTGCAATCAACAGCGCTGTGATTCTGCGTGATGATCTCGATCCCGGTCGTAACTACTACCGTGTTAGAGCCTACTCCGGGCTGGATGATGAATACCTGTTGAATGATGCGTCGTCTGAATCGATGTATATGTTCAAGTTTACCCAGGATGATGGATTGTTATGGCAGATTATCCGTCAAGGTAATGTATTCAGTGTGCGTGATCTGCAACGTGATCCGAGATTTGATACGGCGTGGCGTAAGTGGCACTTGGGGATTTTAAACTCAGACCTCTGGTGCCCGCTGATAAAGAACGGCGAGGTATTGGGAATACTGACTCTGGGTGAGAAGTATGATGGCAGTCAGATTAGCGAGGATGAATATCCGTTTTTGCAGGAGCTTGCGTCAATCGCCACAACCAACATTGATTCAACGCTGAAGTATGAAAAGAATCAACGGATTCTTAAAAACATACAAACACTTTATGATGTGAATCAGCAACTGGCACACGTCAACGACTTTAAGCGGCTGTGTGTTGAAACGCTTTCCACTGCGGTTGATTCGATCAGTGCTCAGAAAGGTAATTTGATGTTGCTGAACAAGCAAACAGGGGAGCTCGAAATAAAGGTTGTCTGGGGAAATATCCCAAGACATGTTCGCGATGATATTAATAACGGTATTCAGCAGACTAAAACCTTTAGCCTTGGTGAAGGCATAGCTGGTCAGTGCGCTGTTGAACGACGCCCTATCAGGCGCAATGATAGAAAGTATATTGAACAGGTTGGTATGAATGTCGTGTATTGTATTTGCTGTGTGCCGCTGATGCGCGGAGACAGCGTTGAAGGCGTTATTGCGCTTACCAATAAAGTAAGAACAGATGCAGATGGTAATCGTGAACTAGACGATATTGGGCGCTTCACTGAGGAAGACGTTAGTCTTTGTCAGGGTCTTGCAGATCAGGCAGCCGTGAATCTGCATAAAAGCCGCCTGTACAACAAATCAATTACTGATGAAATGACCGGCTTGTACAACACCCGACACTTTGAGGACAGTCTGGTTTCCCTGCTGGATCAGGCGACCCATACCGGCAAGTCACTCTGCCTGGCAGTCTCTGATATAGATCACTTTAAAAAATTCAACGACACACATGGCCACAAAGCCGGGGATGCTGTGTTGCAAAAAGTAGCGCGTGTGATGCAAAGTTGTATACGTCCGGACAGTGGAGACATGGTTTTTCGTTATGGTGGGGAAGAGTTCTGTATGCTCTTGCCCGATACCGAACCAGAAGAAGCCGCCGAGTTGATGGAACAGTATCGGCAGCGTATCGAGTCACACCTGGTTGTACACGACGGGAAAGAAATGTCTGTCACAGTATCTGTGGGAATTTGTTGCGCCCCAAAAGACACGCGTGATGAAAAGAAGATGTTTGAATTGGCCGATGAGTGTCTGTACGTTGCTAAAGAAAGCGGCCGTAATCTGGTCAATACCTACTTTCAGGGCTTGAAACT
>CALLBO010000007.1 GCA_937998875.1 uncultured Granulosicoccaceae bacterium
TGTTTGCATGGCTGGCTTGCACAGCCAACATTCTCACGCAGCCAGGCTGACATGCAATACTTTTATGTCAACCAGCGCATGATCCGGGATAAGACGATCTCGCATGCGATTAAGCTTGCCTACAGTGATTTGATGTATCACGCCAGGCAGCCGGCATATGTTGTCTACCTCAAGATGAACCCGCGAGAAGTGGATGTTAATGTGCACCCGGGTAAGCTTGAGGTTCGTTTTAGAGATAGCCGCCGGTTGCACGGTTTTGTATCTGCGAGTGTTAAGGAAGCGCTGGGTGCCCTGTCAGCGGGGAGTCCAGCAGGGAGTCCGGTGGGTAATACTGACAGCGACAATATGCGTGCGTTAGCAGGTGTAGATGTTGTTGAGCCGGTTTCAACGGCCGCGCAGGCTCCGGTTGGTACTACACTGGAACTAACCACCAGCGCGTCACCGGTAAAGGGAGGCGGCTATACGCAGTTTCAACAACAAAGAAATATGGCCCTACCGGTAAAAGAGCATGGTGAACTTTATCGTGATCTTGTTGGTAAAAAGGATACTGCTACTGACGGTGATATTCATGCTGAAGCAGACGTACCACCACTAGGGTTTGCGGTGGCACACTTGCACGGTGCGTTTATTCTTTCGCAAAGCAACAATGGACTGGTACTGGTTGATGCGCACGCTGCTCATGAACGGATTACCTATGAGCGATTGAAGGCTCAGTATGAAGAGGGTGCGATAAGATCACAGCCGTTATTAATTCCTTTAACGGTGCATGTCAGCGAGCAGGAAGCGGTACTGGCAGAAACTCATTCAGAGGTTTTAAACGCTGTTGGCATGCAGGTGGATAATCGTGGCCCGTCGCAGTTGCTGATTCGTACTATACCCGTCGAGCTGCAATCTGCGGATGCCGAGCAGTTATTGCGTGATGTGCTCTCAGACCTTGCGGAGCACGGTGCCAGTGACAGGTTGCGTGAAGAGATAAATAAGTTGCTTTCCTCAATGGCATGTCATGGTTCTGTCAGAGCTAATCGAAAGTTAACCGCTACTGAAATGAATGCACTGCTTCGATCAATGGAGCGTACACCGAACAGTGGCCAGTGTAATCACGGTCGACCTACCTGGGTCGAGCTGAGCATGAAACAGCTTGATGATTTTTTCATGCGCGGTCGTTAATTAAACCGTGTTTGACTCAAACCTTCTGCCTGTGTTGTGTCTGCTGGGGCCGACCGCGGCAGGTAAAACTGACTTTGCCATTGAGCTGTCTGAAAAGTACCCGTTTGAAATTATCAGTGTTGACAGTGCGCAGGTGTATCGTCAGATGGATATTGGCACTGCCAAGCCTGATGCGGCAACGCTTACGCGGGCACCGCACGCGCTGATAGATATTGTTGATCCGTGGGAGCACTATTCAGTAGCAAATTTCTTGCGGGATGCAGATGCTGAGATATCGCGCATACACAGTAACGGCAACATTCCCCTGCTGGCTGGTGGTACGATGCTTTACTATCGTGGTCTGTGGGATGGATTATCAGACTTGCCTGCATCTGATCCTGTGGTACGCCAGAAACTCAATGAGTTCGCCCTTGCCAACGGGCAGGCAGCGTTGTATGAAAGGTTACAGCAGGTTGATCCGGAAAGTGCGTTACGAATACACAGCAATGATCCGCAACGCATCAGCCGTGCGCTGGAGGTTTATGATATTACCGGTGAACCTCTCAGCAGGTTGCAGAGAAACAAAACTCGTGATCATCAGTATAACTTTTACAACATCGGGTTGTTTCCGCACGATAGAAAAAAACTACACGATCGTATAGCCAGAAGATTTGAGCTCATGCTTAACCAAGGCTTCGAACAGGAAGTGCACGTGCTGATGCAGAACGATGCGATGCACGAAGGTCTGCCGTCTATGCGCTGTGTCGGATATCGTCAGATGTGGGAGTATTTGTCTGGCAGCTTTGATCGAGATCAAATGATAAGTAAAGGCGTCGCTGCGACCAGGCAGCTTGCCAAGCGGCAGATCACCTGGCTGCGCGGCATGAAGAACTGTCGAATGATTGATCCGTTTGATTCGTCTACCTGGCTCGATGACGATACGCTGGCAAAATGGCTCGCTTCAGCGCAGACTTGCCTGCAGTCGCACACAGATTCTAAAAGACAATGAACTCAACTACACCGCAACTAAAACCGCTTGCCAGCCAGATTGGTAATTCCCGCTTGTGTGAGTTACAGCGCCTGGGCACTAATGACCGGGGCAATCGACTCGCGGTGAAGCTTGAAGGTGACAACCCTGCAGGTTCTGTAAAAGACCGACCCGCCGTTAATATGATCACTGCGGCTGAGCAGCGCGGCGATATCAAGCCCGGTGATACACTGATTGAAGCGACCAGTGGCAATACCGGCATTGCACTGGCCATGGCGGCGGCAATGCGTGGTTACAAAATGCGTTTGATCATGCCCGCCAACATGAGCGCTGAACGCAAGCTCACTATGTCTGTTTATGGTGCCGAGCTGATCTCGGTGACACAGGAGCAGGGTATGGAGTATGCCCGCGATCTCGCACAGGAAATGCAACGGAATGGCGAAGGAATTGTTTTGGATCAGTTTGCCAACCCGGATAATCCAGCCGCGCACTACAAGGCAACCGGACCGGAGTTATGGGAAGCGACGCAGCATCAGATAACGCACTTTGTGTCGTCGATGGGCACAACCGGTACCATCATGGGTGTATCGCGATATCTTAAAGAGCAGAATCCGGATATAAAAATTATCGGTGCACAGCCTTCGGAGAATTCAGAGATACCCGGGATTCGTCGCTGGCCCCAGGCATATCTTCCAAAAATTTATCAGCCGGAACGTGTAGATCAAATACTCGAAGTCACTCAACAGGATGCTGAGCATTACGCACGACAGCTCGCATCAGTTGAAGGAATATTCTGCGGTGTTTCATCAGGTGGTGCGCTTGCTGCGGCGTTGCAGGTGTCTGAGCAGGTAGAAAACAGTGTGATTGTTTCTATTGTTTGTGATCGCGGGGATCGCTATCTGTCTACGGGTGTGTTTGACAGTTAGCCTTGTAAAACTAACCTGGGATTATTTGCTTGGCAGCAATACCGTGCGAGGCATTTACGCTTAGCGTGGCAACACATACGGGTGGACGAACTCGAGCTGCTCACCACCGATCTCAAGCATATCACCGCCAACCAGCTTGACTTCCACCTGAGGCATCAGCCCCTTGCCGTTGTGTTTCATCGGTTCGCCACGGTCGTCAACGGGTAGAAAGTAGTAGCCGGTGGATTTTTTCGCTATTGCGCCCATGTCTCCATTGGTTTTACCGAGTGTGGTAACCGGTTTTTCAAGCATGACAACGCTGCCTGCTTTCTGACCTGAGGCGACTTTGATGACTGCAAGGTTATCCGGAGTGCTTGCCAGCGCCGGCTTTATGATGGCGGCTTCAGAGTCGTATGGTCTGATGTTTTTGTTTCCGCCAATAAAAGTATTGGCATCGTTTGCATTGGCACCGATTGCGCGGTTGGCTGTTTCGGAGTACGAGATTCGGTAGCGTCCAATGATGATGTCATCCAGGTGCACCAATACGTGCCTTTTGATTTTTTCACCATTGATAATGGTGCCATTGGTGCTGTCGAGATCTTCGATAATCAGGCAGCCTTGCTCGTCATCGATGCGTGCATGAAAACCACTGACGGACAGATGTGGAAGACACAAAGCGTTTGTTCTGCGGCGGCCGATTGTGACTGCGTCACCGGTGATTGTGACGGAGCTGGTTTCGCCTGATTGATCGTGTATGAGCAGTTGAGGCATGTGGTTCTAATGAAGTCGCTGTTATCCAGCCGAGGGTAGCAATAATGCCGTGGTGATAGAAGGGTTTGCAGATTTCGATCCGGAAGCTTTAGCGAGTGCGGCTTGGCATAATTCCTCGACGTTTATCCCGGAATCGTGCGCGGCGCAGCAAGCAGAGCTGCCAGGCATAGTTTAGGCCTTTTGTCGCACCTGCTTTTTCGGATTCGCAACGGTCAGTGAACGGTATTTTTACCATTGCTGCACGGGAAACTTACTCTGCTTTTATGTTCGAAAGAGTTAACACTGAAACCCGGCTATGGAAATAGTCGATCAACGTAAACAACGCATTTTTCTAAACAATTCACAAAAGGGATAATTCAATGAAAATGTTTAAAGTCGTTTTACCGTGCATCTTATTTGGAGCCACACTCGTTGCACATGCCGGTCAACCCGGCAATCTTTCAGCACTTCAAGGTGAAGATAACTCAGCACTTCCAGGTGAGGAACTTGTTGGCTTTTCCGACTGTGGTCTGGTTAACGCTGAGATAACACCTACGGGCAAACGTGCTGAACGCAGAAAGGAACGTCGAGCTCGTAAAGCCGAACGCAGAGCTCGTAAAGCTGAACGTAGAGCCAGGAACAACAACAGATGTCCTGCGAATAACGGTGGTAATGGTAGTGGAGGAAATAACAATCCAGTCTGAATAGTTTCCAGGCCGTTACGTGCTGGTGGCGGTTGTTGCGTCACTAGCACGCGTTCTAAGACAATTGTAAGCGCTACAATTGGTACAACGATTCAATATGACGTAAGACTAACTATTTACGGGCTAATACTCGCGAACCGATGACGGGTAGGTTGGTATGCGTAGTACCTGGCCTGCCTGTATATGATCAGTGTTGCGAACCGAGCTGTTCCATCTTGTGATGTCTGTGATTGCGAGATCGAATTTTGTCGCTATTGCAGAAAGACTGTCTGAAGGATTAACCCGGTAGTTCATCAGTCCGGCGCTGTCAGGGTCAGTCACTGCATAGGCGATTTTAAGGGTGTCACCTTTTTTAATGGGGTCATTGTGTGCAAGGTTGTTCCAGGAGCGCAATGTGTCGACAGCTACCCCCGACTTTTTAGCCAGGCTCCAGAGAGTGTCACCGTGTCTTACGGTGTGAGTTTCGAAGTGTGCGTTGGTGGTGGCGTGTATTTGGTCTAACAGCCCACTATTGCTCAATATTTCTTTGTCGACGAGTAAGGGGTTGCTTATATTTCTGCGCACCATTTCAAGTTGTGTCTGCCTTTCCAGCAATGGCAGATGCTTGAGTTGTTTAATTCTGTTTTTAAAGCGTGTTGCGACGTTCACCGGAAGGGTGATGCGGTGCGGGCCGTATATCGGTGTGAGTCCGCTCGGTAATGCTGGATTTAGCGCAAACAGTTCGTCAACTGGTGCTGATGTCAGTTCGGCTACCTGCTGCAGAGAAATGCGTCTGCCAATGGTTACCGAGTCTATTTTCTTCTGATCTGCAATTGGCGGTAGCTTTAGCCGGTATTTTTCCGGATCACTGATCATCTTGGTTGTGGCGATCAATCTTGGAATGTACTCGGAGGTTTCAGTCGACAGTTGCAGGTTCCAGTAGGTCGGCTCAACGCCGCGTTTCACCGCCTGGCGAATTGCCTTGCGAACGTTTCCCGGGCCCGTGTTGTAAGCCGCCAGTGCCAGTAGCCAGTCACCCTTGAATGAGCGTTTCAAGTCGCTCAGGTAGTGGATTGCAGCATTAGTTGATGCAATAACATCCTGCCTCTGGTCCAAATGCGGCTCGACGGTCAAGCCGTAGTGAGTCGCAGTGGCAGGAATGAACTGCCATAGCCCCAGTGCTCCCTGGCCCGAGCGGGCTAGTGGATCAAAAGCGCTTTCAACAAAGGGCAGAAGTGCAATGTCGAGTGGAATCCCGGCACTTTTGACCTTATCGGCTATGTGGAAGAGATAGGGGTCTGCATTGGCCAGCTTCCGGTGCATTGAAGCAAGGCCTGCCTGCAAAAACTCCACCTGCCGGTCGATTCTTGCGTTGTTAATGTCGGAGAATTCAAAGCTCTCGCCAAGTCTGTCCCACAGGTTGTCGGTGAGCAACGAAAGCGGCACAAAATCCGGGTTATGTAACTCTCCAGCGTCGAAGTTGCTGGTCGCTAACGTCGGTTTGGCGGGCGCAATGCCAGACATGCCGCGTTGTGTCGTATCCGCAGTTGCGCTAACGGTGATGCTGAGCAGGAGCGTGAAAACGATCGCTGGGTAGGGTAATCTGGGCAAGTGAAAGGTTACTATGGTTGTCTGCAGGAACCGGGGTGTATTCCAGGTGGCGATGCTAACCCCGCCCCTTAACAATAAGTATATTGGGTTTATGAAAAAATTCAGCAGAAATTCGCCCGATTGGTGTGATGTGCAACCCGAATTGAGAAGCTGGTATCAGTCCTCTCTGGGCACTGCGGTGCTCGACACCGTGGCGGATAAATTCGATGAAATTCTGCCGGGCATATTTGGCTATCAAGGGGTGCAGGTTGGCCAGATTGCGCCAGGACGTGAATTGTTATCGAGCGCAGGGTTGCACCGGCGTCTGGTGATCGACAGCTTTGCGAATGAGTCCGGTTCGCATATCTCTGCAGATGTAGAGCATCTGCCGATCAGCTCCGACTGCGTCAACCTGGTTTTCTACCCCCATGCGCTGGAGTTTTGCGAGAGTCCGCACGGCGCATTGCGGGAAGCAGACAGAATACTTACTGATGACGGACACCTTATTGTGATGGGGTTTAACCCCTACAGTACGTTTGGTATCCGTCGCCTGTTAGGTCGTGCAGCGCCGTGGAACGGCAGGAGTTACAGTCGTGCCCGCGTGCAAGACTGGTTGTCTGTTCTCGGATTCAGGATCATTAGCACTGAAACGGTATTTCTGCGTCCCCCGTTTAACCGGCCTGGGTTATTGGGCAAGTTGAGAAGGGTAGAGAAAGCGCAGCGTTTCCTCGGTTTTGCCGGAGGTGTCTACCTGATTCATGCCCGCAAGCAGACTATCCCGATGACTATCGCCCGACAACAGTGGTTGAAGCCCCGCGGACGACTGGTAACCGGTGCTTTTGCGCAGCGTTCCGGACGAACTGCAGCCAATCGAGACAGTGACATAAAAGACTCATCGTGAGAGCATAAGTCATTGGTCATCCTCGCGATGGGCGATCGCCGTCCGCTGCTTTTTATAGCATCCGCTGCTTTTTATAGATAGAAATCCCATGCGTCAAATTGTCCTGGACACAGAAACCACTGGGCTTGAAGTCACTCAAAATCATCGCATTATCGAAATCGGTGCAGTTGAGATTGAAAACCGGCGCTTAACCGGCCGTCAGTATCACCAATACATTCAGCCTGACCGTGCTATAGAAGCCGGTGCGATGGAGGTACATGGCATAACGGAAGAGTATCTGGCTGACAAACCTCGCTTTGCAGAAATCGCTGACGAGTTCTTAAACTTTGTAGAAGGTGCTGAGGTAATCATTCATAACGCAGCATTTGACGTGGCTTTCCTCGACTACGAATTTCGATTGTGCAAAGCCAATACCCGCATGGATATCATCTCTGCCGGTGTTGTAGATTCACTGGCACTGGCACGTAAAGAATACCCGGGCCAGCGCAATAACCTTGATGCCTTGTGCAAACGCCTGGGCATCGATAACTCACGTCGCAAACTACACGGCGCATTGCTTGATGCGGAGATTCTTGCCGAGGTGTACCTCGGCATGACGGGCGGCCAGGGTTCACTTGGCTTTGACAGCGCCGGTGGTGCTGACGCTGCAAATCGCTATGACGGCCCTTTGTTTGATGCATCAAACCATCCGCCCTTACGCGTTGTACAAGCTGATGCCGAAGCGCTAAAGGCACACAGTGCGTACTTGAAAAAACTGGAGGAATCCTGTGAAGAAGGCTGTGCGTGGACGAACACGCCGGTGGCAGCAGTTGCTGAGTAGGATGATTCCGTCAGTTAGCGTTGTTTCATAATGCGCTGCTTTTCGCGATCCCAATCGCGGGCTTTTTCGGTGGCGCGTTTATCGTGTGTCTTTTTACCTTTACCTAAGCCGATTTCTAGTTTTACCTTGCCGCGCTTCCAGTAAAGTTTTAACGGCACAATGGTGTAGCCTTTGCGATCAACCTGGCCGATGAGCTTGGTAATTTCTTCACGGTGTAATAACAGTTTCCGATCGCGGGTTGGTCTTGCAACTACGTGTGTGGAGGCAGATAACAACGGTGTGATGTGACAACCCAGCAGCCATGCCTCGGCATTCTTGATGAACACGTAGCAATCATTCAGTTGCACTCGACCGTCGCGCAGGCTTTTAACTTCCCAGCCCATTAATTCCAGCCCCGCCTCAATGGTGTCTTCAATCAGGTAGTCGTGTCGGGCGCGCTTGTTTACCGCAATACGGGAAGATTCTGATTTGTCGCCTTTCTTTTTTTTCGGTTTAGCCATAACCTCAAGTATAACCTTTATTGACTGACGAATATTGATGCCGACCGTTGAACGAAGCGCGCTTGTACCTTATACCGCGCAACAGATGTACCAGCTGGTGAATGACGTAGAGTCTTATCCGGAATTTTTACCGTGGTGCAGTGATGGCACCGTGCTGGAAGACAGCGAGACTGTCAGGGTAGCGCGGGTGGACATCAGTAAAGGGCCGATCAAACAGCATTTCACCACTCGCAATGAATTGAAAGACGGCGAGGAGATTAAGCTCTCTCTGGTCGATGGACCCTTCAGCCAACTGGAGGGTCACTGGCAGTTTACCCAGATTGGTGACAGTGGCTGCCGGGTGATTTTCAGCACGCAGTTCAGCTTTCGGAATTTTTTACTGGAGAAAACCATTGGGCCGGTGTTTAACGAAATATGCACCAGACTGGTGGATGCGTTTGTAGCTCGTGCGAAGCAGGTTTATTGAGTGAATGTTGAAGTGGTGTATGCAATACCAGAGGAACAGACGGTGGTTGAGTTGGTGCTAGAACCGCAAGCTACCGTCGGTGATGCAATCATCGCAAGCGGTTTGTATGAACGTTACCCATCTATTCAGCCGGGTGTCACACCGGTTGGTATCTATGGCGAAAAGGTTCACTACGATACAGTGCTTGCGGATGGTGATCGTGTTGAGATCTACCGGCCGCTTGAGGTTGATCCGATGGAAGCGCGGCGCTTGCGGGCGCGTTCGCAGGCGAAGCAGTCCCGTTGACTCTTAAGAGTGCTCTATTTTCCCAACACTCAATTTTTCGTAGGGGGGCATAAGCGACAGCGCATCCACCAATTGCTGCAACTAATGCTACAAAATTTATGGCGAAATAATATCGCTTATTTGAACGGGTAATTAGGTATCTGACGAGCTGCACGTTGGTGGATGCGCAAGCTTATCCACCCTACGGGTAGGTTCTGAAACGTGTTTATTAACCCGGTAACTGAATTACTTTGATTCGAGGCCGGTTGGTTCAAGCCCATCAGTTTCAAGTTCGGCAACTACGTCATTCTCAAAATCGAGAGACAGCCTTTTTACCTCTGGTTTGTCACCTGAGCGGTTTAAACTGAAGATGTAATTCCAGCGATTTTTATTAAGTTGATTGGTGGTGATTGGTCGGCCGAGTAACGCGACTACTTCGCCTCTGCTCATACCGACTTTTACCTGTTCGATCTTTTCCGTTGAAAGCAGGTTGCCTTGTTGGATACTGATTTTGTGTGGTCTTGGCAGCCACCATGATCCACACGCTGTGAGGGAGGCCATAGCCGGAATCAAGGCTATCAGTAGTATCTGTGGAGCTTTCATGAAATTGTCCTGTGCAATGGTATAGCACCGTAACGCGAGTTTACCCAAAGCTCCCGGCAAAATTAGTTGCAGACTGATTATCTAAGGATGAAGTGCTTCAGTCTTCAACGGCCGCCAGCATTTCTTTGGCGTGCGCAAGTGTGCGCTTGGTGATTTTCACACCGCCAAGCATGCGAGCGATCTCTTCAAGGGATTCATCGTCGGTGAGGGTGCGTGACTCGGCCAGGGTTTTGTTGTCACTCGATTGCTTCGAGACTTTCACATGATAGTGCCCTTGTGCTGCGACTTGCGGCAGATGGGTAACGCATAGTACCTGACAACGATCGCCGAGCTTACGCAATTGCTGGCCGACAGTCTCTGCAACGCCGCCACCGACGCCGGTATCGACTTCATCAAAGATAAGCGTGGGTACCCGGTTGCGTTCGGAGGTGATGAGCTGCACCGCGAGACTTAGTCTTGAGAGTTCACCACCTGATGCGACATCTGACATTGGTCTTGGAGCAGCTCCGGGGTTAGCGCTAACGTTAAACAGTACATGATCGAGTCCGGTGGCGGACGGTGTGTCCGTGGGCTTGCTGTTGCATTCGATTGCGAACTTGCCACCTTTCATGCCGAGCGTTTGCATGGCATCGGTTAAGTAGTCTTCAATTTGTGCTGCAGCCTTGCGGCGTTTGCTTGTGAGTTTTTTTGCGGCAGTATTGTATTGTTTTGTAATCTTTTCGAGATCTTTATTTAAAGACTCAACAGACTCATCCATCGATTCAAGCTCGTTGAATTCATCAGTGAGCTTTTGTGCATAGGCGGTTAGCTCACTGGTATCCACCTGATGTTTTTTAGCCAGTTGGTGGGCGCTTGATAAAATGCCATCGAGTTCGTTTAAGCGTTGCGGTTGTGGTTCTATGCCATGTGAATACTGTCTTAACGTATCAACGGCTTCTTCGAGTTGTATGCGAGCGGAGCTGATGAGCTCGGCTACTTCCGCGGTGGTGTTATCATGCGACAGTAGTTTTACAACTGTTTTTTCTATCTGTGTGATCTGACTTAATACAGACTTTGGATCATCTTGCAGTAGGTTCATTGCATTGCCACTTAAGTCACCGAGCTCGGTAGCGTTGGCAAGGCGTCTGTGTTCAAGGTCAATTGCTGCAAGATCAATAGACTCTATAGAGAGTTTTTCGAACTCTTGTATCTGGTAGCGCAGGGTATCGAGCCTGTCACCGCGTGCCTGCAGTCTTTCCTGTGCGGTGGTAATCAGCCGGTTGGTTTTGTTCCAGTCCTGCCATACGTCATTGACGTTCTTAATCAGTTTCTGGCACTCACCGAAATCATCAAGAATATCGCGCTGTTTGTCCGGAGAGGTGATCAGCTGATGATCATGCTGGCCATGAATGTTTACCAGTAAACGGCCAAGCTCCTTCAGGTTTCTTAAGGTCACCGGTGAGCCGTTGATAAACGCGCGTGATTTGCCGTCTTTTGAGACGACGCGTCGCAGAATGCATTCATCATCCTGATCCATTGAATGGTCATTGAGCCACTCGATGGCATCTTTCACGCCGGAGACATCAAATACCGCACTGATTTCTGCGCGTTCTGCACCGTCGCGAACTGCGCCAGGGGATGCACGATCACCCAGTACCAATCCGAGTGCGCCAAGCAAAATTGACTTGCCGGCACCCGTCTCACCAGTGAGTGTGGTCATGCCCGAATGCAGTTCGAGTGAGCTGCTGGTGATAATGGCAAAGTCTTTTACGTTTAGTGCTACAAGCATTAAATCATTATGTTGCCTGACTTCTTAAGCGTATCGCCTCTTTAAAGAGAATGGCCCCTTCAAGAGAATCACCTAAGCGTCAATAGCTCAGCCCCAGTTGAGTTTTTCACGCAGGATAGAGTAATAGTCATACTTTGAAGGGTGCAGGATACGGATGGGTTTCTCGTGTCTGCGCACTTCTATAATGTCGTCGTTCTGAAGATCATTATATACCTGACCATCGCAAACCATCTGCGCATGTACGGTTTTCTTTTCGGTGACCAGCACAGAAATCTCGGTGTCGGCGTTAACCACCAGCGGTCTGCTGCTCAGCGTGTGAGGGCATATCGGCTGAATGACAACCGCCGGCAGACCGGGAGTGATAATCGGCCCGCCGCTCGACAGTGAATACGCAGTAGAGCCGGAAGGCGATGACACAATGACGCCATCCGCCCGTTGTGTAATCACGAAGGTGCCGTTGATTGAGACTTCAAACTCGATTATTTGCAGTACGTTTTTAGTCCGCATCACCATGTCGTTGAACGCCAGCGATTGATGGATGATTTCCCCGCCCCGTGCCAGGCGGCAGTTGAGCATCAACCGGTCTTCCTGCTGGTAGTCGCCATCGATAATTTCTGTCAGTTCGTGCAGTCCTTCTTCCGGTGACACGTCTACCAGGAATCCAAGCCTGCCGCGATTCACACCGACCAGCGGCACTTCAGCATTAACGAGTTCACGGGCGGCATGCAGCAGTGTGCCGTCACCGCCGATGACGACAGCGAGATCACACTCCTGGCCTATGGTTTCGATGTCCACCGTAATGGGGCCACCCAGCAAACCACGGGTGCTGTTATCCAGCATCACATCAAGGCCTCTCTGCTGTAGTAGCTTGTAGACGTTGTTGAGAGTTTCTGAAACGCTTAGGTCATTACTCTTGGATATCAGACCGACTTTGTTGAAATTCGACATCCCCCTAAGATATCACGCCAGGATGGTATAGAGATATGGGGGATTGGTTTTTTAGTTGGTGGATGTGGGTCATCGTTTTTGCATTCGCTGCGCTCACCGATTAGGTATTCGCTTCGCTCAACGAGAGCGGCTTGCCATCCATGGCGTTTTTATTCGTCCCGTCCATGGGACTCACCCTACGGGCTGCGCGCAAACCCCGCGCTTGTGAAAAATCGATCCCGTCGATTTTTTCGATGCCAGTCCCTGGCGCTACGAGTCACTTTTGATACAGCGCAAAAATAGGAGGCCGGCCAAGAATTAAAATGCAAACGTCTCCGAGTACCCTCAAATTCGTTTTTTGAGATCAAGCCCTTTTTTGCGGAGCTCGTGATTCGTAGGGTGGATAAGCTTGCGCATCCACCAATACACCCCTCGTCAAAAAAACAATTCCGCAATCGGTCAACAGCGACTACTCTAACGACAACCAACTACCTACCGTTGCACCATTGCGGTGGATGCGCAAGCTTATCCACCCTACGTGATGGCGTGAAGTGGTTGACGGCAGGTATTACTCTGCCGCCAGTTTGATCAGCTCGTAGAGGTGATCGAGCGCTTGCCTTGGGGTGAGGTTATCTGCATCAAGCTCAGCGATGTAGTCTGTAACTGCTGTGGAATCAGCGTCAAACAAACCCATTTGCGGGCCGGATGTCTGTGATGGGGATTGCGCTGCCGCAACACCGCTACCACGCTCCAGTGACTCAAGCCGTGCACGAGCATCTCGCAGAGTGGCAGCCGGCAACCCGGCAAGCTTCGCTACTTGTAAGCCATAGCTCTTGTTTGCGGCACCAGACTTAACGTTGTGCATAAAAACAATTTCATCGTTGTGTTCAACGGCATCGAGATGCACGTTGCCGATTGCGTCGTGCGATTCTGCAAGGGTTGTCAGCTCGAAGTAATGCGTTGCGAACAGCGTGAATGCTTTGTTTTTATTGGCCAGTGCTTCGGCGCAGGCCCATGCCAGTGAAAGCCCGTCATACGTGCTGGTGCCGCGTCCGATTTCATCCATCAGTACCAGGCTGTGCGGGGTGGCGTTGTGCAAAATGCTGGCAGCTTCCGTCATCTCTACCATGAAGGTAGAGCGACCGCTGGCGAGATCATCTGATGCGCCAATACGCGTAAAGATGCGATCTATTGGTCCCATCACGCAATCGTTGGCCGGTACATGGCAACCGATATGTGCCATCAATGCAATCAGTGCGGTCTGGCGCATGTATGTTGATTTACCGCCCATGTTCGGGCCGGTAATCAATAGCATGCGTCGTTTGCTATCAAGATGCAGGTCATTAGGTACAAACGGATCTTTAAGCGTTGCTTCGATTACTGGATGACGGCCGGCGTTATAGCGTATGCCCGGTTCATCAGTGAAGGCAGGGCGTGACCATTGATTGCTAACCGACCGTTCTGCCATATTGCAAAGCACATCGAGTTCTGCCACTGCGCGTGCACATTGCTTAAGTGCTGGCAGGTGGTTGGATAAATCCGTCAGCAGCTTCTCATACAGCGCTTTTTCACGATTCATCGAACGTTCGCGGGCAGACAATACTTTGTCTTCAAACTCTTTGAGTTCTTCTGTGATATAACGCTCTGCACCTTTGAGTGTCTGTCTGCGTGTGTACTCGGTTGGAACTTCGCCTTTGCTGGCTTTGGATACTTCAATGTAGTAACCATGCACGCGGTTGTAGCCGACTTTAAGCGTGGAAATGCCGGTGCGATCGCGTTCGCGAATTTCAAGATCAGTTAAATATTTATCTGCGTTTTCGCTTAAGCCCCTTAGCTCATCGAGTGTTGCATCAAAGCCGGTTTTAATCACACCACCGTCTTTAAGGGTGGCGGGCACTTCGTCGTTTAAGGCGTTGTTGAGTAGCGTGGTTTCACTATCAAAGCCGTCCAGACAGTCACCGAGGCCGTTTAAAAGTTTGTCTTTGGTTTTGCTGCATCCGGTGTAAAGATCGGGCAGGCGTCGCAAGCTGTTTCTAAGACCAAGCAAGTCTCTCGGTCTGGCACTGCCTATTGATATGCGCGCCAGTATCCGGTCTATGTCTGCAATACCAGTGAGTTGTTCTGTAAGCAGATCCTGCAGGCTGGTGTCTGCTATTAAAGTATCTATTGCATCAAAGCGTGTGTTGAGCTCACTGTGACTGCGCAGTGGTCTGTTAAGCCACCTGGCTAACAGTCGGCTGCCCATACTGGTGCAGGTCTTATCGAGAATGGCTTTTAAGGTTGCACCCGGCTGGCCACTGATGCTTGAATCGAGCTCAAGGTTACGTCTGGTTGCCGCATCCAGAGTGACGGCATCACCCTGCGTTTCCGTGGTAATGCCTTCTATGTGGGGTGGTGTGCCGCGGTGAGTTTCACGCACGTATTGCAGTACACAGCCTGCTGCAGAGGTCGCAAGTTCCAACGTTTCACAACCGAAGCCTTGCAGGTCTTTGGTACCGAATAGCTCGCACAGTTGTTCTCGGGCAGTGGTGTTGTCGAAGTGCCACGGCGGTCTTTCTCGAACGATGAACTGTTCTTGCAGGCTATCAGACACTGTACCCTCTGCCATTAGCAGCTCGTTGGGGGATAGTCGCGCAAGCTCTGCTTGCAGCAGCGTTTCTGATTCAAACTCTGTGACAAAGATAGTCCCGAGTGCGAGATCAATACTGGCAATGCCGTAGTTGTTTCCGTCTGCATAGAGGGCTGCCAGCGAACAGGATTTTCGATCATCAAGAATGGCTTCATCGGTGACGGTGCCCGGGGTCAGTATGCGGACAATCTGTCTTTCAACCGGCCCTTTGCTGGTGGCGGGGTCACCGGTTTGTTCGCAAATAGCAACCGATTCGCCGTAGCTCACCAGTTTAGCGAGATAACCTTCGGCCGAATGGTAGGGTACGCCCGCCATCGGGATCGGCTGCCCACCCGATGTGCCTCTGGCGGTGAGCGTGATACCGAGTAGCTCGGCTGCTCGCTTTGCATCGTCAAAGAACAGCTCGTAGAAATCCCCCATGCGATAGAACAGCATTGTTTCAGGATATTCTGCTTTGATCCCCAGATACTGGCGCATCATTGGGGTGGCGGTGGTTTTGGTCGCGGTGCTCATACATGTATTGTATCGAAGGTACTTTGATGGAATCTTACAAAGCGCGTCTGCTGTCGGTTTACCTATTCCATCTTAAGCCCGTGATCGGCGATACTGCGGGTATGACAGGTTCTGACACATCCGTGCTGGTCCGCGCGCTGGCCGAACTCGCTATTAGCAATAAGCGTGTGCTGGCTGCTGCCGAGTCGTGCACCGGAGGTTTGATCGCCGCTGCATTTACCGAAATATCCGGCAGCTCTGTCTGGTTTGACAGAGGTTTTGTCACCTACAGTAACAACGCCAAGCAGGAGATGCTCGGTGTTACCAGCGAGGTTTTGTCGGATCACGGTGCCGTCAGCGAGGAGGTGGTAATCGCTATGGCAGCAGGGGCGGTGGCGGCGAGTGATGCAAATATCGCCGTGTCTGTCAGCGGTGTCGCCGGTCCGACAGGCGGTAGTAGCGACAAGCCCGTTGGCACAGTCTGGATCGCATGTGCCGGTGATGGCTTTGCGACCGTTGCACAGCATCATTTATTTCCCGGGGATCGACAGGAAATTC
Source organism: uncultured Granulosicoccaceae bacterium (assembly GCA_937998875.1). Lineage (GTDB taxonomy): Bacteria > Pseudomonadota > Gammaproteobacteria > Granulosicoccales > Granulosicoccaceae. The sequence goes on from CALLBO010000007.1 coordinate 15,991, forward strand.
GTCACCAGACTGTCGATCATGCTGTGCAATTATTGATTGCCTGTATCGAATCTGAGTCAAATTAAGTGCGCTTTGACGGCAAATCGCATAGGTGTATATTTATTCAGTAATGCTGTGTGCATGGACCAGTCATTGTGCGATAATGGCAGCGGCAGAAAAGCTGCCTAATCCTAACCGCACCCGTTCGCCGACGTGACACTGGCGAACTGGCAAGAAGATGTAAACCAGGAGATTCCAATCGTGGATGACAACAAAAAGAAAGCCCTCAACGCCGCCCTCGGCCAGATCGAAAAGCAATTTGGTAAAGGCGCTGTCATGCGCATGGGTGACTCGCAAATTAATCGAGACATCGATGTCGTCTCAACCGGCATACTGACGCTTGATATCGCGTTGGGTATTGGTGGTTTACCGAAGGGTCGTGTTGTAGAAATCTACGGGCCGGAGTCCTCCGGTAAAACCACGCTGACGCTACAAGCCATTGCAGAATGTCAGAAAGCCGGTGGTACCTGTGCTTTTATTGATGCGGAGCACGCGCTTGATCCGGGTTACGCAGAGAAGCTTGGCGTCAATGTAGACGACATGCTGGTTTCTCAGCCGGACACCGGTGATCAGGCGCTTGAAATTGTAGATATGCTGGTACGTTCCAGTTCAATCGATCTGATCGTCGTCGACTCGGTTGCAGCCTTAACACCAAAGGCGGAAATCGAAGGTGATATGGGTGACTCGCACGTGGGTCTGCATGCCCGCTTGATGTCACAGGCGCTGCGTAAGCTGACTGCCAACATCAAACGATCCAACACACTGGTTATCTTTATCAACCAGATCCGTATGAAAATCGGTGTGATGTTCGGTTCACCTGAAACCACCACCGGCGGCAACGCGCTTAAATTCTATTCGTCTGTGCGATTGGATATTCGTCGTATCGGTGCTATCAAAAAAGGCGATGAGGTCATTGGTAACGACACTCGTGTGAAGGTTGTTAAAAACAAGATGGCGCCTCCCTTTAAGCAGGCGGAATTTGAAATTCTGTACGGCGAAGGCTCGTCGCGCGAAGGTGAGCTGATTGAGCTGGGCGTAAAACATGATCTGGTTGATAAGGCCGGTGCCTGGTACAGCTACAATGGGGATCGCATCGGGCAGGGTAAAGACAATGTCCGCAACTACATGAAAGAGAATCCTGAAATGGCTCAGGAAATCGAAACATCATTGCGCGATATGTTGCTCAAGCCAACCGGCAAAAATGAAGAGGCTGTCGAAGAAGAGCAGGATGAGGTCGAAGCACCAGAAGCCTAGGACACACAAGGCTAAGACAGAGAAGCCCGGGTCGCGCAAGTCCGGGTTGCAGAAGTCCGGGCAAGGTGGCTTTGGCTGGGGTTCGGGTCAAAAGGCCGGTCGGCCGTTCAGTCGCCAGATTGATGCCGACCTTACAGAAGACCCTAACGCCGACATGGCGGCTGCAGATTCCGTCAATCCGGAAGATGAAGCAGATCTGGTCAGCACCGAATTCAGCGGTGCTGATTTTCCGGAAATAAACCCCCAGGCAGAGCCTGCGGATTCATCAGCACCACCCATCACCCTTGCGGTTGTGCGAGAAAGAGCCGTTCGCCTGTTGGTTAATCGTGAGCATGGCCGACTCGAGCTCGAACAAAAGCTCCAGCAACGTGAACTACCACAGGATCTGATTGACTCTGTTCTGGATCAGTTGGCGGAAGAAGGGCTACAATGCGACGCTCGATTTGCAGAATCGTATACGCGGATGCGAGTTGACCGTGGATATGGGCCAAACAAAATCAGAGCAGACCTGCAGACACGGCGTGTGGACCATCCCGTAATTGAAGATGCGATCAGAGTGTCCGGAGCCGACTGGCATAGCGTCGCAGGTGCAGCACTGGCTAAAAAATTTGGCAGAGTATCTGTAGCGGACGTGAATACCCGTTCTAAAATGCAGCGCTATTTGTATCAACGCGGTTTTGCGATGGATGAGATCAGATCCGCTATCGATGGCTACCAGGCTGTTGATTCTGAACTTTGAACCGAAAGGTTTGATTCGCAGGTTAGCAGGCACAATAAAATAGTGGCTCAAACAAAAGCCGGCACCACCTGAACCCAATGCAGTACCCCTAACCCGACAGTGACCCCTATGTCAGACAAGTTACTAACAACATCAGAAATCAGAGACCGGTTTCTGCAGTATTTCAAAAAAAACGGGCATGAAATCGTCAAGTCCAGTCCACTGGTGCCTGGCAATGACGCGACTTTGCTGTTTACCAATGCTGGCATGGTGCAATTTAAGGATTTGTTTCTTGGTACTGAGAAACGTGCCTATAACCGTGCCACGACCTCGCAAAGATGTGTGCGTGCAGGTGGTAAACACAATGATCTTGAAAATGTCGGTTACACCGCGCGTCACCATACCTTCTTTGAAATGCTTGGTAACTTCAGCTTTGGCGATTACTTTAAAGAAGAGGCCATTCAATTTGCCTGGCAGTTTTTAACTGAGGAACTTGGATTGCCGGCGGAAAAGCTTTGGATCACAGTCTTTGAAGAGGATGACGAGGCATATGATCTGTGGTCTAAGAAAATCGGTGTGCCGGAAGATCGTATTGCCCGTATTGGCGCGAAGGATAATTTCTGGCAGATGGGCGATACCGGACCCTGTGGCCCTTGTTCTGAAATTTTTTATGACCATGGTCCTGACGTTTTCGGCGGCCCTCCGGGTACACCGGACGAGGACGGTGATCGTTACATAGAAATCTGGAATCTGGTTTTTATGCAGTATGACCGTTCTGCCGATGGCACGTTAACACCGTTGCCTAAGCCAAGCGTTGATACTGGTATGGGTTTAGAGCGGGTGGCGGCTGTGTTGCAGCATGTGCACAGTAACTATGAGATTGATCTGTTTGCTAATCTGTTAGCTGAAGTGCAATCAGTTACCGGTAGCGATGACAAAAATAATCCATCGCTTAAAGTTATTGCTGATCATATCCGCTCATGTGCGTTTATGATTGTTGATGGTGTACTGCCATCAAATGAAGGTCGCGGTTACGTGCTGCGTCGTATCATCAGACGTGCAGCACGTCATGGGCATAAGCTGGGTGCAACTGAATCTTTCTTTTACAAGCTGGTCGCCCCATTGGTTAATTTAATGGGTGAAGCGTTTCCGGAGTTAGCCAGGGCGCAGAAGCAGGTTGAAGATGCACTGCTTGCAGAAGAGGTGCGTTTTGCAGAAACGCTGAGCCAGGGGATGAAGATTTTTGAGGAAGATCTGGCAGAGTTATCCGGCAAGACTGTACCGGGTGAAACCGCATTTAAACTGTATGATACTTATGGTTTCCCGTTAGATTTAACGGCAGACATTGCGCGTGAGCGTGGACTTAGTGTTGATGAAGAAGGTTTTCAAACACATATGGAAGCGCAGCGAGATCGGGCCAGAGCTGCCAGTCAGTTTGCCAGTGCGGGTGCTGCACAAATTTCCAGTACCACGGCTACCGGATTTACCGGCTACGATAGTCTTGACGGAAGCGCTGAGGTTGTCGAGCTTTTTGTTGATGGTAAGGCGGTCGACGGTATTGATGCCACGAATTTGAGTTCAGAACAGTCTGTCGTTGTCGTACTTAATGAGACGCCTTTTTATGGTGAGTCTGGTGGTCAGGTGGGTGATCGTGGCCTGCTGTCCAATGACACCGTGCGATTTGAAGTTACAGATACCCAAAAATCTGGTGCTGCCTTCCTGCACTTTGGTGTTTTGGCGCAAGGCTCGGTCAGCAAGGGTGACAAAGTATCAGCCGCGGTTGATGCTGATCGCCGTCGCGCGACTCTAAAAAATCACTCGGCCACACATCTGCTGCATGCAGGATTGCGAAGAGTGTTAGGAGAGCATGTGCAACAGAAAGGCTCTTTGGTAGGGCCGGGCCACTTGCGATTTGATTTCTCTCATGGTGCTCCGGTCAGTCATGAGGAGTTAACCACTATTGAAAGCTGGGTGAATGGTCAGGTGATGGAAAACGCCGAAGCCCGAACCAATGAAATGTCGATGGATGATGCAATTGCCAAAGGGGCGATGGCGCTGTTTGGTGAAAAGTATGGTGATGTGGTTCGAGTGGTTGAGCTCGGCCCGAATTCGGTCGAACTCTGCGGTGGTACTCACGTTCCACGCTGTGGCGATATCGGTATGTTTCGCATCGTGGGTGAGACAGGGGTTGCTGCTGGCGTGAGAAGAATAGAAGCGGTAACCGGTGGAGCTGCCATCGAACAAACCAATAGTGAACACAACATGCTTGCGCAGATTGCAGCGCGACTGAAAGCACCGGTTGATAAAGTTGATGAGCGTGTCGCGGGATTATCAGAACAGAATCGGGAGCTTAGTCGCGAAATTGATCGATTAAAATCCATTATCGCCTCGAATACCGGTGACAGTTTAAGTTCTGATGCGGTAGAGATTAATGGCGTAAAAGTGTTAGCGATTGAGCTAAAAGACACGGATGCCAAAGGTCTGCGTGATTCCATGGATAAGCTCAAGGATAAGCTCGGAACGACAGCTATCGTTCTCGGTGCGGTAGAAGAGGGCAAAGTGCGCTTGATTGCCGGTGTCAGTAAAGATGTAACCGGGCGGGTGAAAGCGGGTGAGTTGGTAAATCATGTTGCCATGCAGGTCGGAGGTAAAGGTGGTGGTCGGCCGGATTTAGCACAGGCAGGTGGCACTCAGCCTGAGAATTTGTCCGCCGCACTTGCAAGTGTGGCTGACTGGATCACCACAAAGCTATAAACTTAGCGGCCCTGTAAAACCGGTTCGTATATCTGCGAACCTTCATTCTTAACCCTGTCTGGTCAATCTACCCGTTAAAATGAGTTTACTCGTTCAAAAATACGGCGGTACTTCCGTCGGCACTGTGGAGCGTATTCAGGCGGTCGCTGATCGCGTCTATAAAGCTGCACAGGAAGGTCATCAGTTGGTGGTCGTGGTTTCGGCCATGTCCGGTGAAACAAATCGCCTGATAGGTCTCGCGAATGAGATCAGTAAGCGTCCCTTACCCAGAGAACATGATGTGCTGGTGTCTACCGGTGAGCAGGTGACAACCGCATTGCTGTGTATGGCGCTCGCCGAACTTGGTCAGGCGGCACGCTCTTACACCGGCAGGCAAGCGGGTATTCTGACTGACGACTCGCATAACAAAGCTCGTATCAGCAGGATTGATACAGATGCGGTAATGAAAGATCTTAATGCGGGTTGTGTTGTAGTGCTCGCCGGCTTTCAGGGAGTTAACGATGCTGGCGATGTCACAACACTCGGTCGTGGTGGTTCGGATACTTCTGCAGTAGCAATGGCGGCAGCACTAAACGCCGATGAATGTCAGATATATACGGATGTGGATGGTGTGTATACCACGGATCCGAGAGTAGTCCCCGATGCACGCAAACTCGATCGTATTACTTTTGAAGAGATGCTTGAAATGGCAAGCCTTGGCTCAAAAGTGTTGCAAATAAGATCGGTCGAGTTTGCTGGCAAGTATAACGTTGCGCTTAGAGTGCTATCTTCCTTCGGTGAAGGAGAGGGCACACTTATAACTCTGGATGATGAGGATGTTGGTTTGGAAAAAGCACTTGTGTCAGGCATTGCGTTCAATCGAGATGAAGCACAAATAACAGTACGTGGTGTACCGGATACACCCGGAATAGCTCATCGTATAGTCGGCGCCGTCTCAGACGCCAACATTGAAGTAGATATGATTGTGCAGAATATATCCGGCGATAACATTACCGACTTTACTTTTACTGTTAACAGAATTGATTACGACAGAGTTACTGAAATAGTCAATGCAGTGGCAAAAGAACTGGGTGCTACTAATGTATCCGGTCGAAAAGATATCGCAAAGTTATCTATTGTAGGCGTCGGGATGCGATCACATGCGGGTGTTGCCAGCAAAATGTTCGAAGCGCTGGCAGCTGAACAAATAAATATATTGATGATTTCTACATCAGAGATTAAGGTATCCGTCGTTATAGATGAGAAGTATCTTGAGCTAGGCGTGCGAATACTTCATGACGCCTTTGATTTGGCTCAGAACTCGCAATCGTAAAAGTTAATCAACGTAAACAATTACCGGTACAAATTTATAGTTTGGTCAGGCAGTCGCTATCAGAATAAGCGGGCCTGCTGTCGCTTATCGAGCTTTACGCAGTAAGATTGTTAACCTTTGTCATAAACCACTGCCTTCGCCGACATTTGGCCTAAAGATAGAATATGGTGTAGCGCGTGTCACGGGGAGCTCGGAAAAGCACTCTGGCGGCACTGGGACCGTACTGAAAAGACTGTACTGAATAATGGAGCAAATATGCTAATTCTCACCCGACGAGTTGGTGAAACCTTGATGATCGGTGACGAAGTTACCGTGACCGTGCTTGGAGTAAAAGGTAACCAGGTTCGTATTGGTGTCAATGCGCCCAAAGAAGTGGCCGTTCACCGAGAAGAGATTTACGATCGCATCAAGCGCGAGCAGGATGCTGCTCACGTACCTGCTGATGGTGGATCTCCCAGCGGGGATTCTGTGGATGACTCCGAAACTTACGCTGACAGTCAAAATTCGGTGGCCGGCTAGGTTTGCTGGTTGCCAACAGCATGCGGCATCTGATCGGGCAGTAGCCTGTTTGGTGTAAAGACTGTCAAGTGTACGAATTGAAACCGCCATAATGGCGGTTTTTGCGTTTTTGGTTTGACTTTATTCGAGCAGAAGATAAGCTTCATACCCTTGGAGAGATGGCCGAGTGGCTGAAGGCGCTCCCCTGCTAAGGGAGTATGGGGTTTATAGCTCCATCGAGGGTTCGAATCCCTCTCTCTCCGCCAACCTTGGCCATCCCTGAAACTCCTGCTCATGTATCGGATGGCATGTGTCTGATGACACAGCAGAGTGACGCTACCGTCGCTAACTCGATTTGAATTTGGCCCGTCAAGTCATATCCCAGTCTGCACTGCCTAATCCGAATCGGTAATCAGATTCCATTTGTCCTTGACGGCTTGTTCGTTACTGACCATAATTGCGCGACTGCGCGCCCGTAGCTCAGCTGGATAGAGTACCTGGCTACGAACCAGGCGGTCGGAGGTTCGAATCCTTCCGGGCGCGCCATAATTGAAAGTTTGTATAAGTAGTTTAAATGCTGCCGCATTTGAATGTAACGTGCCTGCTATGCGGGCAATAGTGAGAAAAAGATGTTATCTGTACTAATGTGCCTTGCAATTGCGGCCTTGTCCCTCGTTGTAATAACTCGTCGTAGCGATTCTCGAAACTGATTCTGATTCGTCGGCAGCTGCCGTGCGACGGTAGCTGGCATCATCGATCCGATTTTGTGATCAATCGAAACGTCAGATTTATCCGATCTGACTTATTCTTTGCTGTTTTTGGCAGCGCATGTTGCCAGAGTTTTTGAGTCTCCCCGAGCATTAGCAGCAAGCTGCCGTCCTCCAGCAGAATCTCCTGCTTTTTGGTCTTTTTGTTTTTGTGACGGGACTTCTCCCGCATGAGAAAACGTCTGCTGTCTCCCAGACTCACTGACGCTATTTGTGGCGTGTCTCCAAGGCATTTTTCATCGTCGCTGTGCCAACCCATACTATTCTGCCCGCTGCGATACCAATTTATCAGCACGCTGTTGAATTTAAGACCGCTGGCTGATTCAACCTGCACTTTCAGTTGCCTGAGCTCGGCTGGCCACGATGCGGGTTCAAATCGAGTCCCGGAGTAGGTGTAGGCCTCTTCTCCATACCAGGCATTCAATCTTGGGATAAGGTGCCGTCGACCAAAGAGTGATATTTCCGATTGTACCCAGTCGAGCTCCGCCATCCATTTGGTTAATAAAGCGCTGGACCTCTCGGGTTCGAGCCAGTGCGGCAGATAGTAGAGTGACGCGGTGGGACCGAGCGTGATTAGCTGTGCAGAATTCACAGCAGTGAGTCTTTGAGTTTTGACAACACGGTGTCGCAGTCATGATTTATTTTCAATGAGGTGAGATCGTCCGCACGCGTGATGCCGTTGTTGATCATCACGATCGGTATATCCGCCTTATAGGCAGCTTTACAGAACCGGTAACCGGAATACACCATCAAAGAGGTGCCTATACACAACAGCATACGGCTTGCATGCAGGGAATCCATGCAGTATTCAACCCGTTGCTTTGGTACGTTGTCGCCGTAGAAAACCACGTGTGGTTGCAGTAAGCCATTGCATTTAGTGCAGTCAACCGTATTGAATTTTTTAACATGGCTGTCATCAACAATGGCATCGCCATCTGGTGCTACCTCGAAATCGATTTTCAGGAACTCTGGATTTTTCTCCCTCAGGTGATTTTGCAGATCGCTCCTGTTGCTTACATTGCCGCAGCTCAAACAGACTACCTCAGACAGATTCCCATGCAGTGCTATGGTGTTTTTGCTACCGGCACTCTGATGCAGACCGTCGACATTTTGAGTAATGATATGACCAACCAGACCACTACGTTGTAATGCCGCGAGGTTTCTGTGAGCGGAGTTGGGTCGGGCCCTGGAAAATGCCTGCCAGCCAAAATAACTGCGACACCAATAGCGTTGCCTTACCGCTTCACTGGATCTGAATTGTGGACCCTGCACAGGTGTCTTGTGTATCCAGTTTCCATTGGCATTGCGGTAGACGGGTAAGCCCGACTGCGCGCTGATACCTGCACCCGTCAGTACAGTAACGGGCTGGTGATCCTGTATCATCTGTACAAGAGTTCTTATTTGATCTTCTATTTTCACTCGTTGTATTTTAAAGACTTGTTTGGGCCATTACTTAAATCTTCTGATCCCGTCTTTGCATTCGGCTATAGCTGAGCCTGGATTGTGACTAAAAAATGTAACAACGTTTTCTCGAGTACAGGCGCTCTGAAACCACACGGAGTGTCCTGTGCCGGGCAATATTGTGATTTTTTTGCGGGTGAAATTATCAGCAGCATTTTTGATATCTGAGCGGCTGATCACCGGGTCAAGATCACCGGCAATTATAAGAGACTCTGTGGTAATGAGTGTATTCTGTCTCGTCGCGGTGGTGTCTTTTTTATGCCAGTCTGAACAGATTAATCGTTCCTGGGTAAATGCGGCTTTTGATACTTTGGAGTAGTTGGCGTATTCCGCCGGGTGACTGACTAGATAATCTTCTTCCAGTGGCTGTCTTTCCTTGCAATGGATCATCCAGCTCAACGCAGACGAAAAATCCAGATCCGAGTTGTAATGCCAGTATTCGGCTGCTAACGGCTTCAGTTTGTCATATTTTTTTTTGTATATGGCGTCGATGATCCACGGAATTTCAGTGATACTGTAGTTGCTGTAGGCTGCCAGGGTCAGTATGTCCAGCAGGGTGATGTCATCAAGTTGCAGCTTGTTCTTTTGAACTCCATTTTTACCGTCGTAGTTTTCAATTTCTACAGTAACGGGGCTTTTTTTGAGGCGCAGCAGAACTTCTCTAAATCTGGTTTTTACGTTTTTATATCTTCGATTGCACCGGTGGGTAATTTCGCAAAGTGAAAGGATTCTTTGTATGGATGATTCGATGAGCTCAAAAGTAAACGGTCTCTGATAGTCAATGGCAACCGGCGAGTCGAGCACTATTCGATCAAAGATAGAGGGATTCTGCACCGCCATTTCCTGTGCGATAACGGTTGCGTAGGATGTCGCAATCACTCCCCACCATTGATAAGGCAAGCGGCTCATCACTGCCAGATAGTCTTTTGCTGATTGATAGGTGTCAAAGTCTGTCAGGGGGATATTCTGTGATTCCAGTCTGTTGCGACATTCCTTCAATGAGTCACGATAAACGTTCAGGGAGTCTTCGAATGATAGTTTGTCAGCAACGCTGGTTTTGAAGGCGGCGACCGTTTCGGGGCAGCGCAGAGCGGGTTTTGCAAAGCCTGCACCGCGCTGGTCCAGAATGACAAGATCAAATCCGGCGGATCGCAGACTGCTGTAGATTCCGAGATACTCATCGGGCTGGTAGGGCAGTCCGAATCCTATGGATGCGCCCGGGCCACCACCACCGGGAATCAGGATTGCCTGTTGCGACGGTTCCGCGGATAATGATCTTGTCTGGCCCGCTATTAGAATTGGCAGTGTAATCTTGCCTTCTGCGGGGTTGTCGTGATTAACCGGCAGGTCAATAAATCCGCAACTGACACGCGGCGGTGTGTCGTTGATAAAATCAATGCAATCAGCTACCCGGGTGATGGCAGACCTGTTCTCGATTGCACTGCTGGTTTTTTCTGCTTGTGCAAAAACCGACCCGGCACCTATACATAGAGGTAGTAGCAGTGCAATGGCTTGAAACTGTACAACGAAACATCTGGCGAATTTCAAAGAAACTCCGGTATAAAAGCTCGTTATCGAATGGAAAGATCGGGTGAGGGTCCGAGCTTACGGTTTAACATAGCCGAGTGTGTGACGCTAAGTCTATAGCAAGCCAATCAGCTCCGATGATGCTGTCTTGTGATCCACCCTCCAACCCAAGGTGACAATTCTCCCGTGGCAGTGATTCCACAATTTGAAGTATCTGCAGGATATGCAACCGCACTTGGCGCCAGCTGGGATGGTGCCGGAGTTAACTTTGCTCTTTTCTCGGCTCATGCCGAGCGAGTTGAGCTGTGTATCTATGATACCTCCGGTAAACGGGAGCGGGAGCGGATTACGCTGCCGGAGTGTACTGACCAGGTTTGGCATGGATATGTCGCCGGTGTTTTGCCTGGTGATTGTTACGGTTATCGTGTGTATGGGCCGTATGATCCAACTCACGGGCAGCGTTTTAATCCGAACAAGCTGCTTGTTGACCCTTATGCAAAACAGCTGCGAGGCAAAATAAAATGGTCTGATGCGCATCTCGCTTATCGTACGGGGAGTCCGCGTGAGGATTTGTCTTTTGATCGGCGTGATAATTCCAGAACAATGCTGAAATCGGTGGTTGTTGATCCGGCGTATACCTGGGGTGACGATAAAGCCCCGCGGATACATCCATCGGATAGCGTTATCTATGAGGCACATGTGCGGGGTATGACCATACAGCATGAGTCGATTGATTCATCAGTACGCGGCACTTTTGCAGGACTCGGTGATGCTGCAATCATAGAATATCTAAAGGCGTTAGGGGTGACGTCTATCGAGCTGTTGCCAGTGCATCACTTTGTTGATGACCGGTTTCTTGTCGACAAGAAGCTTAGTAACTACTGGGGCTACAGCACGTTGAATTTCTTTGCGCCGGAACAAAGATATTTGTCCGGCCTTTCAGGCGGAAACTCAGGCGGGGGTTTGTCTGAAGTGAAGCTGATGGTTCGCAAGTTCCATGATGCGGGAATAGAAGTCATTCTCGACGTTGTCTACAATCATACGTGTGAGGGTGATCATCGCGGGCCGACCTTATCATTTAAAGGTATTGATAATCTTTCCTACTATCGTTTAATGCCGGATGATAAGCGCTACTATATTAACGATACCGGGTGTGGAAACACACTGAATGTAAATCACCCTCGTGTATTGCAGATGGTGATGGATAGTTTGCGTTACTGGGTTTCTGACATGCACATCGATGGTTTTCGGTTTGATCTTGCCAGTTCACTTGCGCGTGTTTCAGACGGCTTTAACCGCAACTCGGCTTTCTTGAGCGCTATACGACAGGACCCACTACTTAACAAAGTGAAGATGATCGCGGAGCCCTGGGATATTGGGCCGGGTGGTTACCAGCTGGGTGGATTCCCCGCCGGCTGGAGTGAATGGAACGACAAGTATCGCGATACCGTTCGGAAATTCTGGCGTGGTGATGAAGGCCTGCTGCCGGAGTTTGCCAGCCGAGTATTCGGGTCCAGCGAGCAGTTTAATCACAGCGGGCGTGGGATCAGCGCAAGTGTTAACTTCGTTACCACGCATGATGGTTATACATTGATGGATACCGTCTCTTATAAAGAGCGTCATAATCTTGCGAATGGTGAAGACAACCGTGACGGCCACAACGCCAACTACAGTGATAACTACGGTGTGGAAGGCCCCACAGATAAGGAAGAGATCAACACTTATCGCAACCTACAGCGCCGCAACATGATGGCAACATTATTGTTGTCACAAGGTGTGCCGATGATTTTATCCGGTGATGAGTTTGGTCGCACCCAGCAAGGTAACAATAACGCGTATTGTCAGGATAACGAGCTTAACTGGCTCGACTGGTCCGCGTGTGAGTCTGATGCTGAGTTTCTATCTTTTGTGCAGTCTTTAACGGCATTGCGCCATGCAGAGCCTTTGTTGCGGTTACGTAAATTCGTTGGTGATGAGAATAATCCGGTAACGGCACAGTGGTGTGATCCGCAGGGTAAAGCAATGGAAGACCATCAGTGGCAGGAGTCATTTGCACGCTGTGTATTGCTATTGTTGTCTGACAACACTGAACGTAGTACTGAAGTTGATAGTGCCAGGCATCTATTGCTGGTATTTAATGCCAGCAAAGAATCTCTGGACATAAAATTCCCGACGACTGGCAGCACCGCAACATGGAAAAACCGACTCGATACTTCACAGTCTGGCACTGTAAGTAAATCGGAAGTTGCCGACAAGTTTGTAGTAGGAGCAAGTTCTGTCTGTGTGTATTCATCACAAGATTGAACTGCTGCTCGATTCGAGTGCTAGATGTGAAGCTGCGCAAATACACTCGCGTATTTAACGTTGAATTCGGGATAGGCTAAATGAAGAAAGTTCAGACACTCCCTCCGTTGGAGATGGATGCTGCATCGGTTGATCATGACTTCAGGCGTCATCTTGGCCGCACCCTTGGCTGCGTTGAAGCAGAGGCACAACCACGTGAACTTTACGAGGCGCTGGCGTTATCGATTCGTGATCGGTTAATGGAACGCTGGAAAACCTCCCGCGTTGCTCAGGAAACCAGTGGTAATAAGCGTGCTTACTACTTATCACTTGAGTTTTTAATGGGTAGAGCGCTCGGTAATGCTGTCCTGAACCTCGATCTTGAAGGCTCGGTCAAGGCCGCGTTGTATGAGCACGGTCTTGCAATGGAAGATGTTGCGGAAGAAGAAGCTGATGCAGGGCTTGGAAATGGTGGCCTTGGCAGATTGGCCGCCTGCTTTCTCGATAGCTGTGCCACACTGGATTTGCCGGTTGTGGGTTATGGCATTCGCTATGAGTACGGCATGTTCCGGCAGGAAATTCAAGATGGTGCGCAGCTGGAGGAGCCGGATCACTGGTTGCGTGATGGCTACGTTTGGGAAGTCAAACGCCCTCAGGATACGCGCTATATCAAGTTTGGCGGTCGAAGCGAGTTCTATGTTGATGCCAAAGGTGCGTCTCGCGTGCGTTGGGTCGAGACAGAAAATGTATTAGCTGTGCCTCATGATACCCCGATACCGGGTTATAACAACAACACCGTTAACACGTTGCGGTTATGGAAAGCGGCTGCATCTGATGCGTTTGAGCTGGGTGAATTTAATGCCGGTCGTTATCCTGAGTCTGTCGCCGGGAAGAATGAAGCTGAACATATCTCAATGGTGTTGTATCCGAATGACAGCAGCGAGAATGGAAAAGAACTCAGGCTACGTCAGCAGTACTTCCTGGCGTCTGCAAGTTTGCAGGATGTGCTGGCGCAATGGGTGAAACACAACGGTAAAAACTTTGATCAGTTTGCAGATAAAAACTGCTTTCAGCTTAACGATACACATCCGAGTGTCGCGGTAGCAGAGTTGATGCGTATTCTGATGGACGACTATGAGTTGAGTTGGGATCGCGCCTGGGACGTCACCTCCAGTACGATGGCTTATACCAATCATACGCTGTTGCCGGAAGCACTTGAAAGGTGGCCGGTAAGCTTATTCAGAAAGTTACTTCCGCGTGTGGTTGATATTATTTTTGAGATCAATGCGAGATTTCTGAATCAGGTATCAAACCGCTGGCCGGGAGATACCGAAAAACAACGCCGCATGTCCATAATTGAAGAGGGTCAGGATCCGCAAGTAAGAATGGCCTATCTGGCTATAGCCGGCAGTTTTTCAGTCAACGGTGTTGCAGCACTGCACACTGATTTGTTGAAAGAAGGATTGTTTAAGGAGTTCTGCGAGCTATGGCCTGAGAAGTTCAATAATAAAACCAATGGCGTAACTCCAAGGCGCTGGCTTGCATCCTGTAATCCAGAATTGCGGGAATTGCTTGATTCAACTATTGGTGCCGGCTGGATTACCAATCTCGACGAGTTGAGCAAGCTCGGTGATCACGTTAATGATGAAAAGCTGCGCTCGGAGTGGCGACAGGTAAAGTTCAGTAATAAGCGAAAGCTCGCGCAGTTGGTCAAACAGGACTGCGGTGTTGAGTTTGACGTTGAAAGTATTTTTGACGTGCAGGTGAAACGCATTCATGAATACAAACGTCAACTTCTGAATCTCTTGCACGTAGTGCATCTGTACAATCGAATCAAAAAAGGCGATACCGGGAACTGGACACCACGCAGTGTATTAATTGGTGGTAAAGCTGCTCCGGGCTATTACATGGCGAAGCAGATTATTAAGCTCACCAACAATATCGCCCGGGTGGTTAACGGTGATCCTGAAGTTGGCAACAAATTGCGTTTAGCATTTCTACCAAACTACCGTGTCAGTGCCATGGAAATTATCTGCGCCGGTACAGACCTGTCAGAGCAGGTTTCCACTGCCGGTAAGGAAGCTTCCGGTACCGGTAATATGAAGTTCATGATGAACGGTGCTGTGACTATAGGCACCCTCGATGGTGCCAATATCGAGATTCGTGAAGAAGTCGGTGATGACAACTTCTTTCTCTTCGGTCTTACCGCTGCTGAAGTTGAAGCGATGCGATCCGACTATGATCCGCTTTCGATTATCTCTGCTGATGAAGGCTTAAGCGATGTGATGGCTCTTCTTGAAAGCGGGCACTTCAATCAGTTTGAGCCGGGTATCTTCGATACTGTAATCGACAGTATTCGCAACCCGCAGGATCCCTGGATGACTGCGGCAGATTTCAGAACCTATGTCGACGCTCAGGAGCAGGCTGCCATGGCCTACCAGGATATTGAACGATGGACGAGCATGAGTATTTTGAATACCGCCAACAGTGGAAAGTTCTCGTCAGATCGCACAATTGCCGAGTATAATAGCGAGATCTGGCGGCTTAAAGGGTAAGCCGTTGTAATTCGACTGTTGTATTTGGAACTGGCCAAGCCGATGTTACAAAGTGACGGGTAGTAGAGATGCTGCCCGTCATTTTTCGTTTCCGGAATGTGAAAGGAGTAACTTATGCGCGATTTACTGAATACACCTGAGTGGAAAGCGCTGCAGTCGCATTACGAATCTATTTGTAACGCTCATATGCGTGATCTTTTCGCTGAAGATCCTGATCGATTCAGTACGTTCTCAATAAGCGCCTGTGATGTGTTGCTGGATTATTCCAAGAATCGGATAACCGCTGAGACTATTGATCTGTTGGCGGCCCTTGCAGAGGCATGTGATGTCAGAGCTGAGGCGCAACGCATGTTCTCCGGTGAAAAGATAAACAGCACCGAAGGACGTTCCGTTTTACACACAGCCTTGCGGCTGCCAAAAACAGAGTCGCTTGAAGTGGATGGTGATGATGTGGTTGCACAGATACATGCAGTATCTGATCATGCGGCTGCTTTTGTTAACAAAGTGCGCAACAAAGAATGGACCGGTTATACCGGAAAGCCTATTACCGATATTGTAAATATTGGTATCGGGGGTTCCGATCTCGGGCCGCTGATGGTGTGTGAGGCGTTAAAGCCGTGGCAACACAAAGAACTGAATTTTCACTTTGTCAGCAATGTTGATGGTAGCCATATCGCAGAAGTTATAAATGCGGTAGATATGCAGACTACACTTTTTATTGTTGCCTCCAAGACTTTTACTACACAGGAAACCCTGGCCAACGCACGTTCAGCAAGATCCGCATTTCTCTCTTCCGGGGCTACTGATCAGGATATCGCGAAGCATTTTGTCGCAGTATCAACAAACGGTGAAGCGGTAGCAGAGTTTGGAATAGATACGGAAAATATGTTCCGCTTCTGGGATTGGGTGGGAGGTCGGTATTCTTTATGGTCTAGTATTGGATTATCAATTCGCTTGTCTGTTGGCAACGATAACTTTGACGCGTTACTGGATGGCGCGCATCAGATGGATAAGCACTTCGCACAGGCTGACTATAAACAAAACATTCCTGTGCTACTCGCGCTACTGGGTGTCTGGTATGGTAATTTTTATAACGCCCGCTCTCATGTCATTGAACCGTATGATCAGTACCTGCATCGCTTTGCTGCGTATTTGCAACAGCTGGATATGGAAAGTAACGGCAAGCGCGTGCAGATAGATGGTAGTGAAATTAACTACAAAACCGGACCTGTTATCTGGGGTGAACCGGGAACCAATGGTCAGCACGCCTTCTTTCAGCTGATTCATCAGGGCACAGATTTAATACCTGCAGATTTTATTGCTCCGGTTAAATCACAAAACCAGATTGGTGATCATCACAAGATGTTGCTGGCTAACTTCTTTGCCCAGACTGAGGCACTGATGTCGGGTAAGACCTTACAGCAGGCTGAGTCAGAGTTGCGTGACAAGGGGCTTGATGAGTCAGAGATAGCGGCACTTGCCCCTCATAAGGTGTTCGAAGGAAATCGCCCCACTAATACGATAATGGTTGATGCACTGACACCAAAAGCACTTGGCTCACTGATCGCGATGTATGAACACAAGGTTTTTGTACAAGGGAAAATCTGGGGCGTTAACTCTTTTGATCAGTGGGGTGTGGAGCTTGGCAAGCAGCTCGCGTCAGAGATTCTACGTGAGATTCAATCGGGTGAGGTTGGTGCTCATGACAGTTCCACTACCGGGTTGCTCGAGTATTACTTGAGCGCTCAGTCGTGAGTGTTTAAGGCTTGTGGTTTAATCAAAGATAGCCTGGGAGCGCAGTGTCGGTGATGAGCGACATGCCCCTCCGGGGCTAGGCACCGACCCTCCGGCAAGCGTTCAGGTTGTCATACTGGCTTTTGCAACACGCTCCAGAGGAGGTTGGTAACTGAACTCCCTGGGTAGCGTGGCTCCTGCTCAATGCCCGCTACGGTTGTATCGCCGGAGCACTCCTTTTCCAGCGTTGCTACCTGTGTTTGCGCTTTTGCAGCAAGGTTGGTCGTCCCTGATCAGTCGCTCCGCAGGCGTCTCGGTCAATATTTTCAGATAAAACCTGACGGGTCGGACGGAAAGTAATGAAAACAGAAACGCGTGCGCTGGTGATTGGTGGTGGTCTTGTTGGCTGCAGTATTTTGTATCACCTGACCAAGCTCGGCTGGAAAGATGTAATGCTGCTCGAGCGTGATGAACTGACGTCGGGATCTACCTGGCACGCGGC
The DNA here is from genome assembly GCA_937998875.1 of uncultured Granulosicoccaceae bacterium. Classification (GTDB taxonomy): domain Bacteria; phylum Pseudomonadota; class Gammaproteobacteria; order Granulosicoccales; family Granulosicoccaceae. The sequence goes on from CALLBO010000007.1 coordinate 33,395, forward strand.
AGCGGGCATTCACGGCCTGCATGACAACAACAATATTTCAAAGCTTCAGTACTACACGATCAAGATCTATAAAGAGCTTGAGGCTGAAACCGGGCAGGGATGTGGTATCTATCAGCCGGGCTCTATTTATCTGGCGCAAACCAAAGATCGTGAGCATCAACTGCGATTGCAGGCTGCCAAGGCTCGTTACTTTGATGTTGAGTTTCATGAATTATCTTTGGCCGAAGCCAAGGAAATGCATCCGTTATTGAACACTGATGGCATTCGCTGCGCTATGTTCGAGCCTGATGGTGGCAATGTGGATCCTTCCGGTGTAACCCATGCTTATGCTAAGGGTGCCAGGAATGCCGGTGCGGAGATTCATCGTTTTACGCCTGTTGTTGAGACGAACCAGCGACCAGACGGCACGTGGGATGTCGTTACACCGAATGGCAATATTCATACAGAAATTTTAATAAATGCCGCTGGGCTGTGGGGTAGAGAAGTTGGCAGGATGGCGGGGCTTGAGTTGCCTCTGATTCCGATGGAACATCAGTACTTTGTCACTGACGACATGCCGGAGGTCGTTGCAGCCGGTCGCAGGTTACCGTCGATTGCGGACAGAGATGCCGAGTTCTATTTGAGAACGGAAGGCAACGGGTTGTTAGTTGGTGCTTATGAAAAGGACGGTAGGTTCTGGGCTGAAGATGGCACACCTTCAGACTTTGGTCATGAGTTATTACCGGATGATCTTGAGCGAATTTCAGACAATCTTGAGCGCGCATTTGAAAGGATACCGGCACTCGAAACAGCCGGGGTAAAGCGGGTGATTAACGGGCCGATGATTTGGTCGCCGGATAGTGCGGCACTGTTCGGACCAGTGCCAGATCTTAAAAACTACTTCTGCTGCAACGGGATTATCCCGGGCTTTAGTCAATCCGGTGGTCTTGGTTTGCTGTTAGCACAATGGATTGTTGAAGGTGAACCGGAGCTGGATCTTTTTCCCTGGGATCTTGCACGTTTCGGTAAATGGCCGGATAAGAAATACACAAAGGCGCGTGCCCTTGATTGCTACGCCAATCGATTCAAGATTCACTTCCCGTATGAGGAGCGAGAAGAAGGTCGACCGCTAAAAACCCGTCCGGTGTACGAGAAGCAGAAGGCTGCCGGTGCAGTTTTTGGTCTTAACTATGGCTGGGAGCACCCGCTATGGTTTGCTCAGGACGGCGTTGAACCCAAAGAAGAATATGGCTTTGAGCGTCAGGCCTGGTTTGATCACGTAAAAGATGAATGCGAAGCGATGCGTGAGTCTGTCGGAATGCTCGATGTTTCAAACTATGCAAAGTATGAAATAAAGGGCGCGGGTTGTGCTGACTGGTTAAATAAAATTATTGCCAACAATATTCCTACTGAAGTAGGGCGGTCATGTTTGACACCAATGTTGGGTGTGCGCGGTGGTATTGCCGGTGATTTCACGGTAACGAAGTTAGCAGATGATCATTTCTGGATGTTCGGTTCCGGTATGGCTGAGGAATATCATCGAAGGTTCTGGGAAATGATACCGGCACCGGATGGTGTGACCCTGGAATCGCGAACAGAAGATCATTGTGGCTTCAGTATTGCCGGACCAAAGTCTCGTGAGATGTTGCAGCGTATGACCAATGCGGACCTCAGTAACGATGCGTTTAAATTTATGCGTTCTCAGCAGATAGGAATTGCTGGAATTGAAGCACTTGCCATGCGCGTGTCTTTTACCGGAGATCTCGGTTGGGAAATCTACGTACCGACAGAACATCAGGAAGCGTTGTTTGATGCCTTGATGAAGGAGGGTGAGGCTTATGGTCTGCGGCTGGTGGGCGGTCGATCCTTATTGAGCTTACGGGTAGAGAAAGGCTATGGCTCCTGGGGGCGAGAATACTCCCCGGAATACTGGCCGCACGAAGTTGGCCTTGAACGATTGATAAAAATGGATAAAGCCGAGTTTCTTGGTAAAGAGGTCTGGGCCGATTTGCAAAACAAAGAACCTCGAGAGAAGCTTGTCTTACTCTCAATAGATGTGACCAACGCGGATGCGTCGGGCGGTGAGTCGATCTTTGCCAAAGACGGCACACCGGTTGGACGAGTGAGTTCCGGTGCCTACGGCCACACGGTTCAGCAGTCACTTGCACTTTGTTTTATAAAGACAGAGTTTGTGAAAAGTGGTGCCGAATTCGATGTGGCTGTGCTTGGTTTGCCGCATCATGCAAGATTACTCGATGAGCCTCCATTTGATCCGAAGGGTGAGAAACTCAGGAACTAGAGCAGCGTCAGGTAGTTTCCTTAAGCGACGGCGAATGCTGTCGCTTTTTGTTTGTGGGGGTATGGTCCTGTAAACTCGGGAGCCTGAGAGATTTCCACAGCGCAAGTTATATTCTATGTTCATAGATGGCCACTGGGTCGATAGTAAAAAGACATTTGATGTCATTAATCCGGCGACAGGTGAAGTAATTGGTGTCGTTGCAGACGGTAACCATTCTGACGCTGCACAGGCAGTAGAAGCCGCAGAAAAAGCTTTTAGAAGCTGGTCGCAGACCACCGCTCATAGTCGATCGGCGATTCTTTACCGTGCATGGCAGTTGATGCTGGAAAAAAAATCAGAGTTAGCATCGCTGATGACCCGTGAGCAGGGTAAGCCGCTCAAAGCTGCAACTAACGAAGTTCAGTATGCTGCAGATTTTCTGCTCTGGTTTGCGGAAGAAGCCAAACGCACTTATGGCGAGACCATACCTTCAGCCAGGCCGGATCAGCGATTTATCGTACAACACCAGCCGGTTGGAGTTGTTGCGGCTGTGACGCCGTGGAATTATCCGGTCTCAATGTTAACTCGTAAGCTCGCACCGGCACTTGCCGCAGGTTGCACTGTCGTGTTAAAGCCCGCTGAAGCAACGCCGCTGTGCGCAATTGAAGTATTTAAGTTGTTAGAAGAAGCAGGTGTACCGGCGGGAGTCGTTAATCTTGTAACCGCCTCAAACCCGGCGCCTATCGGCAAAGTGTTCTGTGAGCATCCGGCAGTCCGCAAGTTAACATTTACCGGTTCTACCGCGGTTGGAAAAAAACTGTCTCAGGATGCGGCGGCCGGATTAAAACGAGTATCAATGGAGCTCGGTGGACATGCTCCGTTCATCGTATTTGAAGATGCAGATCCGGTACATGCAGCGAAAGGCGCGAGCCTGGTAAAATTTCTAAACACCGGGCAGGCTTGTATTTGTCCAAACCGAATTTTTGTGCACCGTAAGATATTGCCGGAATTTATCGAAACACTTACCGCACGAATTAAAAAAATGCGGGTTGGCAATGGTGCTGAAGAGGGGGTTGCAATCGGGCCGCTGGTTGATGAAAAAGCGATAGCCAAAATTGAAAAGCAAGTTATTGATGCGCGTGACAGTGGAGCCAATGTGTTGCTCGGTGGCGAGAGACTGACAAGTGAGCCGTATAACAGCGGATACTTTTTTTCTCCAACCGTTCTGACCGATGTGGACGAAACGATGCTGATCTATCGCGAGGAAACATTTGGCCCTGTAGCACCAGTGATTCCGTTTGATGACGACGATGACATCATTGCAATGGCAAATGACACCCATTACGGACTGGCGGCATATGTGTACACCAAAGACTTATCCAGAGCGATACGCACAGTTGAACAACTAAACTTCGGAATAATAGGCGTTAACGATATCAACCCGACCAGCGCGGCGGCGCCCTTTGGCGGTATGAAAGAGAGCGGTTTGGGCAGGGAAGGTGCTCGCGAAGGCTTACTTGAATATATGGAATCCAAGTTAGCCGGATTTTCTATATAAGTACTTTTACTGATACCGACAGTCGTTGATTGAAATCTCAATTACGCATCCCTCGTCAATCAACATCAATGCCTGTTTCATTGCATTTGAAAATTGTGAATTCCTTGAGCTCATGGCCCTACCTTGCCTGTTCGTCAGAAGCAGGCTTGCAATCGAGGCGTCGCCACAGGATGATTAGCTAACTGTAGATTAAGAGGCTGAGTGATGGCGGACCATATTGATTACTTCTATACCTCAACCTCACCGTTTACCTGGTTTGGCCAAAAGCCATTCACAGAGGTTGCCAGGAAACACAAAAAAGAAATTCGCTATAAGCCGGTCAATTTGATGGAGGTCTGGAAGGTTTCCGGTGGCGTCGCGCCGCCGCAGCGTCCGCCAATGCGCCAACGGTACCGTTTGCTCGAGTTGCAGCGAATTGGCCATTATCACGGGCTTGAAGTGATTCCCCAACCGAAAAGCTACCCTGCTAACCCGGAACGGGCTGATTGTTGTTGCATCCTGTTAGCGCAACAAGGTAAAGATCCGGGGCCGTTTCTATTCAGTGTAGGTGAAGCGTTGTGGGGACAGGACAGGCAGATCGCTGATGAATCCGTATTAGCTGAGTTGCTGGATAAGGCGGGATTTGCCGGCGAGACCATCGTGCAGGAATCTAAAGATCCATCAATCGCTGAGGTCCGGAGTCAGAACTCTCAGGAAGCGACCGAGCTTGATGTTGTCGGTGCCCCCGCTTATGTTTACAAGAATGAAGTGTTCTGGGGGCAGGACCGTGTTGCCTATCTTGATTACATGATAGAGACCGACCGCGATCCTATAGTGTAACCACGGGCAAAATAGTCAGGTGGTAATCACTCTTCTTCTGACCGCCAGCAGCAGTAATAACATGATAGCAGTCGCTGGTGTGATTCTGCCGGCCCCTTTTGCACTGGCAATGGCATTGGTGTCAGTGGATGGATAACCACTGTCACTCAGGCTAATTGAGTTGCTTGCGTTAGATGCTGTGTATGTGCTCAGATTGCCATAAACATCAGTTTGAAAGCTGTTGTTGTGTGTCGATACATCTATAAAGCCTACTCCAGCCAATGTGACCGCTACCTGATCACTGTCAGACAGCGAGTTTTGAAAATTAAGGCTAATCTGGCTGGAGTCAAGCGGTTTAAGCGTTCCCAGGTAACACTGTAGTTTATCACTTGAAACACTGCTGCAATTACCCACTGCTGTTGCTGATCCTACTCCCGGACCGGATATTGTTATTATCGCATCAGGAGTGGATCGTTGTGTCTCTTCGTTGCTCACAGAAAGGCTCAAAGCATCTGCGCTGACATCTGCCAGGGTCACCGAAAGATCCATTGCGTCAACGTGGCAATAGTTTGCAGCCATCACTTCATTGACAGCGTTTTTACTGCAAATGGAAAACGTTCTGCCGCTGCTGCTAGATAGGAATGGCCACATAATGTGCTGATTTTGCGATGCACAGGTGGTATCTGAATCGTGAGGTGCACCCATTGTGTGGCCGATTTCATGCGTCGATAACAATGATGGAAATTTATAGGGCGTCACTACAGAAACATCGTAGCCATCAGTTCGACAGGCGGAGCCTATCCATGCCAAGCCCAGTGCAGAATCGCTGTTTTTATTACCACTGAATAGCGTTGCCAGGCCAATATCACTACCTAGATTGGGGCTTTCCATACGATAGTCGCGGAAATTGCGCATCATGGTTTCCATTGTCACATTGCCGAGATTCATCGGATCAGTAGCCGGGTTGTCAATGACGACAACCGTGTCGACCATCAGTGCAATGCCGAGTTGTTCGCGAAACAGTCCATCAGTGCTATTGAGGATAGTGAGTGCCTCATCGGCACCACGACCGGCGTAGTAGTCATTGTATTTGCTGTCTATAACTACCCCGATCATTGCAACCTGATTCACGGCACCGTCGGTGAGCTGTGTATCTGCCTGCTTGATCGTGCGGAGATAGTTGTACAGTTTATCTTCCGACTTCGGTGGTATGAGTGCATGGTCAGGGGATTCGGACTCATTACCGTCGATGTCGCCCAGCAACAGCGTATGAAAATCACTCAGTGATCCGCCGGTTGTCACTGGCAACAGTTCATGGTTTTCACCGTTGACTGAAATGGTACCGCGGGCGTTTTGATTGTCTAATGTAATTCGCGCCCACGAATCAGGTTCGCCGGCAACGATACCTGCATAGGCGTTTACAGTAGTATCGAGCTCACCTTGGGTATTGCTCTTGTAGACAGCGCTGGTCAGTGTCTCGCTTTCGTTCAGCAGCAATGTCATATGCTGTTGGTTAACGAGTAGCTCAATCTGCCAGAGATACCCGTCTCGATCGTATGGTGTAACACTCAGTATGCGGGTCGCAATTTCCGCACGTTCTTGCAGATACTCTATACGGTTGGTGCTGCGTTCGAACCACAGTCTGGATATATATTCATCTTTGGCCAGTTCTATTCCGGCAAACGACACGCCGGTGTGTCTGTCGCGCAATTCAGTCATCCGTGCCACTGCAGAGCTGCTGTCGCCAAGCTGTTCATGAGAGATTGCTTCTGCAAATAGTGCGGTATCCACATAGCGGCTTTCGGGAAAGTTGAATCGAAGATACTGTAGTCGCTCGGTCGCGGTTTGATAATCGTAGTTATCCATTAAAGCGATGTAGGCTTTCAGGTACCAGGCATCATCGGCGAGTGCACTGCCGGCGTAACTTTCAATCAGCTCTGATAGCAGTGCGTCTGCCTGATTCGGGTCACCGGCGGCGCGTGCATTCATCGCGCTCAGATAGACCTGCATTTCCGGACCAGCGCCATACCTGGCTGCTTCCTGCAGTACCGGCAGCTTCAGTCTGGCATGGCGCCGTGTTGCACTTTGCGGCTCTGGTAAAGACAGATACTCGCGATACATCGCTGCCGCGGTTGCATAGTCAGAAGCCTGCTCGGAGGCCTGAGCCTGTGTCAGCAGAGTGTTGGGCTCTGCATTCTGTGCCACAGCGATACTGTTATAGGAGGCCAGTGAAAGTAGCAGGGCTGAACAGCTGAACAGTCGGGTAACCGCGCGCTGCAAAAAATGTGGACGAATATTCACAGCTTCCGGTAGCCTGCCTGATAGATACTAGCGCGGCGATTGTCGGTTGTAGCTAGTCGGCTTAATTCTGTTCGAATTGCTGAAGAACGTGAGACTATGGTGGGCATGACAATGACCGTGTTAGCGCGGCCAATATGGCTCGCCGAATAAGTTTGCGACTATTCCATTCGCATTCTGATCCTACTGTTGTCGGTCTTTGTGACGAATCCTTGACTCGTTTTGGTCCGGCTCACTGTGGCCTGGTGTCTGGCCAGACATACCTGGCAGTGGTGATCACAAAGTGACTTTAGTCTCCCCCGTCGGTATTGAGCCATGGTTTGTATGAATCAATCACAGCGAACAAAAATTCTACCGGGTGCTTGTTTCATCTGTGCCTCGCTATTGTGTGTAGACCTGTCAATAGCGTCTGCTATTGAAGACGAAACTGAGAAACGGGTAGAAATCTCTGATGTAATTGTGAATCGCAGCAATATTTTCGACACGAGTAATATCGACGCTGAAGATCCTCAGCTGCTTGTGGCGGAAGGTGTAAACCGCTTCCACAAAACGACACTGGAGTCAGTGATACTGCGTGAGAGCGGTGTCGCTCCCGGAGATACGATTTCTGTAGAGGCAGTCGCTGAAATAGAAAGAAGATTGCGTGATCTTGATATCTTTGCATCGGTAAAGGCAGCGCTTGTTACCGGCAGCAACGGCGTAGAGTTGCATATCACTACCCGGGATAATTTTTCTCTGGTTGCGGGTGCTACCGGTTCATTTCTTGGCGGGGTCGGTAACATCGGTTTTACAGCTGGAGAGAGAAATGTTTTTGGTACCGGCAACACGCTGATGTTTGGTTTGTCCCGAAGTACCACTGATAACTTTCGCGGTTCAGTGGCATTCACCGATTTGCACTTTTTTAGTAAGCCGTGGCGGGCAGGTTATGCGGTGGGTAGAACCAATGAAGGTGACTTCTTTGGTGTTGAGCTGAAGGATTCGTTCCGAACGTCTGACAGCGGGCGCGCATGGTCTGTGGAACTCGACTACCTTGAGAAATTAGAAAAATACTATCTCGATGGAGATACCGTTTTTGAGCTGCCTGAAGAGAGATCCCGACTATTCGTAAAACAAGTATGGCGTACAGGAGCGTCTGATCTGTTTTTCCGAAAGGGTTTGGAAGCAAGCTTTCGACAGTCTGTTTATTCGTCACCGAGTGGTTCGTTTGGCGAGCTTACTCAACCCGAAGATACCAGAAGACTGTATGTTGGCGGTCTGTTGGCGAGGGATCGGGTAACGAGCTACCGGCAAATGCTCGGTCTGGATACCTTAAATTTTGTGCAGGATGTTCGTATCGGTACGACTGCCGAGATCAGGCTGGGTGCAAATCTGGTAGAGGAGTTTAATACCGTCGAAGAATTCCGTGTTGATCCGCAAGTGACAGTCATACTGGATAATGCAGCGTCAATAGGTGAAGACTCGTTGATTAGAATGTCATTAAGTGCCAGTGCAATTTTGGAAGAGACGGGTGAACGACCCTGGAGCGCCACAGCGCGATTTAAAACCTACAATACAACGATAAACAACACCACAATAGCCTTTAACGCAGACTTCACTACAGGGGAGGACGGCAGTGATTTGCCTGTGCAGCTGACGCTGGGTGAGGACAACGGCCTTAGAGGGTATGACTTGCGGCAATTTCAAGGCCGACAGCGTTTGCGAATGAATCTTGAAGGTCGTTACCACGCAGGGTGGAAGCTTGGTCCTGTTGATGTCGGTGTGATTGGTTTTGCCGATGCAGGTTGGGCTGCTGCTGGCGAGGCATCGGCGTCGCTTAAAAAATCAATAGGTGCGGGTGTACGTTTGGGTTCAAACTCACTGCTTGGCTCGAGAATATTTAGAATTGATTTGGCGTTTCCGCTGGATAATCCTGAAGGGGAGAGCGCGGACCCGAGCTTATCCGCAAAAATAGGTCAGGTATTTACATTCTAGTGTAGTGAAACGTTCAAACGCCACCAATGAGGGTGTCGTCAAAGGCGTCTAGTGCCGTTTTTGTCATTCTCCCTGGGGAGAATCCGGCGTGTAGTTTGCGCCGGAAGAGGGGTGTGTCTGGTTAGTTATTCAAAAAGACTTCGACCTTAAACTTTGAAGTATTGCCAAAGTATCCCTCTCCCAATGCAAACAACGCATTGGACTCTCCCACAGGAGAGTGACTTAGCATTGGGTAGGTGTATTTAAAATATAGTCGAATAGAATTTCACCAATGGCTTTAACGACACCCTCCGTAGGGGGGATAAGCTTGCGCATCCACCAATGTGCAGCACGTCAGATAAGTAATTACCCGGTCAATCTGACGATTTTATTTCGCTATAACTTCGGTAGCGTTCGTGGCAGTAGTGGCGGACGCACCAGCTTATCCTCCCTACGAAAATAAATAGATAGTCGAGCCATAAACTACTAGTTACTAGAAAGGTGAAATGCGGATTGAATCCGGTTGCTAATCAGCAACAGAATAGTCAGGATCATTTGCCGCCTGACTTTCAGTTGCAACCGACCATGAACCGTCCGCATGATAGCGAATAGACCATGAACCAATACCCTGCTTAACACCTTTCTTCACAGGCTGCTTTGAACTCAACTCTGACTCAGAAGTTGTATCAGGATGTTGCTGCAACACTCTGGCGGAATCAGTCATTCGCATTTCCTATTCGGGAGATTATTTTGTAGCCCTTCAACAGCAAGGGAAATAGCATGCTGCTTCTAGTACCCGGTTAGCTACCCCGGGGCAAGGCAAAATGCGACCCGCCTGTCACCTCATTATCGGCGCTCAACGCATTTACTACATTCGTTCACATCAAGAATGACCGCCCAGAGCCCTATTTTCATGAAATAACGCCCCAAAAATGCTGTTGTATCAGTCGGTTGTCACAACAGCCGCGGCATCGTGGTTCCGGGCAGCTATTGAATTCGAGTCAACCGACGCTATATACTATGTATGACCTCGCAAGGGGTTGCACCAATAAGGGGACGACTTGGCTTCGACGCGGGTGGCAAAACCTTAGGAGCATGCCGAGGCGCAATTACCTCGTTAATCCAGTTGCAAAACCTTTAGTTGCCAACGATGACAACTACGCACTGGCTGCCTAATTAGACATTAACCTCTAGTTAGTTCAGTTCTACCCCGACTCCGTTTTGCCTGTGACTCGGACCGGGGGCATCAGCCGCAGGATCGTGAGGGAGGGGAGCCTTGACCCGAACCACTAAATATTCAAAGGATCGCCAAACCAGCCCCTGTTCGTCGGGTCGGAATGGTTAAATCAAAGACGAAACTAAGCATGTAGCGCCGAGGGCGGAGTGCTTGCGGACGCGGGTTCGATTCCCGCCGTCTCCACCACT
>CALLBO010000008.1 GCA_937998875.1 uncultured Granulosicoccaceae bacterium
TTCACCCTCAATGGGCAATTGCAACTGACCGCTCGTGTCTGCTTTAACAACTCGACGTTTTATCCCCATCTGAATTGCTCTTTATTGCCTCAAGCAATAATCGCAAAAATTCAGACCTTTGGCGACACCCTCTTTGGGAGGTTCCGAGTCTAAGCTCGGGGGAGGGTTTTGTCGCACGGTGAGATTCGCTTTAGCTTTAGCGACACCTCTAGTAGGGTGATAAGCCCACAGATCCGCCAAAATAACAACACAACAGATACGTAATTACCCGATCAATCTGGTGGTTTAACTCGCTGTAGGTTTTATTGAGCATCGTGGATGCGCATCACCTACGAAAAATTCATTCGAGTCTTTGTCCTTTTACGATACTTGCGTGTTGCGAAGTACGGCTACTGCTTTTTCTCAAGCTGTTCAATAATTGCCTCAGCCTTCTCCGGTGATAATTTTTCAAACGCTTTCAGCCCGCCAATAATCAGCAATTTATTTACGTCATCAAACTTGGCGGTCACGTCACCCTGATCGCCGGATATGACCAGTGCACCGTCTTTGACAGTGGCCGGGAATCTCACTTTTTCGAATTCACGCTTTACGTTTTCGCGGATAAACTCTGCACTGAATGCATCACCGTCTTTGGAGATCTTCAGAACCTCTTTTGCCCCAGATGCCCAGGGGCCGAGAAATTCGTCAGCAGCATGCGCATTGCCGAGTGTCAGTAGAGAGAGTGCCAGCGAAGCAATCAGGGCTTTCATAGTTTGTTCCCGAAAAAGTTATATGTTTAAACTCGTGCTGTGAAGTTTGCGCCGAGTGAGCCAGTGTAACGATTATCGTGGCTGGATTATTTCAACCTAAAGCTTAGCGGGCGAGCCACATCTGTCTGTTACTGGACGACAATAAAATTACCACAGATCGTCGAATGCATCGACCTGCCTGAGCACGTGAGTACGCGGTTAACAATGTCAGCTGAACCTCTGGTAATTTTCAGCTGTTCCCGGCCGCGCTACGCGCCTCATGGTTCAACAGCCATTCGCGCGGTAATCAAGTAGACTAAAAGTGTGAGGTGAAGCACGTTTTATACGTGTTCACTATTTTAGATATTCTTGCCGGTCCATTTCCATGTCTAGTGACGCTGATAACCTTCTAAAACAATCGCGTGAGAGTTCATTGCGATCACGGCGTGATTCAATGTCTCTGGTTAATCTTGCACTTGAGGCAGATCCGCAGCATTCGCTGGCGCATGCTATCCGGGGTTTGTACTACTATGCTGAACGCCACCAGCGTAATTACCGGGAGATTAATGAATGTGTTGCGAACAGCACAAAGTATTTGTCTGATTCAGACACCCGGGCAAGGCATTATAACCAGGCGCTGACTTCTGCCAGCATGGGTGATGCGGCTGCGATGGTATTCCATCTTGAACAGCAACTGCTTGATGATCCGCTGGACGTCAACGCACTCAAGTTATGTCAGTCAGAGTTGTTCTGGTTGGGGGAGATGAAGTGGTCCGCTTCTTTGTCTGATTCTGTTGAGAAGCCTTGGAGTATTGACCACGAGCACTACAGTGATTTTCTTGCTATACGCGCTTTCGATTTAGAAGAAACCGGTCACTATGACGCCGCTGAAAAATATGGTCGGCAATCAGTGGAACTAAATCCCTCAGACGTCTGGGGTACACATGCAGTGACACATGTCATGTATATGCAGGGTCGCAGTCGTGATGGTGCGCGTTGGCTTGATGATTTGCACAGTGGTGGTCACTGGCAGGGACTCGGTCAGATGGTGTTGCACCTGTGGTGGCACAGGGCATTGTTTCACTTGCATCAACATGAACATGATGCAGCGTTGTCCGTCTATGATGAATATTTGCGTAACTTTGAGATAGAAATGATTGCAGCACTGCCTGATCTTTATCTCGATTTACAAAATGCGACATCATTGCTTTTACGACTCGAGTTTCTAAACGTTGATGTGGGTGCGCGCTGGTCTGCACTGGCAGACATCTGTGCCGGGCGCATCAATGACGCCAGCAATGCTTTCAGTTGTGCACACTATGCGGCCGTGCTGGCCGCTGATCAGCGTTTTAATCAAGCGCAGAGCCTGATTGAACAAATGACACTGGCGTCTGCATCCGGTAGTAGTATTGCTTCATCATTTGTTAATGCTGCAATACCTGCAGCAGAGGCCGCGATTGCACACAGAAAGCGGGACTATCGCGCAGTGATTAATATCTTAATGCCGGTCCGCTATCGATTGGTGCAAATGGGTGGCAGTCATGCCCAGAGAGAGGTATTTATGTTGATGCTTGCAGATGCGCTACAACAGGAAGGTGAATCTGATCTGCTACAGAAACTATCAGCCGATTTAACCGATACCGGCTTTGATGAAATTATGGCTCGGCGGATTCTCAGCTAGTCATGTCAGACATCAATGCTAAGAATGGTCTGGCACATCCTGACGATGAGCCGATTGAGTATCGCAGAAGAATACGTGAATACTATCTGGCGCTTGGTTATGAGCATCCTTACCAATGGGCACACTACCGTGATGTACCGTTCGCACCGTTAACCAAGCCGCTGTCGCAATGCAGGGTGGCGTTAATTACCACAGCCGCTCTTTATAACCCGGAAGCAGGCGATCAGGGCCCTGGCGCAGTCTATAACGGCGCAGCCAAGTTTTATTCAGTTTATGAATTTGATGTGCGCCATTCGCCGGATCTCAGGATATCGCACATCGCCTATGATCGTGATCACACATCTGCCGAAGACCCCAATACCTACCTGCCGATTGCACAACTGCAGTCAGCTTGTGATGACGGAATTATTGGCGAGCTTGCAGAGAAGGGATTTGGTTTACCGACTAATCGAAGTCAGCGCGCGACCTGTGAAACAGACTGCCCCGAACTGCTTACCCGTCTTGTGCAACAACAAGTTGATGCAGCAGTGCTGGTGCCCAACTGCCCGGTTTGCCATCAGTCTGTGAGTCTGGCAGCACGTCACATTGAAGCTGCTGGAATTGCATCGGTGGTGATGGCGTGTGCGAAAGACATAGTAGAGTATGTTGGCGTGCCAAGAATGTTGTTCAGTGATTTCCCGCTCGGTAATGCGGCGGGAAAACCTTTTGACGAGCTCTCGCAACGAGCGACTGTGCGTTCGGCGCTATCGTTACTGCAGTGTGCAACACAACCGCGGACTACGGTGCAGTCGCCGCAGCAATTCCGGGCAGATCATCGCTGGAAGCAGAGCTACAGCAATGCGACGCTGTTGAGTGAGGAAGAGATCCGACGCAGGCGGTCCGATTTTGATCGGCAGAAAATGGCAGCCAAAATGGCAGCCAGGGAAGTTGTCGGCCAACGGGAGTCAGCCAGCTCGCGGGAAGGTGATGACCGTGGCTGATCAGAAAGTCACTGCTTGTCGGGTGTACACTGGTGGGTGTGTTTAGCGGTCGAGCGTTGCCACCAGCTGTTTGTAATCTACTTTGCACTGCTGTGCGACTGTTCTGAACGACAAGTGGTAGTTGGTCATTTGTGACCGGTACAACTTGCACTGGGAGTCGAGCCACTCCTGATCATCGCCACCGGCACGTGCGGCGGCACAGGCCATGCGGGCGAGTGCCCGGGTTTCAAAGATACCCCGTAAGTCATCACGCGCATTGAGGCAGTGCTGGGTGTCGGTAGTTTGCGGTTCCGTGTAGTCTTGCCCGGGAACCAGCGGGGTTTGAAGTCCGCAACTTTCTGCTCGTTGGCCAAGTGACCCTGAGATCAGGTCGTAGTGTATGGCTGCCGCCTGGCTGCAGCTCTGCCAGGAATTCGTGTCACATTCATTGATGTTCTCTACCAGGCTGTGGTAATTCGTGTTCCAGTAAGACTGAACTCGGCCACAATTCTCAGCGATGGCACCATTGGCGAGTGTCAGCCCGAAAATGAGTGCCAGTGCATGTAGTTTTCCATGGCGCTTACTACCGCGAACAAGAGTTACCGAATGCATTGAAAATCGCCGTTATGGTTTTAGTTGCAGAAGTATCGACGTTCTGACCGAAAACATTCGTGCCAAGTATCGATTGCGTTACACTTTCGTAATTTAATGAAACTATAACACTCTGCAACCATAAAAGTATTACATCTGATTTCGCTCCGGATTGAACATTCTACATCCGATCCCACGGTGGAACTGGCGTGAATTCGTCAATCAGGAAGTCAATAAAAGCCCGAACGCGCGTACTCAGATGCTTTCTATGGGGATACACGGCCAGAATGTTTGAGGTGTCGTGAGTGTGCTCGGTTAATAGCGGAACTAACTCCCCGGAAGCAAGCGAAGGTTGCGTCACAAAGGTAGCAAGTCGCGCAATTCCGATGCCAGCTTTTACCGCCTCGTGCAGAGCGGACGCGCTGTTGGTGCGAAAATTCCCGGTAATGCTGTAGGTTTTTATCTCGTCATTTTCGCGGAACTGCCAGTCGTTGAAATGATGTATGGATGAGTGTGTGAGACAGTTGTGATTCAGGAGGTCCGCGGGCACTTTTGGCTTACCGTGTTTTTTTATATATTCCGGTGAGGCGCAAATCACCCGTCTGTTCGTTGCGAGCTTTCTGCTGATTAACGATTGATCAATTACCTCTTCACTGATCAGAATTGCCAGATCCAGTTTTTCGTTTATCAGATCAACCTGCCTCTCGGTAAGAGAAAGTTCGACACGTAAATCCGGATGCTGAGCCATGAAAGCAGGCATGATCTGGCACAGCTGGGTACGTGCAAAGGCAGAAATTGCAGAGATGTCTAATGTGCCTGTGACACTGCTTTGCAGCGCGCTTACCTGCGTTTCAGCGTCTTCAATGTCGACCAGAATGTCACGGCAACGCTCGTAGAACATGGTGCCTTCATCGGTCAGATTGAGGCGCCGGGTGGTGCGCTGAAATAAGCGGGCAGCCAGTCGATCTTCGAGCCTTGAGATCAGTTTGCTGACCGCAGAAGGAGTTAGATCCAGCTCCCGGGCGGCAGCGGAAAAGCTGCCCAGGTTTGCAACCTGGCAAAAAACCGCCATTTCGTTGTAACGATCCTGCATCGATTAAAACCCCTATATGTGAAAAAAATTCACAATGGCTGGTACGGTAACCGGATTGTCAGGTTTACGCAAATGGTTAGAATAGCAAACGTGCCTGAAGCGCTGTACCTCCTCCAACAGCGTTTCAGCATCGCAGACCGCAGGGTCGGGTCAAACCGGGTTTCGAGTAGTTCCTCCAGCTACTCAGCCCCCCGACCTCTGCAGCTGCTTCAAATTGCAGGATGAGCGCTCGCAGCGCTCACGTTTTAAATTCCTCCAGCTTCCTGTGGCGGGGTACAGAATTCAATCTGCCCGCCCCAGGTTTTTTAATTCCCCTCTTTTTAATATCATTTTTAGCGCTAGGTAGTGCCCGGCTGAAGTGCACTGGTTTGTATTGGGTCCTGCGCTGGTTTTCCTTTAAAGAGCGTATCACCCAGCACAAGCAAACAGGGAGTTAATACCAGGGTAAGAACGGTGGCGAACGCTAATCCGCCTGCGATTGCGCTCGCAAGCTGTGTCCACCACATGGTCGATGGTGATCCCACCTCGATGATTCGTCGAAACAAGTCAATATTTAATGACAGCACCATGGGCATCAGGCCGAGAATGGTGGTGAGCGCTGTAAGAAAAACCGGCCGTAGTCTTAAGATGCCGGTTTGAAGTGCTGCAAGTCTTGGTGCATAACCGTCTTTTCTAAAGCGGTTGTACGTATCGATCAGAACTATGTTGTTGTTCACCACAATGCCTGCCAGCGCGATGATACCGAGGCCGACCATCACAATACCAAAAGATTGTTTGGTGATGATTAAACCCAGCAGTACGCCAGAGGTAGAAAACACAATGGCGCTCAACACCACCAGTGCCTGGAACAAGCTGTTGAACTGAATGATAAGAAACAGCGCCATTAAAAAGATAGCCGTTCCAAACGCAGACATTAAGAACATCATTGTTTCCGCCTGATCTTCGTTTTCACCGGTGAACTCTACCGAGATATCCGGATCCACCTTGCCGTTTGCAAGTGCATCGGTTAGCTCTTTTAATTTTTCAGTCGGATTGGCACCTTCTGCAACGTTTGCCTGCACGGTGACAGCGCGTTGCGTATTTACCCGGTTAACAATGCCGGTTTTAGAGGCGGGTTCCAATGTGACAAAGTTCGAGATCGGTACCATGCCGTTACTGGTGGGTACGCGTAGTTGGTCGAGCTGATCGAGTTTGCGCTCGGCCAGCGGATATCGAATGCGGATATCCAGCTCTTCGTCCGAGTCGTCAGGTCGGTAGTCTGCAACCCGGATACCATTGGTGATCATTTGCACGGCATTGCCAAGCAGCGCGACATCTGCACCGTATCGAGCTGCCTGTTCGCGATCGACATTTAAACGCCATTCAATGCCCGGTAGTGGCAAATTGTTCTCGATATCTACAAAGCCACCGAGGTCTTTCATTAATTCTTCAATATAACTGGTAGCACCCGCCAGTTTTTCTGCGCGTAGTGAAGTGATCTCCATATTGATCGGTTTGCCGGAGGAGGGGCCTCCTTCCTGTTCTGCGAATTCGAGTATCACCCCTGGAATATCAGCAGTGCGCTCTGCCATCTCATCAAGAATGACCCGCGCTTTTCTTCTGGTGTTCCATTCGTTCAGCTCGATCTGGATAACACCGATAACGTCGGCAGACATGCCGGGCTCACCAACGGAAGATCCCATAGACTTGGCATACACGGAGCTGAGCTCATCCATATCGTACAACCGTTCTTCAACGGATCTGACAATTCGATCTTTCTCCTGCATTGAAAGATCTCCCCGGGCGTGTATTTGTACCAGCACGTTGTCTGGCTCGGTTTTCGGAAAGAACACGACGCCGCGACCCATAACGCTGTACAACATATATGATCCTACCAGGGCGACAATTGCGGCCAGTAGTGTCAGTGCAGGGCGCTTAAGTAAACCGGATAACAGCTTTGCATAGCCTTTGGTGATCGGGCCGAGTTTGCGTTGCTCCTCCAGTTGCCTCGCTGGCACAGGCGTACTTGCTGTGGCCCGGCCAAAGCTGCCACCGAGAACCGGTATAAAGATGAGTGCCATAAAAAGTGATGCAGTAAGGCAGATGATTACCGTCATTGGCAGATATTTCATGAACTGACCAACCAGACCTGGCCAGAATATCACTGGAAAAAATACTGCAAGCGTAGTTGCTGTTGATGCAGTGACCGGCCAGCTCATTCTTTGCGCTGCGGCTTTATAGGCGTCGCGCCGGCTTAGTCCTTGTTTGATATTTCTATCAGCCAGTTCGATCACGACGATGGCGCCGTCAACCAACATCCCGACTACCAAAATCAAACTGAACAGCACAACGATATTCATCGTAAAACCAACGCTGTGCAGCACCAGGATGCCAATTAGAAAAGATCCCGGTATAGCCAGGCCAACAAGCAATGCGCCGCGCAGCCCGAGAGCCGCGACAATCACTATCATCACCAGCACCACACCGGAGAGGATGTTGTTTTGCAAGTCACTCAACATGGTGACTATTTGCTTTGATTTATCCTGCTGGAACAATACTTCAACCGACGCAGGCCAGATTTTCTGCTGCTCTGCCACCAGATCACGTATGGCCTGATTGGTTTCGATTATGTTTGCACCAATGCGTTTTGAGATTTCAAGTGCGAGGGCAGGCTGGCCGTTTACCCGCGCATAACCATTCGGATCTTTGAACGTGCGGTTGATTGTTGCGACATCTTTAAACGTTATAACCGTATCGCCTTCTACCTTGACCGGCATTGCGAGTATGTCGCGAATGTCCTCTACAACACCTGGCACCTTCAACACCATGCGACCAGCACCGGTATCAATTGCCCCGGCGGCCACCAGCAGATTGTTATTACTGATCAAGCCGAACAGTTCAGAAAAACTGATGTTGTAAGTTTCCATCACTACCGGATCAACAAGTACTTCGAGCACTTCTTCGCGCTCCCCGCCGATATTGACTTCAAGTACGCCCGCCTGCGCTTCGATTTTCTCTTTTAAGTCCTTGGCGATCTTTAACAGGCTGCGTTCCGGGATTGGGCCAGCCAGTGCAACTGTAATTACCGGAAAAAGCGCTACGTTGATTTCATTGACCGTTGGTTCATCCGTGCCGCTCGGTAGTTTTGATTTTGCAATATCTACTTTCTCGCGAACATCGGCAAGGGCGGTGCCAGGGTCAAAACCTGCATCAAATTCAAGCAACACCGAACCATGACTTTCAGATCCGGTACTGGTGATTTTTTTTACACCGGGTATGTTTTGAAGCTCGCTTTCCATCGGTCGAAGCAGCAATCGTTCACTGTCCTCCGGTGAAATGCCCTCATAGCTCATCGACACATAGATAATAGGGATGGCGACATCGGGCTCTGCCTCTTTGGGTATTGCTCTATAGGCTAGGATGCCGCTGAATATAAAGAAGATCAGTAATAGTAAAACCGCACGGTTACGATTGAATGCGGCTTCAATGATTGCGTTCATGATTCACTGTTGCCGTTTGTGTTGTCAGTGTCTGTCTGGTCATTAGTGTCTGCAACTGGCTCGACCACCTCTCCCGGGTTTACAAAACCCTGACCGAGAGTTATCAGGGTGACGTCATTGGGTAGGCCAGTAACCCAGGCACCGTTACTTTCTGTTTTGACAACTTCTATTGCATGAAAGACAACTTTATTTTCGTCACCCAGCGCTTTGACGCCAAGTGCACCGTCATCGTCAAGGGCTAATACCGCCGGGGACACCCTGTGTGCCATTAAAGTTTCTACCGGAATTGTTATCTCTGCGCTGATACCTGTCATTACCGATTTAGGTGTTTGATCTATCAGTACCTCCACTTCAAAGCTTCGGGTTGTGTCATCTGCCATGGACGAGATGTAGGACACTTTGCCCTGAAGTGATTCACCGGTGACAAGGCTGGCAACCGCAGCTTGTCCGGTTTTGATATCTGCGATGTGTTGTTGTGATACGCGGCCTGTTACCAGTAGCGACGTGTTGTCGACCAGTGTGGCGACATGCGCTCCACGGTCTATAAAGTCACCTTCTTCGACAGTGATATCTTCGATCAGTGCGTCCATCGGGGCGCTGAGCGTAACGTAGCCGAGCTCAAGTTCTGCTGCCTGTACTTGAGCGAGTGTTGCTTCGCGTTGTGCGCCTGCTGCCTCAAGGCTTAACGTTGACTGTAGTCCCTGGCGAGCGAGCTTTTGCGCAGCTTGATATTCGTTATCTGCCTGTGCGTAATTCGCTTTGGCAACAGCCAGATCGGCCAGTCTGTTACCTTGAGACAACTGCGCCAGTGTCTGCCCGCGTGTGATGCGCTCACCTTTTTTTGCCGAGAGAGTCTGCACGGTGCCAGAGGTTTCCGCACGCAATGACATAACCTTTGCAGGTTCGAGCTGCCCTTGTATGACTATCTCACGATCGATGCTTTGTGCTACCAGCTGAGTGGTTTGTACCTTCATCTTAGGTACTTCTTTTTGTTCTGCCGCAGCGGTTTGAGAGGGTGCTCCGTCTTCTGACGAAGCATCGGCCATACCCGTGTCGGTTCCTTTCTGGTCCACTCCTATCTGGCCACTGAGCATCCAGAGCACCAGTGCGATAACGGCAACAAAAGCGATTATTAAAGATTTGCCCATTGTTTCTTAAAATTCCGGGGTGAGCTCAGGGGAAACAGACTGTGAATTGCTAACAGGCATTGTTGTGTTTTTTTGCCCGACACTCGAGAGTATATAGTGAGTCACCGAGTCGAAGAATTCCTTTTCGCTGTTTTGCTGTGTGTTTCGCTCTGTGTTTGTAAGAGCGCGTAAATTGTGCAGTGCACCGTCCAGTGTGCTGCAAATGCCGTTTAACTTTGCGCTGGCATTGCGTGAAAGAGAGTTATCTATACTACCGAGCTCCAGCGCTTTTGCAATGTATTGGCGCCGCAACATATTCATGTTCTCTAGCGATTGAGCAATCTCTGTGCTCAAGCTTTGCAGGAAATGTTCACGGTAGCAATATTGAATAATATGCCGGTAGTGCTGCATTTCGCGATAGTGATTAAAAGAAGTCTCTACTATCTTTTTCAATCGGGTGCTGCCGTCGCCTGTAATCTCCGAAGTTTTTATAGCCAGCTTGTCGTAGAAGTCCTGAGCCAGGCGGGCGCAGATTTCATCCTTACTGTTAAAGTGGAGATACACTGTACCTTTTGCAACCCCTGCGAGTTTCGCAATCCGTGCGACGGTCACGTCCTCGCACCCTTCGGTGGCGAAGCAGTTCAATGCTGCATTCAATAGTGCCTTCTCTCTGATAGCCAGTTGTTCTTTCTTCATAGCGGGAGTTCCAATACGGATAAATATTCCAGGGTGTTTTCGTGGCTGGCTTATCACTTGGGTCAGCAGCCGGATTTTATTGTTTTGGGTGACCAATAGTCACTTCTGTGTTAAGTAAAGATAGGAGGTAATCCTGACCTTGCAAGGGAGATTGCGATTTCGGCATCGTGAAATATCACACCACCGGCTACAATTTGTGGTCTCTCTTAAGCGTTCCAGATCTGAATCTTGATAGGCCGTTACAAACAGCGCTTCTTGCGACTTCTCGCCTTTGTGGTGCTTTGCACCTTTTGCGCTTTGGTGGTGTCCTGTGCGTTGCCTGCGTATCAGCAGCTCGATCAGCAGGCAGCGCAATCAGGCTTGACGCGCTCAACCGTGCAGGGTGACAAGTTTCGCCACGTGCTTTATGCGTCAAAAACGAAAGATAATAACGCCCTTCATGTCTACATAGATGGTGATGGTGTGAACTGGCAGTGGAACCGTTTTGTAAAAGCGGACCCGACACCTAAAAGATCATTGATGCTAAATCTGATGAAAATTGATCCGGGTAATGTGCTCTACGTTGGCAGGCCGTGTTATCTGGGTCTTGAACTTGACGATGACTGCGATGCAGATCACTGGACCTACGAGCGCTACTCGAAGAAAGTGGTCAACAGTATGACAGCAGTAATAACTGCGGAAGCCCATGACTACCGACACATTGTATTAATCGGTCACAGTGGTGGTGGTGCGCTGGCTCTGCTTATTGCAGAGCAGCTACCGGGGGTAACCGCCGTTGTAACTATCGCCGCTATTGTTGATACAGATGCCTGGACCGAGCATCACGGTTACACCCGACTGGTAGGTTCGTTAAATCCTGCCGATAGCGATCCGTTGCCTGCCTCGATTAAACAGTTGCACTTATCCGGCGGACTCGATGAAAACATGCCAGCGTCTTTGATACGGAAGTGGGCGGCGCGACGGCCAGCGGCGACGCTTTGGGAAATTGCGGACAATTCTCACTTGTGCTGCTGGAATAAAAACTGGCCGGCAGTGTTGCAGTGGGTGGCATCAGTGAGTGAATAGATTGCGTTACAAAACCAGCCCAATTAATTTGTGAAAACGACAGCATCCCGCTTGAACCTTTTTTCCACCCTAAAAAATAATGGATTGGATTTATTCTCTTGCACATATCAGTAAGCCAGGTTTGCAAAACGAAGCACGCGAGAAGAAAATACGGTAAACGAATGCTCTGCGCTACGTTCGCCATTTCACGAATAAACCAGGCTAGACACTCGCTTGTAGTAGATCCTTGGGATAATTTGTAAACACGCCGTCCACACCGATAGAAAAAAGCTTCACTGCTTCTTTGGCAGTATTGACTGTGTAGCAAAACACACCTAGTCCCTGAGCGTGATAGGTATCTACCTTTTTGTTGTCGAGCAACGAGTTTGCGTGTAAGTGAATATTGCTCGCCCCGACTTCACCGGTAAGTTCCTGCCAGTCGGGTGGTGCTACCAGGTAGAGACAGGATCGGGGAATTTCCGGTAGCCGCTTTGCGGCCTGTTGCATGGCAACGTGGCTAAAGCTCGACACGACAATAGGTGGTAGTTCTGTTTTTTGCTGCAATAGATCCGCTATTGCATCAGTTGTGGGCAGTTCCCAGCCGCTGCAAGGTTTGATTTCAAGATTAACGCCGAGGTCTAACCTGATAGCAAGTTGCAGGCATTCTTCAAGGGTCGGGATGCGCTCACCGGTAAATGCCTTATCAAACCAGCTTCCTGCATCAAGCGACTGCAGTGTTGATACGCTGTGTTCGATAACAAGCCCACTGCCATTGCTGCAGCGATTCAGTCCGTCATCGTGAAACAGGACCGGCACGCCATCGCGTGAGATGTTGACGTCAATTTCAATCCACTTAGCGCCGTGGTCTGCTGCCATCTGAATTGCAGCCAGGGTATTTTCAGGGGCGTTTCCGCTTGCACCCCGGTGGGCGATGATTCGGGGCATTTGATCTGCAGGCATATCGGTACTCTATATATAATGTTTACTGGAATGTACGTGTCGACTACACTGGGCGTGCCAGACGTACGTACCTAGACAGTTTCTCACCTGCCATCACGTGTGGCTATACGAAATGACAAGCAGCTGGCCTGGGCTACCGTTTATGAGCTAACCGTTTACCGGTAGCTACTGCCGGCAAACCGTTTGTGGAATCATTCCTGCGAGAGTCAATGGCGTCTGAACCTGAACGCAAACAAAAGAATAGTCAACCGATGTGGCGACAGCTCATCAGGCTGTCCAGTGACCGTGGAGACAGCCTGCAAAGCCAGCTTAGACGCGCATTGGTAACTGCTATTCTTGATGGGCATATACCGCATCACCGGCCGTTGCCTTCATCGCGTGAACTGGCACGCCAGTTGGGTGTGGCGCGCAATACAGTGGTGCACGCCTATCAGCATCTGATGGACGAAGGCTACCTGCTTGCCGAAGAACGGCGCGGTTACTTTGTTAATTCAGAGTTGGTAAACAGCCGTCTCGCGCGGGCACCGCAACCGGTTGCCAGCAATGCCGAATCTCCAAACTGGGAAAAACGCTTCTTAACCCGGCCTTCTGCACAGCGCAATCTTGATCCGCTGCTTGGTCGCTGGCGCGATTATGAGTACCCGTTTACTGCAGGGCAAACAGACCCGGCGTTGTTCCCCATCAATGAGTGGCGAGAGTGTTGTCGGCAATCACTTGCCGTGCAGGCAATCACCGAGTGGATGCCGGATTCGGTAGATAACGATGATCAGTTGCTGCTTGAACAGATTCAAAATCGTGTACTGCCACCGCGAGGCTTGTGGGTGTCAACGGATCAGATACTTGTCACTATGGGGGCGCAAAATGCGCTCTATATACTTGCGCGTCTACTGATTAATGAAGGCGACACGGTTGGATTTGAAGATCCGGGTTATCCCGATGCGCGGAATATCTTCAAGCTTAGAAATTGCAACATGATTCCACTCGACGTGGACGAACAGGGTCTTGTGGTTGATGATCGATTAAACGAATGCGATGTGATCTTTTGTACACCGAGTCATCAGTCGCCAACGACGGCCACCATGTCTCTCGAGCGTCGTCACGCTTTGTTAAAGCGCGCGTCGGACCATGACATACTTATTATCGAAGACGACTATGAAAGCGAGCTTAACTTTGCCGGTGCACCTACGCCAGCGCTTAAAAGTCTCGATGGTAACGATCGTGTTATCTATGTGGGGAGTTTGTCTAAAACACTCGCTCCAGGTCTGAGGCTTGGTTACATGGTGGGTCCGACCCAGTTGATTGATGAGGCCCGTGCGTTACGCAGGTTAATGCTGCGGCATCCGCCTTCTAACAATCAGAATGCGGTAGCGCACTTTCTGGCGCTGGGCCATCATGATTCACTGGTACACAGGATCTCTGCCAGTTACAAGTTGCGTTGGCATGCACTGGAAGAGGCGCTTAATGAATTTATGCCTGAATCCAGCAGCGCGCCTGCGTTTGGTGGAAGCGCGTTCTGGGTAAAGCTGCCTGAAGGCACAGATGCAGATGCAGTGCAGTCCGAGGCAAGCAACAATAGTATACTGGTGGTCTCAGGCAATCCGTACTTCATGAAACCAAGTGCAGAAAATTCGTTTCTGCGGATTGGCTTTTCATCGATACCAGTCGAAAAGATACGTCCGGGCATTGAAAAGCTTGCATTGCTGATTGATCAAATCAGAGCGACGACATAAGGCTTTTCGGATGTTGCCGATGCAGATGTTGCTGATTAAGTAAAAACCTGCGCAAAATCATAATTTCAGTTAAAAATACCTTGAGGATACAAAATGGCTAAGAAAGTTGCATTCATCGGGTTAGGCGTCATGGGGTATCCGATGGCGGGCCACCTGGCAAGTGCCGGTCATGTTGTCTCTGTTTATAACCGAACCAAAACCAAATCAGAAAAGTGGGCTTCAGAGCATAAAGGTGCAGCGTGTGATACACCACATGACGCGGCTGATGGTGCTGACATAGTCATGATGTGTGTCGGTAACGATGACGATATTCGTTCTGTTGTTTATGGTGATGAGGGTGTATTGGCGGGTCTTGCAGAAGGTGCAATTCTTGTCGATCATACAACCGCCTCTGCAACCATTGCGCACGAACTTGCGAAAGCCTGTGCTGACAAGACGGTGGGTTTTATTGATGCGCCTGTGTCGGGTGGACAGGCGGGCGCTGAAAACGGTGCACTCGCTATTATGTGTGGTGGCGATCAGAAAACCTTTGATGCGGTATCGGATACGCTGGCTGCCTACGGCAAGAACATCGCACTC
This sequence comes from uncultured Granulosicoccaceae bacterium, assembly GCA_937998875.1. Taxonomy (GTDB): domain Bacteria; phylum Pseudomonadota; class Gammaproteobacteria; order Granulosicoccales; family Granulosicoccaceae. The sequence continues at coordinate 14,668 of CALLBO010000008.1, forward strand.
ATCGGAGATACGGGTGCCGGGCAGTTAACTAAAATGGTTAACCAGATTTGTATCGCCGGTCTGGTGCAGGCGCTGGCAGAAGGTGTTAACTTTGCGCAGGCTGCAAATCTGGATGTCGAAAAGGTCATGGGGGTTGTCGGTGGCGGGGCCGCGCAGTCATGGCAGTTAAACAATCGTTACGAAACCATGGCCAAAGACGAATTTGATTTTGGCTTTGCGGTCGACTGGATGCGCAAGGATCTATCAATCGTCTTGAATGAGGCGCGCAACAATGGTGCGTCGGTGCCTGTCACTGCAATGGTCGATCAGTACTATGCTGACGTGCAGAAAATGGGGGGTAACCGCTGGGACACATCCAGTCTTATTGCAAGATTGAAGAAATTCGGCTGAAACAATTCTGTTTTCGACGTAACCGCGTATTCAAAGAAAGAGACTTGGCAAATACCGGCGTTTGCGGTGTTGGTAGTTGCCTGCCTGCTCATGCTGCTGCACACTGTCTGGATGAGTCCAACAAACGTATCAAAAATGATACAGCAAAGCCGGAACTGAATGCCTGCACCAAAACCACTGGTTCAATTTAAAAACGTTCAAAAGAGTTACGACGGCAAAATACTGGTCGTAAAGGATTTAAACCTCGATGTAGAAACCGGAGAGTTTCTTACCATGCTTGGGCCTTCCGGTTCTGGCAAGACCACCTGCCTGATGATGCTGGCGGGCTTTGAGCCTGCGACGCACGGTGAGATCTACCTGAACGAGCGCCCGATCAATAACGTACCGCCGCACAAGCGCGGCATTGGTATGGTTTTCCAGAATTACGCACTGTTTCCGCACATGACGGTGGCCGAGAATCTCGCCTTTCCACTTGAAGTACGCAAGATGTCCAAATCGGAACGCGAACAGCGCGTTAAGCGTGCGCTGGACATGGTACAGCTCGGTGAGTTCGGTAATCGCCGTCCGGCGCAACTCTCCGGCGGGCAGCAGCAACGCGTAGCAGTTGCACGCGCACTGGTATTTGATCCCGATCTTGTCCTAATGGATGAGCCGCTGGGTGCGCTGGATAAAAACCTGCGCGAACAAATGCAATACGAGATCAAGCACATCCATGAAAATCTTGGTGTCACGGTAGTGTATGTCACTCACGATCAATCTGAAGCGCTTACCATGTCTAACCGGATTGCGGTTTTTAACGACGGCGTTATTCAGCAGCTGGCACCGCCGGATGCTTTGTACGAGCGTCCCGAGAATGCGTTTGTTGCGCAGTTTATCGGTGAGAACAATAAGCTTCGCGGTAAGGTCGCAGATATAGATGGTGATTTTTGCGTTGTACAAACCGCAGAGGGTGCTGCTGTTTATGCAATGGCTGTTAATGTATCGCAGCGTGGTGAGAAATCGACACTTTCGTTAAGGCCGGAACGGGTTGTTGTAAATCCTGAGCCCGGATCTGTACCAAATATCTTTGATGCGGAGGTGCTTGAGCTGATTTATCTTGGCGATCACATTCGTACCAGGGTTGCCTTGCTTGGTCGCGATGACTTTATCATCAAAGTACCTAACTCAGCAGACCATGCGTTTCTGGCTGAAGGCGAGGTTGTGTCCGTAGGCTGGTTGCAGCAGGACTGCAGAGCCCTCGATGCTTAATTTGGATGCTGGGATGCTTGATTCGATTACTGTATCAGTGAATTAATTTTATAGAACTGATGCTTGTTCAGGTGTCGTGATGTTGGGATATGTAAAAATTTAGAGATCAGAGTTGTTATATCGCTTCGGGTTTAATAACGCCCGAACTTTACTGTAAGCCGGAATTTCCGGATTTTTTTTAAACGAGGATTATTGCAATGAAAAAAGTAACCACATTGCTTGCTGCCGGTCTTGCCGCAGCAGTAGGTGTTGCTAACGCTGCCGATTCAATCACTGTTGTTTCATGGGGTGGTGCTTACACCAAGTCACAGGTTGAGGCGTACCATAAACCGTGGATGGCAGCGACAGGTAACACTGTTGTGTCAGAAGACTACAACGGCGGCCTTTCAGAAGTGAAAGCCCAGGTTGAAGCTGGAAACGTCAAGTGGGATCTTGTAGACGTAGAACTTTCAGACGCCATTCGGGGTTGTGATGAAGGTCTGCTTGAAGAGATCAACATTGATGACTTCCCTGCCGGTGCCGATGGCACTCCTGCCGCGGATGACTTCCTTCCAGGTACCTACACAGACTGTGCAGTTGCCAACATCGTGTGGTCAACTATCTATGCCTATGATGCTTCGAAGATGGAAGATGGCCCGTCTACTATTGCTGACTTCTTTGATACGGCCAAGTTCCCGGGTAAGCGCGGACTTCGCAAGAACCCAAAAGCTAACCTTGAAATGGCATTGATGGCTGATGGTGTTGCTGCTGATGAAGTTTACAGCGTGCTTGAAACAGAAGAAGGCATTGAGCGTGCATTCGCAAAGCTTGATTCTATCAAGGGTGATGTTGTCTGGTGGGAAGCAGGTGCACAACCTCCACAGCTATTAGCTGACGGTGAAGTTGCAATGACTACTGCTTACAACGGTCGTATTTTTAACGCTGTTGCCTCAGAAGATAAGCCTTTTGAAATTGTTTGGGATGGGCAGATCTGGGATCTCGATCTTTGGGTTATGCCTAAAGGTGCACCAAACAAAGAAGCTGCTATGGACTTCATGAAGTACTCAACCGGTACTGAAGCACTGGCAGCACAGGCTAGCTGGATCTCTTATGGTCCTGCGCGCAAATCATCTTCTCCTCTTGTGGGTTCTTTCCACAACAAACCTGAACTTGAGATGGCGAGCCACATGCCTACTTCTCCGGATAACCTGAAAAATGCACTCCAGAACAACTTCGATTTCTGGGCAGATAATCAGGATCAGCTGAACGAACAGTTCAACGCCTGGCTAGCTCAATAAGCTGTTGTTAAAAGTTCGCCCCGGAGATTCTCTCCGGGGCGTTTACTTAATGTTATTTAGGCAGCCTGGTAATTTATGACCTCAACAGCCGATGTCATCGATGACAAACTCCTGCAAAAGCGTCTTGATAAGGCGATGTTCAATCGCAGGCTCAGAGCCTTTTTGTTGGTGCTGCCCATCCTGCTGTTTCTGCTAGTCGTATTTATCATCCCGATCGCTTATTTTCTATTTCAGGGTATTTACGACAAAACTTTTTCTTCTATCATGCCGCAAACGACAGAAGTTCTGTCTGAGTGGGATGGTACTTCCGAGCCAACCGAAGAAATGTTTGCGGCCCTTGCCGCTGACATGGTCCTGGCGAGGGAGAACAAAACCATTGGTAAAGTAGCAACGCGAGTTAACCGGGACAAGCCAGGATCCCGTTCGTTGTTCACTTCAACTGCGCGCAAAGTATCCAAGCTTGAAGCGCCGTTTAAAGAGAGCCTTCCCGATGTAAAAGACAAGTGGAACGATATCGAAGTCTGGCAGGCAATGAAAACGGCTTCCAGGAAGTTTACACCTGGGTACTATGCCGCAGCACTTGATTTGAAGCTGGAAAGTGATGGATCAATAGTACGGCAGGATGAAAAGCGGCGTATTCATATGATCCTTATGAAGCGAACGTTGCAAATTTCATTTCTGGTGACGGTATTTTGCCTGATGCTGGGTTACCCGATTGCCTATCTTCTGGCGACATTGCCGGCTAAAACATCCAACCTTTTGTTAATCCTGGTGTTGCTGCCGTTCTGGACTTCCATTCTGGTGCGTACCACGGCATGGATCGCCATGCTGCAGGCACAAGGTGTCGTTAATGATCTGCTGGTGTTTTTCGGTATCACCGCAGACGATGCGCGTTTCTCACTGATCTATAACAAGCTGGGTACACTGATCGCAATGACCCATATTCTGCTGCCATTTATGATTCTGCCATTGTACTCAGTAATGAAGGGTATACCGCCGAGCTATGTTCGCGCGGCAAAAAGCCTGGGTGCGACTAACTGGACAGCATTCTGGCGCATCTATGCACCACAGACCATTCCCGGGGTAGGTGCCGGTGCGATCCTGGTTTTCATTGTTGCCATCGGTTACTACATTACCCCGGCGCTGGTGGGTGGCCAGGAAGGCACAATGATATCCAACACCATTGATGGCCACATGCGGCAATCACTTAACTGGAATCTTGCGGCAGCTTTGGCTGGTGTGTTGATGATAGTGGTGTTATCTCTCTACTGGCTCTATGACCGAATCGTCGGTATAGACAACATGAAACTAGGCTAGAACAGATGGCACTTCCAGCATATGCAGGGTGGGGTGAGCGAGTCTGGTACTACGCTTTTCGCTTCATTTGTTTTTTGATCTTTGTATTTTTAATCTCACCGATCCTGATCGTCCTGCCGTTAAGTTTTAATGTTGAACCGTACTTTTCATTTACACCGGGTATGCTTGCAGGTGACCCGGATGCGTATTCCTTGCGGTGGTACAAAGATATCCTTACCAATGGTATGGCCAACCCCGAGGCCACAACCGGCTGGTGGGCAGATGTCTGGAACAACGCGCAATGGATTCGATCCATGCGCAACAGTTTCTTTATCGGTTTCTTTGCGACGCTGATCGCAACAGCACTGGGTACGATGGCAGCAGTTGGCCTGAGTCGCTCTGAGATGCCATTCAAGAAAAAGATCATGGCATTTTTAATATCGCCACTCATCGTGCCACTTGTCGTAACTGCTGCGGGTACATTCAGGGCCTTCAGTGAGCTTGGTCTTGCCTATACTCATTTGGGCGTAATCCTGGCTCATGCCATTCTCGGTATTCCGTTTGTGATTATCACCGTGACTGCAACGCTTGTAGGTTTTGATAACAGTCTGGTGCAGGCGTCCTACAGCATGGGAGCAACGCCGCTTAAAACCTTTTTTCGGGTTCAGCTACCTTTGATTTTGCCTGGTGTAATTTCCGGTGCACTCTTCGCATTCGTCACTTCCTTTGATGAAGTCGTTGTGGTGATAGCCATGGCATCAGTCGAGCAACGCACTATCCCACGCCAGATGTTTTCCGGTATTCGTGAACAGATTTCTCCTACCATTCTGGCGGTAGCAACCATCCTTGTTATAATCTCAATAGCGCTGTTGGCGACACTTGAAATGATCCGTCGTCGCGGTGAAAGACTACGTGGTGTGACACCCACGTAGTTTCACATCAAAATACGTTAATAAGGCGCTGTTTAGTCGTTTTTGGAACATCGCGCCGATTCGTTTTTAACGACGATGCACCTGAATCCTGCCATCGCAGATGGCTGGCCCATCCTGCAGGCAATCCCGTTATATAGATGACTTTATGAAAGCGTACTCTCTGTTTTCGCTGGCGCGTAACGCCATGTCATATCATCGTAATTGGCAGCGGGCCTGGCGTAGTCCGGACCCGAAATCAAAATACGATGTCGTGATTATCGGTGGCGGTGGCCACGGTCTGGCGACGGCCTATTATCTGGCTACCCAGTGCGGTATCAACAATGTGGCAGTCATTGAGAAGGGCTGGCTCGGTGGTGGTAACACCGGGCGAAATACCACGATTGTGCGCTCTAACTATCTGCTTGATGCATCTGCAGGTATGTATGAGCACGCGATGAAACTGTGGGAAGGCCTGTCACAGGAACTCAACTACAACGTCATGTTTTCTCAGCGCGGTCTTTTGCATCTGGCGCATAGTGTTCATGATATGCAGGAGATCGGTCGCCGCGGCAACGCAATTCATCTGAATGGGATCGACTCTGAATTTCTCACACCTGAGCAGGTGAAAGAAATGCTGCCGATTATCAATTTGAACTGCCGCTACCCGGTGATGGGTGGATTGCTGCAAAAGCGTGGCGGTACTGCACGACATGACGCGGTGGCATGGGGTTACGCACGCGGTGCAGATGCAGCAGGTGTTGATATTATTCAGAACTGCGAAGTGCGGGGTGTCAGAGTTGAAAGCAATACGGTTGTTGGTGTCGAGACGAGCCGCGGGTTTATCGGTGCGGGTAAGGTTGGTTCAGTCGCGGCCGGCCACAGCAGCGTGATAGCAGAGATGGCAGGTTTTAAAATGCCGCTCGAATGCTATCCGTTGCAGGCACTGGTATCAGAACCGATCAAGCCCATCATTGATTGCGTTGTGATGTCTAATGGAATTCATGTTTACGTTAGTCAATCTGATAAAGGTGAGCTTGTTGTAGGATCCGGTTCTGACGCTTATAACTCTTACTCTCAACGAGGTAGCTTTGACCTTATAGAGCACACGGTCGGACCGCTGTGCGAACTTTTTCCGTTGTTCTCACGCCTGCGCATGCTCAGACAATGGGCAGGTATTGTAGATGTCACCGTTGATCGTTCACCCATCCTTTCAAAGACACCGGTCAAGAACCTCTACTTTAACTGTGGTTGGGGAACTGGCGGTTTTAAGGCGACGCCCGGTAGTGGTCATGCGTTTGCACATTCAATAGCTGCAGGTGAGATGAATGAAATCGCTGCACCGTTTTCTATCGATCGATTTAACTCTGGTGCCCTCATTGACGAAGGTGCCGCAGCAGCGGTGGCGCATTAGTGTGCTGGAACAAACAAACTGCACATCTGAGTCGATTGTTCAATGTGCCATATGTTTTGGCGGGAGTTTGGAGGCTTAATATGGATCCAATTGCTAGCTGTTTCCGGTTGCACCTTGAATAACCGCCCCTGCGGGAGCTCGGCATTTGTCCCGCAACTGCGTTGAACCTCTTGATAAGGGAATGGCCATTGTCTGCGAGCTTCGCCTTGTTGCGGACCAAATGACAAACTCTCACATGCACACTTTATTTGATCCAGCACACCATGTTTATAATTAACTGCCCGTACTGTGGTGATCGAGACCAGACAGAGTTTTCCTGTCACGGCGAAGCCCATATTCCACGGCCCACCAATACTGCAACGATGACCGATGAAGAGTGGGGCGACTACGTTTTCTTCCGTAGCAACCCCAAAGGCTATCATCGTGAACGCTGGCTGCATGATCATGGATGCAGGCGCTGGTTTAATGCGTTGCGTCATACAGTAACCGACGAATTTGTTGCGACTTATAAGGTGCAAGACCCACGGCCACAAATTCCCGGTGACGGAGATCAGTCATGAGCCAGTCGCAGCGATTGTCGCAAGGCGGCATGATTGATCGGAGCAAACCCATATCGTTTGCATTTGATGGCCGGCAATACACCGGCTATCAGGGTGACACTCTTGCATCTGCTCTGTTAGCCAATGGTGTCCGATTGATGGGGCGTAGTTTTAAGTATCACCGACCTCGTGGTGCTATTGCTGCAGGCTCTGAAGAGCCTAATGCGCTGGTGCAGCTTGAAACTGGTGCGTACACAGAACCGAATACGCGTGCCACGTGTATAGAGTTATATGATGGTCTGGTGGCAAAGTCGCAGAACCGCTGGCCGAGTCTTGAGTTTGATATCGGCGCGGTAAACTCATTAGTAGCACGCTTTCTGCCGGCGGGTTTCTACTACAAAACGTTTATGTGGCCGGCATCAATGTGGATGACTTATGAAAAGTTTATCCGCAAGGCGGCAGGTCTGGGTGTCAGTCCGGTGGAAGACGACCCTGACGTATATCACGGCACTTACGCGCACTGCGACGTGCTGGTGATCGGCGGTGGGCCCGCTGGAATATCAGCAGCAACTGCGGCGGCAGGGAGTGGTGCACGGGTGATGTTGCTTGATGAAGGTAGCGAATACGGCGGTGCGCTCCTGGGCACATCTGACAACGCAGCTGCCAAAAGCTACATTGACAGTGCCTTGGGAGCACTTGGGCAAAGCGAAAACGTACGGTTACTCAGCCGCACCACGGCAACCGGCTACTACGACTACAACTACATTACCGCACTTGAAAAAGTTACTGATCATCTTGGCCCCGGCAATGGCGGGGATGCACCACGGCAACGATTCTGGAAGATCCGCGCAAAGCAGGTAGTGATCGCAGCTGGCTCTATTGAACGCCCGTTGATATTTGCAGATAACGATCGTCCCGGGATGATGCTTGCCAACGCTGTTGGCGTTTATATAAATCGCTACGGGGTGTTGCCAGGTAATGATGTTGTCGTTTTTACCAACAATGACAGCGCCTACCAGGTGGCGCTTGATGCGTCGGCAGCCGGTGCGACTGTGACTGTAGTTGATACCCGCCGCAATGTATCTGCAGATCTAAAATCAAAACTGGAACAGAACAATATTCGTTTGTTTGAAGGCCATGCAATTAGTTCAGTGCAGGGCGGCAAAGGTGTTGAGTCAGTGCGTATTATGGAGCTCTCTGCAGATGGGGAGTCTCTGCAAGGTCAGGCGTGGGAGATTGTCTGCACCTGTGTGGCTACCTCCGGTGGCTGGACCCCGTCATGCCATATGTTCAGTCAAAGCGGTGGCAAGTTAAAATACGAAGAGTCGATCGCAGGTTTTATCCCTGATTCATCGCGCGCTAAAAATTCATGTCCCAATGTGTCGGCGGGTTCCTGTAACGGCGTCTTCACCACGCAGGAATGTATAGCGCAGGGAGTTGAGGCGGGTATCAGTGCCGCAGGTGCTGCCGGCAGGTCCGGTTCTGTACCATCCGTCGATACTTTTGCAGTCAATGAAATTCCTCAGGGTGCTATTGCACCGTTGTGGCTGGTACCCACGGTACATCCAGTCGGTGAGGGTAAGGCCAAACACTTTCATGATTTTCAGAATGATGTGACTGCGGCTGACATTCATCTGGCAGCAAGAGAAGGCTTTGTGTCTGTTGAGCATCTGAAACGTTATACCACTACGGGTATGGCAACTGATCAGGGTAAGACGTCAAACCTTAATGCGTTGGCAATTATGGCTAATATCCAGGGTGTATCAATACCAGAAGTTGGCACAACAACATTCCGCCCGCCTTATACGCCCTTAACGCTTGGCGCGGTTGGTGGTCAGGAGTCGCGTGAGCTGTTTATACAGGAACGAAAAACCCCAATGCACGAGCACCATGTAGCTAGCGGTGCCGTGTTTGAAGATGTCGGCGACTGGAAGCGTCCCTGGTACCTCCCTAAAGAGGGCGAAGATATGCATGCCGCAGTTCAGCGCGAGACACTGGCTGTGCGCGAATCTGTGGGAATGCTCGATGCATCGACACTCGGCAAAATCGATATTCAGGGTAAAGATGCCGTCAAACTGCTTGAAATGGTGTACACCAACAACTGGCAGAAGCTTGCTATCGGTTCCTGTCGCTATGGCCTGATGCTAAATGAACATGGCATGATCTTCGACGATGGTGTAACCACCAGACTTGGTGAAAACCATTATCACATGACCACCACTACCGGTGGTGCTGCCCGTGTGATGAACTGGCTTGAAGAATGGCTGCAGACTGAATGGCCCGAATGGGAGGTCTACTGCACCAGTGTTACTGAACAGTGGGCAGTATTGGCAATCAATGGACCGAAAGCGCGTGATCTCTTGCGGGATCTGACAGATATCGATGTATCTAAAGATGCGTTTCCGTTTATGACGATGCGTGAAGGCACAGTTGCCGATGTTCCTGCGCGTGTATACAGAATCAGTTTTACCGGTGAGCTCTCTTATGAGATCAATGTGCCGGCGCGTTACGGTAAACATCTGATAGAAGCTTTAACTGAGGCCGGCAAGAAATATGATCTGGTGCCTTACGGTACAGAGACTATGCACGTACTGCGTGCTGAAAAGGGATTTATTATTGTTGGTCAGGATACAGACGGTACTGTTACACCGCATGATATGGATATGGACTGGATTGTTTCAAAAACTAAAGAAGAGTATCTCGGTAATCGTGCGCAAGCGCGAGTGGATACTCGGCGCGAAAAACGGCCACAGCTGATTGGCTTATTGACGGAAGACCCTACGGTTGTGCTGCCTGAAGGTGCTCATATTGTTGCAGAAGTGCTGGATAAACCGCCAATGCCAACCATCGGCCATGTCACTTCAAGTTATATGAGTCCCAATGCAGGGCGATCTATTGCGCTTGCGTTGCTGCAAGATGGTATCAATCGCAAAGGTGAGACTGTATCGCTATCTATGATGGACGGTACGGTGCATAAGGCAAAAGTCACTGATACTGTGTTTGTAGATAAAGAAGGAGTGCGTGTTCGTGGATAGTCCTGTGATAGCAACTCCGTTAAGTGCTGTAAAAATTGATACTGATGGTTTTACGGCTTTAGAGCTTGGCCATATTAGCAAGATCAATCTGCGTGGCGACTTTGACAGTCCTGCAGTTGTCGGCGCGTTGACAACTTTGCTGGGTATGCAAACCGATCTGGCACCGAATACGTTTGTTAGTAACGGTGCTGCTACCTTATTCTGGTTGGGGCCAGACGAGCGTCTGGTCTACACAGACAGAGATCCGGATGCCATTATCAGTCAGTGGCGTAATCACACCGGTACGGGTGCGGTTGACGTCAGTGACTACTCAACTGTATTGAGACTGAGCGGGCAAAAAGTCCGTGATGTTATTGCCAGCGGCGCACCATTTGATATGCATCCGGATAACTTCAGCGCCGGGCAGTGTGTGCAGACCCGTTTCGGCAATGCTTCAATTTTGCTGTCCAATCATGCAGACACGCCTGTGTTTCAATTGCAGGTACGCTGGAGCTTTGCTGAGTATGTGTTTAACTATATTGAGCGAGTTGTTAAATACGTTTGATGTACCTGCCGATGAAGCCTCAGATGCAGAATCTTGAATTGTCGCTGTAAGAGGTGATAATAGAGTCTGCAGATATCGCAGGTTAGGTCGATGAGTTCTGATATACGAGTTTTATTGATATTTATAGCTGTGCTGGCGCTTGGCGCATGCGCGCAAAGCGCTAAAAAAGCAGAAAGCAATACGATACCCTTTGGCACTGTTAAGCCGGAAATAGATTTCTCTAGAGAAACACCTGGCTGTGAACTGGCAGCGGAGCGTATCGCTGATAATATCCAGGTGGGAATGACGCTGGCTGATGTCAGGAGACTCGTTGGCCAGCCGCGTGTGATTGTGCCGGGCCGCTGGATCTGGAGTCCGGGCTTCGCATCTGATGGCCGCCCAATGGTGCGCTATAAATTTGGTCCGGCAGATAATGATGTGCCAATAAGCGCATTCTCCACGGATAGCTTTGGTTGTTAGCCTAGTGGGAAAGCCAACGGTTGTTTTCTATTGACAGCGGAAAGCAGTAAATCAGAGGTTGTCTTCTGTAATGATAGTCAGCTCTTATACGACGACTATCAAACCGAATTTGCGCACGGGCGAGGCCTGCGGTTCGATGAATCTTATAGACTTGCACATTTACCACTAATTGCTCCGGAGCACCCGCGGGTTATCAAGACGAAACCCGGTACTGAATACAATTGTGGTATTCACGATCTGGTATTTTCAATTGTATTGCCAATATATGCGGAAAGATTGTACCAGTCGAGCGAGTTCAAAAGACTTTGTGATGAGGTAAAACTCTCAGGGCTTTCCCACAAATTGTCATGGACTACGTTTTCTAAACGAAAGCATAAGCTGCATGCCACTGTCTGTGGTGCAATAAGTACAGAATCAGCTCCCTACATTGAGCAGCGAAAATTGCAAAAGCTGCGCGAAATCGGTCCTGTCTCAGTCAAAATTCGTGGTTTGTTTTCCGGGAATTTGAATATCGGACGCTTGTATCTGAAGGTGTATCCAGAACAACGCGACGGTGAGAACATGCTGCACGTTATTCAGCGGGTTTTCGATTCTGCAATAACACATCTGTATGTAGTTGGCTTGTTCAATTTTAAAGACGAGCTTAATGTTGCGGAAACACAAGAACTAAAAAGGCTTCTGAATCGTTGGCAAGACGTAGAGTTTTTGCACATGCAACTAGAGGAATTGTGGGTGTTGAAATCCCGAGACGATCTTGTTCTAAACGGCAGCATAGAGAAAAACATACCTATCATATAGGTTGGGGCTGTCCTCGACTGTAGTGTTGCGGCGGCTACCTTCGCTTGTCAGCCAGTTGACCGGGAATTTATGTGCTGTTCCAGTGCTGCCAGCCCTTCATCAAGATTTCTTCGACCGAAGCCAAGCCTGAAGTGATTGTCCGGGGTGTCACCAAGTTCAGATTGATAGATCGAACCCGGTAATAGAAGTACACCACTTTGCTCTACCAGTTGCCGGGTGAAGTTTTCTACGCCATCACTACCTTTGTAGCGTGGGAAAGCCATGCACGAACCATCAGGCCGGTGCCAGTCAAAAAGACCCGGGTGGCGGCTAAAAAATGCATCCCACCTCGGCAGGTTTTCATCAACGATGGCACATGTGCGTGCCAGCAATTTGTCTCGATGCTTTAGCGCTATTTTGGTTAGTCGTTCACTGGGTCCTGAATTGCAGATAGAAAGGTAGTGCTTTAGTCTTTCCATTTTTGAAAGAATTTCTTTGTCTTTGCAGGCAATCCAGCCAACTCTCAAGCCCGGTAAGCCGTAGGCTTTGGACATTACATTAAGTGACAGGCCGCGTTCATAAACATCCGCTATAAACGGCAGGTGAGTTGTTCCGGATGCGCCGAGACCGTTAAAAATTTCATCATGCAGTATATAGATGCCGTGTTTCCTACATAGCTCTATCAGTGCCTTGTATCGGCTAATTGGTAAAATTGCGCCAGTCGGGTTGTGTGGAAAGTTGATAGTGATCAGCCGGGTTTCAGGTTTTATAGCAGCCGCAACTTTATCTATATCGAGTGACCAATTGTCTGTGAGGTCGTGCGGTGGTTCAAGCGCTACGCCGGTTGTGCTGCAAATAGAAAGCGGCAGTGATTCATGTGACTGGTAGTTTGGAGTTACTACAATCGCATGGCTGTCTTTATCCAGAATAACCGCGTTAGCTGCAAATATTCCTTCACTGGCTCCAGCAAAACAGAGCACTTCATCCCTGCTGCACGTATCAAAGGTACTGGCTATTTCATCCCGTACATCAGGTGCACCGAATGTTTCCGTATAACCCAGCCACATATCTTCAAATTCCATTCGTTCTTCGGGTGTGGCATATGAGAGTAACTCCCGTAGAGACATGCTTTCTGCATCAGACGCTGTCATGTGATAGCGAGCTTTGAATTCCCATTTGGAGAAATGAGTTTCGAGGCGAAAATCAGGAAGGTTTATCATATTCAGAAAGGTGTGGTCAGTTATTCTTATAAGACTGATTGTACTAAATTCAGTTGCTGCAAACTGTTTCCGGAGGGTTCGATCCGTAGCCATCAGAAGCCCGACCAATTCCGGCTCAATTGTTGCGCCGGGACAATTTTCGTCCTATTCTTCCGGAGACTGTTAGCGAAGTATCTGATCTGCGTTAATTGATCCCGCAATCTCATGGAGTAGTTTTATGAAGTCTGTTGACCCAATCCGTAGTAAGTATCGTTTTCTATCCCCGCTTTTGCTGACACCCGCGCTGCTGCTTGCAGCTTGTGGGGATAGCGGTACGGTCACTAGTCCACCGGCGGTTGATCCCATTGTTAACGAGACCAGTACTGACGACATCAAGAGTAACGCTTCGATGAATATCGGCGGTAGTCTTGATAGCTCTCTTGACGGTGTCTCACGCGTCACCTCGGGCAGTAGTGATGGATTCGAAGACCCCGCAGATATCGGCGTTGGCGGACTCTGGAATGAAGACGCTCAGAACCTTGTGAATACCTCGCTGGACTTAGACAATGGCGACAACACCACCCGCGATGGGACTCGTATTACCATTGATCCAGACGATGCGGCAGTGTGCTCTGAAGAGCTTGTTGATATGTCTGCGACCGATGCAGAGTTCCAAAGATGCCAGGCCCTGGTCAGTGACATGATCGTGCAGCTCGACGCCACCAGTGATACCGATGGTGCGGTGACCTACCTCTTTCAGAGCCAGCCATTGGCGGTTATTGGTTATACCGAAAACTCTAATTCTTTCGAGATAAATCTGGGCACGCTTAAATTGTTAATTGAGGCCAATAACGATCTTGACCCAGAGGGTGGAATTGAAAGCCCGTTAGATACGATGCAAGGTGCATTGAGAATGTTTGCAGAGGCGACTAACACCACTAACGGTTCGGAAGCCGGTACGGTTGCACTGCAGGTGTCACAACCGTTGGTAATTGCCAGCGCTGATGCAGTTACTTCGCTCTCCATGGGAGCTGGAACAATTCTCTCTCTTTCGGCAGACGCTGCTGCCGAGAGTGCCACCATTGAAGTGGCAATAGGTGCATTGCAAGTCAGTGATAGCCAGGATAACGAAGCGCTGGGTCTGAACATGGACGGACTTACCGCGATAATCGACTTTGAAAATAACGTCGATCAACTGGTTGTGAGAAATCTTGGTGTAGGTGACGGCCCGCTTCGTATTGCGTTGAACAACTCAGAGGTATTGAATCTGGGTCTTGAGACATTTGGATTCATATTGTCTGCAAACGATACAACCGGTGAATCTGTGATTACCCTGGATGGTCAGATGAACTTACGTTTTCTGGTGCGGCAGATTGTTGGTGATAACACAGTGTCGGATACGCTTTTTGATCTTCTGGAGATGACAGCGCCTGCAGGCACGCAGATCGGTGATCAACTGAACGGCTCGATAGGGATATTGAGTGGTGGGCCGCTTAGCTACAGCCTGACAACTCAGGACGAGAACGGTAATCAAGTGGTTGATCAGCTCACTGTTGATGCAGGCCAATGTGCTGATGATATAGGTAGCTTCAATTCTGACTATGAAATTGTTGCTTGTCAGTAGGAGTGCGTTGTTTCAATACAACAAGGGAAAACATTACCTGAAAATGCACTGTTTATCGTTGCGGTAGACAGTGCATTGTCTAACAGTACTCCTCAGCATTTTCCGGAATAGATGGTGTGCGAATCCGAATTGGCTACATTTTCATTGTGCTGCTATCTATTTCCCCACAGTTAGTTGCTGACCCGGGTGCAACAGATGATCTTATATCTGTTAAATCAGAGAGTATGCAAGTCAATCGCCAGACCGGTGTGCATACGCTAAGCGGCAACGTTGTTATCACGCACCACGATATAAGAATTTCCGCTGATACTATTCAAGTAACAAGAGAAAACAGCGCGATATCGCGAGTTTCCGGTACCGGATCACCTCTGCTATTCGAACAACGTCTCGCTGATAGTAATTTGATTATTATCAAGAGCAGGGAGATAGACTATCAGACACGGACCTGGACAGTCGTGCTCCGTGGAGAGGTATTGATGCAAAAGGGACGGTCAAAAATTTCGGCATCTGTTGTCGAATACAATCTTCGCGACAAAAGCTACACCGCTAAAAGTGCCGGCGGCGAAAATTCGCGGGTCGAATTTACCTACTCCGGATTAAACCAGGCCGTAACAGAGCACTGATCCAGCTATTCTCTAACTGGCCGCTGTTTTTCTGGTTTCTGAATTGACAGCAGTTTTTGCAGCAGCGAGATTGCGGCGTAACGGGGTGAAATTATTTTCTACGCCGCGCTGCGGAATTATCGCCTTGTAGCTTGTCACCTGTGCCATTAGTTGATTATCACTCTTGCGTGACAGAGAGCATGTATATTCGAAAATTTCGTCAGATTTACTCTCACGGTGAATTCGGAAGACCAGCGTCTCTGTGGGCTCTGCATTGGCAAAATAGTACAAATCTTTCCCCACCGAGCTATGCGCTAAATTAAATCCTGTACCTTCGTATTCCTCCAGGCAGAGATCAAAAATCATAGGGTAGGCGGCGAAATACAGTAGTCCGACACCATTGATATCGTGGGGTGATAACAGGTTGTACTCTGTTTCAAATAGTGTATCTGGCATTGCATCCGCCACAGGTGCAGCTCGTGCTGCCCGGTATTGCACGCCGAATTCCGGTAGCTCATCGTAAGCGGGTATAGCGTCTGGATTACGCAAAGTCGGGGCGCCTTTGGAAAGACTGGTGTTGCTGCCTCGTTCACCATGTTTGGCAAAAGTCGACATCATAGTAATATCAATTTTTTCCGAGGTTGTTTGTAGCTGCTGCTCAGAAAAGAAAAAGCTCGCACCGTAGCGTTTTAGTGTGGCACTTGTGTGGAGAGAATCGTTTTCCTTAACATTACGCAGATGTGATGATGCACGCCATGAGAGTCTGGTGAAAGTGGCATAAAGCCTGTCGCCTGCGTCATCTGAAATTGCACTGGAGTTTTGCCCTAAAAAATCTGCGATCATTTTCCAGTGGGTATTGCCAGCTTCTTTGAGCATCCATGATTCACTCAGACCGGATAGCGCCATCTGAGGCATGTCAATCGAATAAGTACCGGTGGCGACACCAGGTTGTATTACCCGAATTCCCTGTAATGGCTCTGTGGGTTCGTTTGCTCCCTCACTTTGTGGTTTCGGAGCTTTGGCGGACACCGGTTGCAGTAACCTTATTGCGTCTGTTTGTGTTTGCTTATCTGTTTGTGTCTCTGGTCGTGTTGTGATCTTACCAGCCTGCCTTATGGATGGCAGGCTCGCGATCTCTGCCAGAGATTTAGCGTTAATCCACTCGATATCGGGAATCACCAGATTGAATTTTGTTTCAATCGCAGAGCGCAGTGAAATCAGTGCGAAGCTGTCAACAGATGTTTGTGCGACAGGTATGTTCATAGACGTATCGTCTACCGCGGTTTCAGATTTAATGAAATCCACGAGAGCCTGTTCATCGATTCTTATTTCTTTAGGTGTATTAACTAAATCGGTATGTGTATCGAGTTGATCATCTTCATTTTTGACTAAAATTCCGTATTCCTTAGTCGTTATTCCTGAACGAATTAGCCTGGCCGGATTGCCGGCCGCTACCGTATTGCTCGGGATGTCATTCATTACCACGCTGGCGGCACCGATAACGCAATTATCACCAACTCTGACACCTGGCAGAATGGTTGATCCACCACCTATAAAACAGTTATCTCCGATGAACGTATCAACGTGCACACCGTTGACGAAGTCGTGCGTAAGAACTACGACGTTATAAGCGATGCTGGTGTTATCACCGATATGAACGCCCTTAGGGTTAGTGCGATCAAGACGGGCGGTTTTTGAAATCCGGGTATTATCCCCGATCTTCATGCCATAAAATTTTCTTAGAAATACGCGTCGTAAAGCGGCCGAGTAGTGGTACGCGTTGTTTCTAAATTTGTGGATCGGGTACTTCATATCCGTTGTACCCCTGGTTGAAGCTGTAACTGGACTGGTGAGGTTAAAACATCTTCAGGATTGTAAACAGGGATAGAGAATTACAGTCTGGTTCACTTGGCTTAGCCGGTTTCGTTCCTCGGTTCGAAAATCAGATTCTATGGCTTACAGTTGCTCCATAGTCTGGAAGATGGGAGTTATAAAAAAGTCTCCTGTTGTTCCAATTCGAAACGCTAACAACAGCGTAAGCCTAAGGAACTTCCGCTTGGGGGTGATCTTTTTTTGTTGGGCTATTGCAGCACCAATTTTTGTTCTGTAGTTATTTTACAACAGTCCTGCGGCCCTGGCTTTTTTGTTTATATGGTACTTCAATGAAATTTTGATGCAGTCAGAAATGGCTTGTTGGGGCAGTGGTTGATCCAACGGAAGTAGCAGTGCACGGTTGTTCACGCATTTAATAGTTTCACCGTGCCTTTGCTGTATGTCTTTCACGATGGTTGTCTGGCAGTTAAAGTACATGGCTACCGTGTCAGGTTCTTTGTCTTTAAAGCCCAGCCGGATGGTGCTGCCGCTACCGGTTTCTTCGGTGAGGTAGGCAGGCTCCCCCCACTTGAGGGTTTCGGTCAGTTCCCCGATTGTGTCATCGGCTGCGGCACATTTGAAAATGAGCTGCCTGATTTTCAGTAGGTTTTTGCGTGCACCTGCCGGATATGAGTCGAATACCTGTTGCACATCTTTTGGAATGGTGCGGCTCACGGCATCTCTCCTGTTGTGTTGTGCATATAGTATGGCCTATACCCGGTTAACAATTCCTGCTGAAACGACATCTCATAGCTCGAAGTAAACACTGCGGTGATCTTTGCGCTTTTTCATTACTCTCGAAAGCGCCGGTATGAAGGGGCTGGTCATTGCGGATTCCCCGTTGATTTCCTTGACGGTGAATTTTCCAAGCGCTTTGGCAATGTGAACGCACGGATCAAGAATGCGGTCCAGCGCGTTGTCCTGTGGATCGACGAAGAAAGACAGCCGACCACCGTTGTTTTCAATTACCAGGGCCAATTCACCCTGGTAGAAGGCCAGATAATTCTGTGCGCGTCTTTGAGGAAGCGCAGGCCAGTCAATACCAAGCCCGCAAGGAGAAACAGGATCCAGCGCGTTACACCAGAAATGGGCGGGTGCTTTTTCATTCTGCTGTAGCCTTGCCAGTGCACGAGTTGAGATGAACTGCGGACCACTCAGGCCCTCAAAAAACAGGCCTTGTGTGACCTCACCGGCGAGTTCCATTACTCGTAGTGCTTTAAACAGTTTTGCAAACCGGAGGCAGTCTATCTCACGATTAGCTAACTCACGCGTTATCACGCCGTAGCGATCAAGCAGAATATGTACACGCTCGCGAGATTCTTCCAGTTCAGTCAGTGCATCGTTGTCGTCTTCACTGTCCGGTATTAATTGCCAGTTACCCTGCCAGCTACGGCTCAGTGATCGTGCACGTCGTCTTGAAATATTTCGGGAAACATCTTGAGCGGCGGCTACGCTGCCACCGGTATTGGCTGCAGCTGAAAGCTTGAAGCTGGATCTTACACCCTGCCTTAAAGGCGCTAAGCTATCAGCGGTAAGTTGGCCGGACCAGACCCCCTGCCACCAGGCTTCATTGATATCGTCAATCTCCGGGACATCGTCAACCTCCATTCCGCTTTGTTTGTGATTTTTCCGATCACGGGCTTGTGTTGAAATTTGCAGGTAGTTGTAGCTTGCGTAGCTATCGCTGAAATAGGTGGTGAGTGAAAACGGTTTGTTACCTGAGCTTTTTAGAAGTTCTATGTCTTCCGGATAGCAAAGGCAGCATTGTTCTTTGTCGGTGCCCAGCCAGGACAACTGTTGGTGAAGAAACACGTTGTCGAGCTGATGTTCTGAAAACTCCTTCAGCCGTGCACAAAAAAAATCGTTTAAGAGAGGCTGTACCCGGCTTTGGTAGCCTCGCAGTTTTTCCATGGCATCCAGAACCGTCTGCTCACTCGATGGCATGTTAAATCTATGCCAGTTGGCAAGTACCCCCGGCAACTGCTTAGCGGGTAGCGGTTCGAAAGAAGGGCGTCTGGCCGAACGTTGCCAACGCAGCAGAATTTCAAAATTCTCAAGATCGCACCAGGTGGTTTCTGTGTCACCTTCCAAAAGGGTACCGCTAATGTATCTTTCATCTTCCAGCAGATTGTCAGGTACCACGGGTAGCAGTAATTCTATCTCTGTAATTGATAAAGGCCCGTAAAACGAGAGTATTTCGGCGGCAAGTGATTCTGCTGTACGCACATCGTTAGCCAACTGTGGTAATTTTTTACGAGTTGCTGTTGTGTTTTCTGCGAGCCCGCTGCTGATCAACTGATATGCGTTTTCCAGATGACATACCCAACGTCTGTTATTGTGCTTTAGTTCGCAGAGTAACCGGTCTGATTTGGATGGTTGATCCTGCCATTCCTGCCACCATTCGTTATGAGGAATCAGTACCCGCTCTTTGACCCATTCTGTCCACTCGTGTTTGTCTGCTGGTTGGTAGTCGGGGTGAGTGCGTTGGCGTTTGTCAATAAACTGCTTGTTAATGATGGGGTCGATTGAAGGCCTGAGTTGGTTGTTAAGTGCGGTTTCCTTTATTAGGTCTTCGGAAAGAGCGCTGACCTGTTGCTGCTCAGGTGTGTCGTCGGCATACATATATTGATTAATCTGATCAAACGTCAGATTGCCGGCAAACGGTGTCGGTGTTGAAGTGTGAATAAAGCTCCATGCGCAAACACCGTCTGCAACTTCATTCAGCATGGTTGAAAGGGCGGTTAGTTCAAACTCATCGTTTAAACAGGTCCGCCAGGTTTCAAGCATTACCGGGAAATCTTCAAAACCCATTGTTGCAGACATCAACTTCTTGGCCTGCAGCCGACTCATCCATAGTGGCAGTCGTTGGTTAAACTTCTGCCTTGGCAGAAGTAAAAATCTGCCTGCGCACTCGCGAAAGCGTGTACCAAAAAAACCTGAGCTTTCAAGGGAGCGTCTGAGGTGATAGTCGAGATTCGTTGGGGTGATCAATGCAAGCACCGTTGCAGGATCCGGCACTTCATTTAGCTGCAGCACAATGGCGTCGTTATCGGCATGAAGTTTTGGTGTTTCGGAATACTTCTCTTGCCACGCGCTTTGCAGTGCCAGTGCCCATGGCTGGTTCAAACGGCCACCCCAGTGGGTATGTAAAACAAGCTGTTTTTGATTGCCGGGCCCTTTGTAACCGCCTGGGCCTGTTTCTACCAGTTCCAACAGAATGTGCTTACGGTGTGGCAGATCAGTGTTGCTTTTCTCTCTTTGTCTTTGCAGGTAATCAATCAGTTTTTCTGTAGCACCATCATCAAAGGAGAGTTTTTCTTCAAGGTGTTCCTTAAGGTGATTCACTTTGCCGGATGCAAGCCAGGTATTCGCCTTAAAAAGAAACTCACCGATGCGCTGTGCGTAGTGGTGACTGCGATTGTTGCGCTCGGCGCGCCAGAATGGTGGTGCATTGCCCGCACCTGCCGGCTTAACCAGTACATCGTTGTGGGTGATCTGCCTGACCTGCCAGTGTTGCGTGCCTAGCGCAAAGGTGTCTCCCACCCTTGCTTCCCAGACAAACTCTTCATCTAGCTCGCCGATATTTGCACTCGTGTCTGCATGACGGATTTGATAGTAACCTCGATCAGGAATACTGCCACCGGAATTGTACAAGGCAAAGACCGCATTCTTCTTGGCGGTTATCGTGCCGTCCAAGCGGTTATAGACAACGCGTGATTGTAATTCGCGAACGCGCGAGCCTGCGTATCGGCCTGCTAGTAATTCCAGTACCAGATCAAACTGTTCACGTGACGTGTGTTGATACGGGGCTGAGCCTTTTATTAATTGATAAATGTCATCGGCATTCCAGGTTTCATTGGCACACATAGAAACTATAATTTGCGATAAGGTATCCAGTGCGCCTTTTAGCGGTTTTAATGGCTCAAGATCCCGCGCTATGGTGGCAGCCGATAACGCCGCCGCTTCGACAAAATCTGCTGCATGTACCGGAAACAGAGATCCACGGCTCTCTTCACCTACGCTATGACCTGCACGCCCGATGCGCTGCAGGGTAGCGGCGATACCGGGTGGTGATTGCAGCAGTACAACCTGATCGAGACTGCCGATATCTATACCCATTTCAAGTGAGCTGGTGGCGACAATGGCTTTGAGCTCGCCGTGCTTTAATCTGCGCTCGACTTCGGTACGTATCTCACGTGCCAGTGAGCCGTGATGTGCATAGGCGAGTAGTGATGGCGATTGTTCGTTAATTTTAAGCGTTATCTTTTCTGCCATTGCACGGCTGTTAGTGAAAAACAGGGTGCTGCGATTGTTTAACGCCACATCACGAAATTTTTCTGCCAGTGGATCCCATACCGATTCACCGTTCTCGGCTGCCTCTTTGACTTCGGTCGGGTAACGTATCGTTAACGAGATTGCTTTGTCAGTGGGCGGGTTAACTATATTTACGGTTCTGGCATTACCATTTTTGTCATAACCGCCAACATATGTCGCTACCTCTTCAAGTGGGCTGACCGTAGCAGACAATGCAATTCGCTGTAGACTATCGGTTATATGCAGCAGACGTTCGGCTGCAGCCATTAATGCAACACCGCGTCTGTTATCAACCAGTGAATGCACTTCGTCGATGATCAGAGTCTCGACTGTGCTTAACGCTAATCGCCCTCTGGTGGTAGTGAGTAGCAGTGTCAGGCTTTCGGGAGTGGTTATCAGTATATCTGGCGGCTTGCGCAACATGCGTTGCCGGTCGGTTTGTGAGGTATCACCGGAGCGGGTTTGTACTTTAAGTCGTGGTATTGCACCGGTTTCACCGAGTGCCTGAAGCGGCTCAAGCAGGTTGCGCTGAATGTCATTGTTCAGTGCTTTAAGGGGTGACACATACAGTAATCGCGTTGCACCCGGCTGCCAGTCATTATTGGCAAACCGGTTCAATGACCACAGAAATGCCGTCAGGGTTTTACCGCTGCCGGTCGGGGCGGTAATTAATGCGTGTTCTCCACTGGCAATCACCGGCCACGCGGCGTTTTGCACAGCAGTGGGCTGCGCGAAGCGGTTTTTAAACCAGCTGCTTATCTGTGGGTGGAAATTGTCGAGCGCGTCGCTCATTTTGGCGTTATCCGGAAGCTGGGAGTCATAATAAAGAGCGTTGCGGTTTGAGACAATCTACTCTTTGTGGCATGTTCTGTAGAAACAACCCTTGGGTATAGAAATGGCGACGCTCGACCGGTCACAAATAGACTTCTTTAATGAACACGGCTACCTGGTGGTTGAAAATGCTGTCGATGCGGAAACGCTCAAAGCCCTGACCAGTGATTTTGCCGGCTGGGTCGATGAAAGTCGCCAGCACACCGAGGCGTATGGTGAGGCATTTGACGGCCGACCCAGATTTGATGTCGAGTCCGGCCATTCGAAGGACAACCCGGCACTGCGACGGGTAAACGCACCGGTAGAAATCTCGGATGCTTACTATGACGCGATGACCAAAAGCCACATGGCGGATTGTGTGGCCGACTTGATTGGTCCCAACATCAAGTTTCACCATAGCAAGATCAATTCAAAACTGCCGGGTGCAAAAACAGAAGTAAAGTGGCATCAGGATTTTCCGTTTACCCCACACAGCAATGATGATTTGATCACCGCGTTATTAATGGTTGATGAAGTCACCGATCAAAATGGCCCGCTTGAAGTGGTTCCGGGTTCACACAAAGGTGATATCCATAGCCTGTGGCACGATGGTGTATTTACCGGTGCGATTGCGGAAGATGCAGCGGCAGGTTGCAGGGCACAAGCGGTAACCTGTAAAGGAACTGCCGGATCAGTTTGCCTGATGCACACACGTTTATTGCATGGTTCTGCGCCAAATTTGTCAGACAAACCTCGTACCTTGTTTATTGCAGTTTATTCTGCTGAAGATGCTGTTCCGCAGTCACCCAACCCGATGCCCAACAAACACGAAGGGATGTTGGTTCGTGGTGAAAAGACCAATCGCGTAAGATCCGTGCCTTATGATATTGAGCTGCCGCAGATTCCCAAAGGGGCCTCGTTTTTTGTTCAGCAGGCTGAAGGGTAGAGGGAATCGCAAAATCTGCAAAAGGTAGAGCACCAACCCAAACGGTATAACCGTAGGGGGATAAGCCAAAGGCGCATCCACCAATGTGCAACATTACTTGAAGCCCTGGCCCGAACCACTGGCGAGCTTGTATCCACCCGCCGACAAAACGCGTGCACAACAGGGATTGCTGCAGTAAAGTAGCAGATGATCAATCCTGATCTGAAGTTAAAGTTGTAGGAAGTAAACAATGCACCAGTCAAACCCAAAGTCATCCACTCATTTAATGTCTGCGCAGAGCGAAGTCCCCGAGCCGCTCGAAGTTCTAAAGAAGCACTTCGGATACGATTCGTTCCGCGATGGCCAGGAAGCGGTTATTACCCATCTGCTCAATGGCCAATCAGCGGCAGCTGTATTCCCCACCGGCGGTGGTAAGTCTCTTTGTTATCAACTACCGGCGCTGTGTCTGGATGGACTAACACTGGTAGTATCACCGCTGCTGGCCCTGATGAAAGATCAGATCGATTCTTTGGCAGAACGTGGCATTAAAGCCAGCCGGCTCGACTCTACCCAAACGCTTGAAGAGTATCGTCAGGTGATGGACGACATTCGCAATGGCCAGTTACGTCTGCTGTATGTTGCACCGGAGCGCTTTAACAACGAACGATTCCGTGCGTCGATCGAAAACATAAAAGTCTCACTGTTTGCTATCGATGAAGCGCATTGTATTTCCGAGTGGGGCCATAACTTCCGGCCGGATTATTTAAAGCTGATTGAATATGCAAAAGCCTGCAAAGCAGAACGTTTGCTTGCACTCACAGCAACGGCAACCAAAGATGTGCTTAAAGACATCTGCAAGCAATTCGGCATCAGCTCCAGTTGTGCGGTAAGCACCGGCTTTTATCGTAATAACCTGACTCTCCGCGCACAGGCAGTAAAATCTTCAGAGCGTGATAAAACGCTACTCAGCCTCATTAAATCTGCAGATGGCGGTGCTGCAATCGTTTATGTAACACTGCAGAAAACCGCTGAACACGTCGCACAGTTTCTGCAGTCCAACGGGAGGGATGCGAAGCATTACCACGCTGGTTTGAAAGACGATGAACGTGCGAGCGTGCAGGATTGGTTTATAAAGTCAGACAGTGCGATTGTTGTAGCGACTATTGCCTTTGGCATGGGGATAGACAAGTCTGATATCCGTGCAGTTTATCACTACAATTTACCGAAAAGCCTTGAGAACTATTCGCAGGAGATCGGGCGGGCAGGGCGCGATGGAAATCCATCTGTGTGTCATACACTCGCTTGTAGCGAAGATCTAATTCCACTACAGAATTTTATTTATGGTGATACGCCATCACCGGTTGCGTTGACTAAGTTTGCTCAAACTGTATTTTCCTATGATGGTGAGTTTGATATCTCGCTATATGAGCTTTCGAATAAATGTGATGTACGACCGCTTGTGTTGCGTACCCTTCTGACCCGTTTGGAGCTGGATGGCTACCTCAAAGGTGGAACCCCGTTCTACGCCAATTATCAGTTCAAACCACTTATGTCATCGGAAGAGATTCTCAATCGCTTTGATGAGGATCGACGGCAGTTTATTGCGGGCCTGTTTAAGCAGGCGGTAAAAAGCCGGGTCTGGTTTCAGATTGATCTCGAGGCCGCATCGACTGCATTGACTTCACCCCGCCAACGTTTGGTTGCAGCGCTGGACTATCTGGGAGAACAAGGCATGCTTGAAGTGAAAGCTGCCGGTGTTCGCAATCGCTATACCGTGATAAAGCAGCCTGATAGCTCAGAAGCGCTTGCTCAGGCGTTGTTTGATGATGCAGCTAAGCGCGAAGCGCGTGAAATCCAAAGACTGCAACAGGTACTCGACTGGATTAGTCTGGATAAATGCCAGACCTCAGCGTTGTGCGAACGATTCGATCGTGCGCTTGAGAAGGACTGTGGTCATTGTAGTTACTGTGAAACAAAGAGCCCGGTAGTAGTCGCAAAGCCGAAGCAGAACAGTGTACCCGATGGGGTATTGAAATCAGCAGTCGCCCTGCAACAGTCAAATCGTGAGGTGCTTGCTACGCCTGCGGATGTCACGCGGGTACTTTGCGGACTATCTTCTCCCGCCTTTTCCAAAGCGAAGATTACCAAGCATGATTTGTTTGGCAGTTGCTCTGAAATTGGTTTTGCTTCAGTGCGTGATCAGTTGCAGAGAAGTCTGGCAATCAACGGGTGAGAGTGGAGAATAGTTTGATCTCCCGGCTGTTTAGGATAACCTGCTATAGCAGTCGAGATATTGTAGCGTGACTCCAGATTTACAATTTGTTTTTGTTAGCGACAAACTATATGAAGAGGGTTGAAAAATGAGCGTAAGAGTTTTCTCAACAGTACTTTTGTCATCTGCGTTAATCGCCTGTGGTGGTAGTGGTAGCAGCATGGTAGTAATGGATGTTTTTCTAGAGGGTGATTACACCATAAGTGCACCGAGCACAACGCCGTTTGCTACCGATGGTGGTGAATGCGGCGATGCTGCAGGAACCTTGCGCCTTTCAGATGGAGTGCTTAGCGGCACAGTCAATACAAATGCAACGGCATTTGATGTCACCGGATCCGTTGGCGCTGATGGCGTTGTCACCGGTGGTGGTTTCGAGCGTGACGGACAGATCGCAGCTGAATTTGAAGGTCAGTTTGAGGGCGATGCGGGTAGTGGAACCTGGCAGAATTCAATTGGATGCACCGGCACTTGGGAAGCCAGTCTTGTACCTGTGTAACTCATCGCGTTGTCTGCCCGAATAGTCTCTGTGATTTCTTGCAAACGGCCTGATGCGAGTTAGTTGTATCAGGCTTTTTCGATGGTCATGTAAGTACGTGCATACGCCATTCCGTGGCCATCGGGTTTTCCGACAATCGGTTCGTCAGGCGCTGCGGCGCGGGCTGAGACTACAACGGTATTCGATATGTGAAAGCCTCAGGCCCGCCTATAAACCGCAGAATTTTTATCCAGTAAACTTACTACCCAGAACCTCGGACATTGCTAACTGTCTTGATGGTAGTGGTTCAATGCCGCTGATGAAGCGCCGAGTAATCTATTTGGATTATTGACAGGCAGATCTCGGTGAGTTTCGGATTCGTTTGTGACACGTGGTAACCGATTCGCGAGGGTGCATTGGACAACGCTCGTTCGAGAATACTCCTACCAATCATGTTTGACATTGCGTAAGTCAGTGATAAACTGCTTCCGTTGTAGATAATTATTTCGATAGTAGCAATCAGTTCTGCCCGCGCGGACCGCGCTTATCCCCTCCCAAGCATGTTTATAAATCGGTAGATGTCTTCCAGTCTCTTCATGACAGGCGGGTGTTTGTGTTATCTCAGTTAGTAAGGATTTATGTATGTTGTCTGCAGTCGCGCAGTACCTGGTAAAGCCCTCACGTTTGTTCTATTGATTGTAAGAATGACAAGGAAGTTATTTGAATGGCTTATGTTTGCACCATTCAAGGTATGCAGTAAGAATTTACTCTGTTCGACATTTCTCATTTTATGCTTTTCACAGACTTCGATTGCCCAGGTGTATTACGAAGCTGATGGCGGTGGATCGTGCTCTGGCGTTTGTTCTGCTTGTCAAGAGTTTGCCAACCAACAGCAGTGTTCATTTCCCTACATAATAAAAGATCCGATATTTACCAATCAATGTGGCGTTAAAGCGGTATGCCACAGGTGTGATGAGGGAGGTGTGTATGTAGGGCAAGTGGAAGCTTTTGGTGCGGATAAGCGATACTGCTTGAGGTTTGATAGTCGACCCTATGAAAATACACCTAAAACGCAAGAATGTGGGCATTGTCCCATTGATGGAAATCCGATCAATTTTCTCCATGGACACAAAATACAGTCTTTTACTGACTACCGCAGTGGTGGTGATTTTCCACTTGTCATAACGCGAGCCTATACTAGTTTCTTGCAGCCTGGATCGAGTACTGCTGATCACTGGTCATTCAATTATTCCGGGGGTAAATACAAATCTCTCGAACTTCTAGGTGTAACAGCTGGAGAATATGCTGCCAAACTCATTAGCGTGGACGGTTCAGCGCTGTTATTTGGGCGTGCTGAAGGTGATGCGCTGTTTAGTGGCGACCCTGACACGCTGAGCCGATTGGAACAAACGGGGTTTGGGTGGCAAGTTATTGATCCCGGTGATGGGATCCACAAGTTTGACCCAAGTGGAAGATTAATCGCCGTGGTTGACAGATCTGGTCGATCCCATACTTACGAGTATGTGGAGGAAACCACAATCGTAACGGATCAGTTTGGTAAAAGTATTGAAATCGTTAAAAATGAAGATGAGCAGGTTATTAGCATTAAACTGCCAGATGGTTCTATGATCTTGTATGACTACCTGGCGGAGGGCCTGATTGAAAAAGTAACATATAGTGACAATTCTTTTGAGACTTATCACTATGAAAACGATGTGGGTCTGCTTACTGGTATCACTGATGAGCGCAATATTCGACACTCTACATTTACCTATAATGGACGAAGTGCGGCATCTAGTGAGCATGCAGGTGGAGTAAACAATACACAATTTCTTCGCCAATATCTGCAGGCGACTATTACAAATTCATTGGGAAAAATTACTTCCCATACATTTAAGTTCGTACAGGGTGCGCCAAAGATAACAACTTCTAAGAGATGGTCTTCGACCTACAGCGCGGGTTCCGATAGTTATTATGCGTATGATAGTAACGGTTTTGTTTCAAGAGAAGAAGACTGGGAAGGTAATGTCACCGCATACATTAGAAATAGTCGTGGACTAGCAACGAGTACAACGTATGCACAAGGATCTCCAGAAGAATGGACAGTGAATACTCAGTGGCACAGCCAGTATCGACTACCAGAAATAGTAACAGAGCCAGACAGAACGATTACCTACAACTACAGTCCGTACGACAACCCGAACCACTCCTCGATGACCGTTACAGATTTGCTCAATGGTCGCAGTAGGGTTTGGTCATATACACATAACCAGTACGGTCAAGTATTAACGATGGATGGCCCGCGAGGTGACGTGACTGACGTAGTTACCTATACCTACAATAACTGCAGCTCTGGCGCCGGCTGTGGACAGTTAGCAACGATGACTAACAGTTTGGGGCATGTGACGACGTTTAACAGCTATGATGCCCATGGTTACCCGTTACACATAACTGATACAAACGGTATTGAGACAACAATGACGTACGATCTGCGTCAGCGTCTAACGAGCATTACCGTTGACGGCCAGGCTACCACAATAGAGTATGAACTCACGGGTGACATTAAACGAACGACTCTGCCGGATGGGACATTTACAGAGTATGTCAGAGACGATGCGCGCAGGCTGGTAGCAGTATTCGATGGAGAAGGTAACCGCATCGACTGGGAGCTAGACAATGCTGGCAACCGAACTGTTGAAATTATTAAAGACCCGACCGGTACAATCCGCAAGAGTCTGCGTACGAATTATGATGAGTTAAGCCGTATTCGCCGGATGGTGTACGCTCATGGGGGCGTTACGTTGTACGCTCATGACAAGAACGACAACCAAACGCGGATAACAGATGCTTCGAGCCGGGTGGGTACTTCCGAGTATGACGCACTGGATCGACTGATCAAAGAGATCGATGCGATTTCGGGGGAAACGGTCTATACCTACGACGACAGAGACAACCTCACGAGTGTGACAGATCCGGAAGGGTTGACCACCACGTACACCTACAATGGTTTTGATGAGGTTGTCACAGAGATCAGCCCGGATACAGGGACTACAACTTATACCTACGACGAGGCAGGCAATCTGTCTACAGAAACAGATGCCAGAGGTATCACCGCGACCTATACGTACGATGCATTGAATCGTTTAACGGGAATCAGCTATCCGGACAGCAGCGAAAATATCAGCTACTTCTATGATGAAGGGGTTTATGGCATCGGTCGTTTGAGCAGAATCACTGATGCAAGCGGCAGTACCGAGTATGGCTACGATGCCAGAGGCAACATCACGAGTGTGACACAGGCCGTCAAAGGTCAAAGCTACACGCATAGCTACAGCTACAACGGTGCGAATCGTCTGACAGGAATGACTTATCCGAGTGGTCGCAGTGTGAGCTATGTGTATGATGACAGTGGCCGAGTGAACCAGATCGACAGCATGGGTGGTGAAGAGGGTGCTGAGATACTCGCGAATGCGATTGATCGACTCCCGTTCGGCCCGATAGAATCACTCACTCTGGGTAACGGAATACCGAGAAACCGTGAGTATGATATGGATTATCGGATCACTAACCTGACAGACGGGAATGTGCTGATCAAAGGGCTGGGTTATAGCCCGGTAAACAACATCACCGCCATTACGGACAGTGTGGACAGTGATTTAACTCAGCTATTCACCTACGATAATCTGGATCGATTGGACTTTGCGACCGGCAACTATGGAGAAGACATTTATACGTATGACGGAATAGGTAATCGGCAGAGTTTTACCCGTGATGGACAGACGGACAGTTACAGCTATGGAGCGACAAGTCACCGCCTCCAGGGAGTGAACGGCCAAGGCTATCAATATGATGTGGTGGGAAACACTCTTAGCGATGGAGCGAGAAGCTACACATATAATAATCGAAATCGACTGACCGAGGCGACAGCGAATGGGCTCACGACGGACTATGAGCACAATGCGCTGGGTCAGCGAGTGATCAAACAAAACGCCAATACGCACACCCATTATTTCTACGATCTAGAAGGCAGGCTGATAGGTGAGGCGGATGCGAGTAGTGGCGAGATAAAAGTCGAGTATGCGTATCTTGATGGCGAACCGTTGGTCATGTGGCGAGAGGCGGAAGTGGAGCCGCCACTAGACACAGATACTGACGGAGATGGTATAGCAGATGAGACAGATCCGGACGACGATAACGACGGTCAGAGTGATGTTGATGAGTTAGCCTGTGGATCAGATCCTTTGTTGGACAGCAGTGTGTCAGCAGACAACGAAAGTGATGGTAGTCCAGATTGTGTCGATCTGGATGATGACAACGACGGTGTTGAGGATCAGACAGACGCCTTTCCACTAGATCCATCCGAGAGTGCAGATGCAGATAATGATGGCATTGGTGATAACGCAGATCCTGATGACAACAACAACGGTATCGATGATGACCAGGAAGCGGTAGATACCGACGGTGACGGTGTTCCGGATATTACTGATCCAGACGATGACAACGATGGTGTTTTAGATGCTGGAGATGCATTCCCGCTGGATACGACTGAGAGTGTTGACACTGACGGAGATGGCACTGGAAACAACGCAGACTCAGATGATGATAATGACGGTGTCGACGATAGCAATGATGCTTTCCCACTAGACCCGAATGAGAGTTCAGATAGTGATGGAGATGGCATCGGGGACAATGCCGATCCAGACACCAACAATCCGACCACTGGCAATGACCCCAATATTACAGCAGGTACCACCAATGACTGGGGCAGCGGCTTTAATGCAACTTTCGTGTATGAGGTGCAAGCAGAAGATACGCAAAGTGGCGCACTGCAGGAGTGGGCAATAGCGCTGGGATACACGGGACCCGCACAGATAAACAATGCGTGGATGACCGCATACAACGGCAGTGTGGTCGCAGGCGTGGTGGGTGATGACTATGTGATTACCAACGAGGGGGTCGGGTATACACCGACGTTGAGTGCAGGGGACACAATTACCTTTACGGTCTCAGGTTCAGGCGCAGCGTATGATCTGAGTGACTTCAATATTGAGTTCACACCACTGGATGATGAAGCAGTGCCACCAAATAATGGAGGCGATCCGATCAGTTCCTCAGCAGGCTCGACCAATGTGAATGACTGGGGCAGTGGGTTCAATGCGTCGTTCGAGTGTGAGTTACCGGGAAGTGGACCGATAACCGATTTCCTGATCGACTTTAACTACTCAGGCAGTGCAAATCTGACCAATAGCTGGATGCAGGGTTACAACGGAGGTATCACCTTCGGGAGTTTGGCCTCAGATGGAGGTTATGCGATAGAGCCATCGGGGTATGTGCCGCCGCTCAATGGTGGAGATGTACTCAGCTTTACGGTTCAGGGTAGTGGAAGTGGATATACAGCCACAGACTTCGATGTGCAGTGTGTGACTGGAGGTGGACTATGAGACTCTCCACGACAATCGGACTGCTCTCTAAAACGGTATCCAAGTGTGTATGGTGTATTGCGTCACTACTTTTAGTAACAACGCAGGCCCAGGCTGAGACGTACTATTTTCATAATGATCAATTGGGTACACCACAGGTAGTCACTGACAATACCCAACAGGTGGTATGGAAGGGGGAGTATGGCCCGTTTGGTGAATGTACAGAAACGATTAATTTGGTTGAACAGAATATTCGTTTTCCTGGCCAGTACTTTGATGAAGAGACCGGGTTGCACTATAATTACTTTCGTACCTATGACGTAACTTTGGGACGTTATTTAGTATCTGATCCGGCTAAGTTGATCGGAGGTTTAAACACCTACGGGTATGTTAACCAAAATCCGGTTAACAACTATGATGAAGAAGGTCTTTTTGCAGTCCAAGTTATTAAGATAATTGTAAAAAAAACACTGAAAAGGAAAGCAAAGTCTCCTAGAAAATCACCAACAAAGCCTGACCGAAGAAAAGGGGTTTGGAACTGTGCTGTAGTCGCCTGCTGTAACGATAACATACCGGGTAATTGCCCAGATGATCCGTCTCAGCATTGCAAGCAAGCAGTTTGGCGAGATATTAACCGAGCCACAGCAATTAGGAAAGCAGAAGCTCTTGCGAAAAAACGACTAGGGTGCCAGACAAAACATGTAACCGTGCGTTGTACCGGTCCGAAAGGAGAACCTTATAGCCGTGGGGGATAACTGATTGTGTTTTATGCGTGCGCGTTCGACGAGGACCTTTTTTACCGAGAATGCAAGTATGATGAGGTATTGGGTAGTGCATTTGATCTTTTTAGACAGAGTGAGTCCAAGGAGGCGCATGCGCTTCTTCAGGTGTTGGTGAAAGGGAAGGAGCCCAAAGCGTTAGTTTTGTCTTCCATGTTTTCAAGCGTTATGGAATTGGAAGAGGAATTTTATCTTAGACACGTTGAACAACTAGTTGCTGCTGCGGAGTTAGGCGAGCCTTTTGCTCTGTATTCGCTTGCGGTGTACCACGACACTGGGGAGCTTGTGAAAGAAGATAAGCATAAAGCCTTCGAATACTTCGAAGCCGCTGCAGAGCAAGGTATGGCGCAAGCAATGCATGTGTTTGGGATAATGCTCTATTATGGTACCGGTGGAGCCTCCAAGGATATGGAGAAAGGCCTTACCATGCTCGAGATGTCGGCAAAGACTGTTGATGAAGCAAGTGTGTTTTTACAAAGTATTCAAGCTGGCAGCTGATGTTCGGTAATTGGAATAACATGAACAATAACATAGACACCCATTGTAATTTACCCCTCGAAGATCAATAACTACAATAGAAACCGGAATCAAACAGGCTGTGCGTAATGGTGATTTGAGTGAATTCGACTTATTGGTCAGCCTAGCGAGAGGTAAAAGCGCACCATTTTCCCCTGCGCAACGTGTCCTTTTACGTGCTCAGTGTGAGCGCAATGCTAAGAAGAGAATTGCTGGTACATTGGATGCGAAGGCAGAAGATAAAGCGTTAGTTGCTGCACTAAAACGGGCAGAAGGATTGCCAAATAGCAAGAATCCAAGGCCTCAGACCAATATTAGAAATAGGGGTCAAGGCTATTTTATAATATCTAAATGATGGTAAAATAGTCGAATGCCGAGACCACCGCGAATCCAGTATGAAAACGCGTTCTATCATGTGATGAATCGAGGACGTGCTCGTCAGGCGATATTTCATGGA